>NZ_LFRE01000035.1:0-107296 GCF_001077515.1 Acinetobacter sp. VT 511 | reverse complement strand
GTATTGTAATGACATACCAGTTGTGCTGGCGACCATAGCAAGAGTGAACCACCTGATCCCTTCCCGAACTCAGAAGTGAAACCTCTTAGCGCTGATGGTAGTGTGGGGTTTCCCATGTGAGAGTAAGTCATCGCCAGCTCATTATTCTAAACACCCCCTGTCAAATGACAGGGGGTGTTTTTTTTATGGCCAAGATTTAAGAAAGCATCTAAATATTAAGTTTTATATAAAGCTACAACAGAAAATTTGCTCATTATATAAAGTCATAGTGTTATCTTCTAGGATGAATTCCCTGTAATCGATTTTAGTAGTGTTTTTTAGCTGATGCTTAAGTGCAGTATCGCTATTAAATACTTCGCTACAGTGCCTAGGAGGGCGGATGAAAGGTGAATAACTTTGTTTACCTACCACCATGGTGGTAATAAAACGTTTTGCGAGCTATCGGTAGATAGACTCAAATGCCTTATATAAAGGGTATTGATATCTACGGTGTATATTTCATAAAGGATGAAAGATTTACATATAAATATTATTTTTTAGTTATATGCTGTACGTTTATATAGAAACTTAGATCATTAAATTACTGGTTCTTTATTCAGGATTATTTAAATTAAAATTGTGATTAAGTAACATCCTATAAATCAGGCAGAAGTAACAGCTGCTCCCGTGATGGCTAGTTTGGGCTCTGCCATTTTATTTGTCTTACTTTTAATTAGTTCAGCTATAGTCGACCATATATTTAAATATGCTTTTCTCGTAGGAATCTCGACTGGAATTATGAGTAGTTATTATGAATCTTGATTATGTAATATTACAAGCCTGACTCAAGCTTGTAATATTCATATGGAATCAGATTTGAAAGTTAGAAATATCCTGAGCAATTTTTTTCGTGCAATATAACAGTTGACCTAAAAGTACATCATTAGTGGTCATGGCTAGGATCAGCATAGGAAACTTTGGATGCGGAATTGCAGTTAGGATCGCTTTACTATTATTAGCATCCAGTGTAATGCTTTGACAGCCTTCCAGTTGTAATTCCTGCATAAATGCCTGGACCATAGCTACAATAGAACTACTTACGGCAGCAAGTTTTCCTTTACCGTTAGTTTTAATTTTTTCAAATGAGGCTAATTCAAATCCATCTGAAGAGCACAGCATGGTAAGTTCTATACCTTGCACATTGAATAAGAGTTCTTGAATCTGCTTGGCTGCAAATTCAGTTAATTCTTGGGGAGCAGTACGTTTTGCAAGATCATTTAAGGACATGGAATTTTCTTCAGACAGTAAGTTGAACTTCAGCTGTGGCGATCAAGGCATCAACCAGCATTAAAACATCATTTTTTTCACGGGCATCAATAAAGAACATTGGATAAGTACTGTCTTGTTTTTCAGCCCAGCCATGATAGAGAGCAGCATTATTTTTAGCTTTCTTATCAATATGCGTAATGCCAATCACAACGTTTTTAACTTTATCTTTGAAGTAATTGAGATAAAATTCCAGCTCTTCTAGTGGCTCGTCAATACTGTCATCAATCAGTAATATTACTCCAATAGCACCTTGTGTAATCACGTTCCAGATAAAATTAAAGCGTTGCTGACCTGGTGTGCCATATAAGCCGACTTTGACCCCATCTTCCAGGACCAGTTCACCATAATCGATACCGACCGTTGTTAGCGATTTCTGGTGTGCTTCAAGGTCGGTATTAATTGCTTCGGTACTTAATACATCAATATTAGAAATGGTGCGAATGGCTGTAGTCTTGCCAGCACCCATGCTACCAGCAAATACCAATTTAAATTGGTGCAAGATCAAACTGAATTACTCCTAGATACCGAGCTTTTTACGTAATTTGCTAAAGAAACCCATCATTTTATTAGCTTCCTTTTGAACAGCGGTGGTTGCATGCTGTGTGAATTTGGCTTGATCTGATGAGATCGGTTCAAGCATATTGGCTAGTTGTGAAGCACATAGAAATTGATGAATATATTTTTCACCTAATTTCAACTGTTGTTGTGCATAGGCAACTGATGCACCTTCACTGAAAAGGGTAGCTAATTTGAATAGATCTTTGCGCTGGTCGAAATCTTTAATTTGTGGCCATTTAGCTAAGCGGTAATAGTCTGGATATTCAAGTTCAGCAAATTGCAGATGATGCCATACAAAATTCCAGATCCCTTGGTTAAGATCTTCTGGACGCACTTGAGTGCGAAATTGCACAATACTATTTAGATCGGCAGGTTCAATGCTGAATTCTGAATCAGGTTGCGGATACCAGTCGATTGCTGGATAGAAGCAATGTTGTTCCAGATCGATAAGAGCTACACGTTTATCACTATTTTTGATTATGTATTTGCTATGACCTGATGGCTGAAATAGCTCATCTAGTATTAATTTAAATGACTGATATGCTATTTTGGTGCTACAAGAGGGTACTATTAATATGGGTTGTTCAATTAAATGAGGCGATTGAGTGCCTGATAAAAACTCACGTTGTAACCATTCAATTAAAGCATGGGGGTGTTTAAAGGGTAAGAACAATGTATTTTCAATCACCTGAGATGACAATGCAGGGTTTTTCTCAACTTGTAGAAGTGTAAGATTATTATTTTTAATTTTTTGAATATGGGGTAAATCGACAAAATCAGCATTTACTAATAAAAGCTGTAGTTTCTGGTCAGTAAGATTGGTCCATACCAGATTATATTTTTCACTTAAAACATCAACCATTGTACTTTTAAATACATTTATTAAAGATAGGCTGAGTCCAAAAATGGAAATATAGAGAGTATCTTTCATGAGGATGTGCTCAATTTAAGGGTTACCGGAAAAAGTAACCCTCAAATAGCTTAATTAAGCAAAATCTAAACCTTTTTCAAAGTGTTTCAATTCATGACGTGCCATAGCGAGGTTTGAACGACTACGGTCAAGAACTAGATAAAGGAATAAATTTTCATTTGAATCAAGTGGGCGTAGCAAGTGATATTGTTTGCCTAAAGTGATTAGAATGTCTTCGATAGAAACATTCAGATTCAGGCTTGCTGCTACACGACGTTTAGCACGTACAACTTCTGTGTTGCCTGCAGCTGCGAGCTCAAGATCAATTGTATTATTGCCAAGAGTTGCTAATGCAAGACCACTTTCGCTGTCTACGAGTGCTGCTGCAACGAAACCATCAATATCTGTAAGTGCATCTAAAGTAAGCTTGGCCATACTATCCCCTGGAAAATTTTAAATAATGAAGATAAAAAAATTATCGCAAGAATGTTTATATAAAAGAACTAAGAATACAAGTTAGAATAAATTGAAAATATTTAGAAATTAGCTTATATGAGAACTATTAATTGAAATAGAGTATTATTTAAAATTAATTTAAAAATGATTTTATGTGACTTAATTTTTATTAATTTTAAATATCAACATCATATTTGGCTAACTAATTATATGTATAAACTGATTCATTATGTATTAATATTGTAAATTATAAATAATATAAAAAAATATAACTAAAAATTTTAAATGTTGTATTAATAAACAATATAGGTTTTGATATATTTGAATCAAAGTTTGATTTAAATGGTATATAAAAATTTAATAGTGACGTGGGTCAAATAATATTATAAAAGTGGAAAATGATGGTTTAGATGAATAATTAAGCATAATCTATAATTATGCTTAATTACATCTATTAGAAAAACTAAATTGAATTTTTTAACGTTTTTTTATGATTAAGTACCTGTTTAGCGTATTTTTTACCTTGCTTACGCATCTTGCGATTATTTTCAAAACCAGATGGACCGACATTATAATATCCTAGTCCCTTTTTTAAGTCGCCTGCAGATTGTTGATAACGCGCTAATATATAGGAGCCACATTGGACATTGGTGGCTTCATGGAATAAATCAGCTCCACAACTACTTTGCCAATAACGTGGAATAATTTGCATTAAACCTACAGCACCAGCGGATGAGCTGACATACGGACGATAGGTAGATTCTTGTCGGATTACTGCTGCGACTAAGAGTGGATCTAAATTGTGCTGTTCGGCACTTTTAATAATTAGTGGCGATACGCGATTTGCTGTTTCTGGAGAGATAGAATATGCATTTTGTATCCCTTTGGAAAGTTTAGCTGAGCGTTTTTCTATGGAACCTCCACCTAAAGAAGAACATGCAGTTAAAGTGATTGCATTACCTAGGAGGATGAGTCGTTTGAAATGCGAAGGTGTAAAAAAATGAGATAAAAGACGTTTTAAGGGAAAGGACTTAAAGTAGGTCAAAATTAAATATCCGCATTATAAAATTAATTTGATACTAAAAAATGAACTGTTCAGCGTCAAGCTGATTAGCCTTTTAAACCTGAGCTACAATAATTTTTGCAGCTTTTTGGCTTGATCTTTACTTGAGGCATATTTTATATAGTTTTCAGCATCCAGATTTCACACGCTTCACTATGCCCCGTATTTCCTTCAGGATATGCCAGATGTTCAAAGCCCAGTTTTTCATAGAGTTTGACAGCTTGCCAAAGGGATTTTGTCGTTTCCAGATAAATCTTATGAAATTTCTGTTGCTGTGCGAAATCAAAAGCCAGATTCAAAATCTGTTTGGCAAACCCATGTTGACGAATGGCTGGGAGGAAATACATTTTCTGGATTTCTAGAATGCTATTATCACCTTGTAAGGGAGCAATGCCACCACCACCATAAATTTGATCATCTTCATCGACAATAACCCAGTAAGCAGCGTTTGGTTGTTGATAAACCTGATATAAGCTGTCCAGAATAGAATCACCTACTGCAAAACCGGATTCAGCAGCAAGACCAAATTCAATAGAAACTTCACGAATAATTTTGGCAATTTGGGGATTATCTTTAGGCTGGATCGGTCGAATAGAATACATAAATCATAAAATGTAAAAAAAGATGGAAATTTTATAGTCCTAAAACTGTAAAAAATCCATCTTTTTAGCTTATAAATCCATCAATAAGTCAGCATGTTAGAGATTCTACGGCTTACTTCAGCTCACTAGATGATTTACCCAGCTCACGACGAGCAATAATCAGCTGTTGGATTTGCTGGGTACCTTCAAAGATATCGAGGATTTTTGAGTCACGAGCCCATTTTTCGAGTAGCTCAGTCTCGCTATAACCTGCAGAAGATGCTAACTCGACGCACTTTAAAGTGATTTCATTAGCAATACGACCAGCCTTGGCTTTGGCAATTGAAGCTTCGCGAGAGTTGGGTTTACGATTGTCTGCCATCCAGGCTGCTTTGAGCATCAGCAGTCTAGCTGCTTCCCATTCTGCTTCCATCCGGTAAATCTGCGCTGCAATATAGGAGGTCTGTAAATAGGGTGTACCGTAATCCGTATCTAGCTGGTCTTTGAATATCTCTTTGATTCGTTCTAGAGATGCTTTGGAACAGCCAATTGCCATTGCAGCAACCAGTGGTCGGGTATTATCAAAGGTTTCCATTACGCCAGCAAAACCTTTGGCAACATCAATATCGGCATTACCCAACAGATTTGCCGCAGGCACACGACAGTCTACAAAGCTGATTGCGGCGGTATCCGAAGCTTTGATACCAAGTTTATGTTCCAGACGCTCGACTTTCATCCCAGGCGTACCTTTGAGTACCACAAAGGATTTGATTGCAGCACGCCCCAGGCTTTTATCCAAAGTTGCCCACACCACTACAGAATCTGCACGTTCACCTGAGGTGACAAAGATTTTTTCGCCATTCAGGATATAGTCATCACCATCTTTGGTTGCCGTAGTACGGATTGCAGCAGAGTCTGAACCACAACCTGGCTCGGTAATCGCCATTGCTGCCCAGGTGCCTTCAAAACGTGTCAATTGTTCCTCATTTGCCACCGCTGCAATTGCCGAGTTACCCAGACCTTGGCGTGGCATGGACAGGAGCAGACCTGTATCGCCATAACACATCTCAATAATACTCAGTGCAGTTGACATGTTGACGCCATTTTTATTAGACGTATCCGTATCACCACGTTTATTGACTGCGGCACCAGCATTCATACCTTCGCTACCAGCATTCATGCCATCCACAACAGAAGCCAGCATATCCAGTTCTTTAGGATAGGCATGTTCAGCCTTGTCATATTTACGGGAAATTGGACGTAATACATTCAGCGCAACTTCATGGGCCTGATCAATCAGTAATTTAAATTTTTTTGGATTTTGCAGATTCATTATAATTATTCCATATTCATGTCAATGATCAGGCATGCAGCCCACTTTGAATGACAGCAGTCGCGCGTAAGTCACGATACCAGCGTTCCACAGGATGTTCACGGGTATAGCCATGTCCACCCAGGATTTGCACGCCATCTGTGCCAATCTGCATTGATTTTTCTGCGCAGAGAATACGGGCCAAATATGCCTCACGATGGAAAGGCTTACCTGCTTCTGCAAGACTGGCAGCGTTTAGCACCAGCATACGCATAGCATCTGTTTCAATTGCCATATCGGCAATCATGAAAGCAACCCCTTGACGATGGGAAATAGGTTCACCAAACGCTGTACGTTCATTGGCATATTGAATACAGTATTTCCTGACAGCCTCGCAGGTACCGACAGCCATGGCACACCACATCAGATTACCTAGATCAATAAAAGCGGCGTAATCAAAATCTTCATCACCGAGACGTTGTGCTGGTGTATTGTCGAAATGCAGTGTGGCAGTTTCATTTGCTTTAAGACCCATCGCAGCTGACTTTTGAATACTGATGCTCGGATCACGTTGCACCACAAATACATCCGGCTGACCATTGAGCATGGCACTGACCAGATAGATGTCTGCACTGGCTGCGAGTAAGACCAGTGTTTTTTCACCCTGAATCAGATAATGATCTTGGTGTGGTGTTGCTTGGGTTGTAAGCCTAAAAGGATTGAAAGCCGGTATATTTTCCTGCATGGCAAATGTGGCTCGAATACCTTTATCATTTGCGAAAGAAGCCAGATAGTCGGATTGAATCTGTTCTGAGCCCCATTGAGTCAGGGCATTAATCACACTAAAGGTTGAGAGCAGGCCAGCAGTCAGGCTAAAGTCTCCTTTAGCGAGATGTTCGGCAATCAGCACATTGCTTACAATATTCTTTTCAGTCGCTACACCACCTAAGGACTCAGGTAAGGCATAGAAGTTAAGTCCTAAGTCGGTACCATGTTGCCACAGAACCTCTGGAAAGATTTCAGCGTGATCTGCATCGTGAGCAAGCGGATAAAGTACTTCGGCTGAGAACTGCTCCATTGCATCTACGGTCATCTGCTGCTCTTCAGTCAGGCTAAGATCAAACAGGGATTTATTCTGATTTGGCAGGCGCTGTTTTTTAATTTTTTGTCCTGATTTCAGCAGCTTTTGTGTCTGGCTTAGGGTTTTAAAACCTGCCTTAGAGCTTTGATACAGGGACTTTTCAACGAATTTTCGTAGCTTAAACTGATCCAGTAGCTCACTGCCTGCAATTTTAGTCAGTATGGATAAGCCAACTCCTTGGGCCTTATTTACCATATTGCTCATTATCATTATCCTGTTATAAATGTTTTAGGTATTTTCAGAATTATGCTGACAGGTTGCCTGATAAAAAACCATGTCAGGAATGACATGATTGATTGACAATAATGAAGTGAATTTATTCTATAAAATTTGCTAACAAGTTTATGAAATTATTAATATAATTATATTATTCAAAAATATTAAAATGCAAGAAATTGACCCGGATGACAGAAATCAACCGGGTCAACTTAAAATATCACTTGATACCATTTAGAGATGTTTCTTGATCATGGCACGCACATTGGTTTTGGCATCAATCACGGTCATAAAGGTATAAGCCCCAATAAATTTACGGCTGATGAACATAAACTCTTTCGGTGGGACGCTGAAATAACGTGATGCCATCGATTTAGAGGCTTGTTGCATGACACGGCTATGCAACTGACTCTTTTTCCAGTCATAGCGATCTTGTGCATCCATTACGCCGGCTGGCAGGTCTTTATTGTTCATTGGCGAGCTAAATGCTTCAGTGGCCAGCAAGAAAACCTTGGCCATATCCGGTTTGATGCTTTGCGGAATCGAGTCAAAGAATTCATAACCAGTCATGGCTTTGACCATCATATCTGAATCATGATGATAACCCGCTTGAATCAGATTACGCGCTACATTGAGCAGATGCTGGTCAAACTGACGGATTGCACCGAAGTCGAGCAGGACAATTTTATCCTGTGCGTCATCACCATTGCCCAAACGTACCAGATAATTCCCGAAGTTCGGGTCAGTCTGCATTTCGCCCCATTCGAAAATCTCGCGTACTGCGATTTCTAAGGAAGCTTCACCGAGTTTATTACGACGTTCCTGTGGCAGAGACAGCATGACCGGACTATTGATTGGTACACCACGCTCATAGGTCATACAGAGCACGCGATCGGTCGAGTAATCTTCAATAATGGTCGGTACGATATAACGTGGATCATTTTGCAGACGTTGACGGAAACGGCGGGTTGTCGCAGCTTCAATTTTGTAGTCCACTTCACGATGCATCATTTCACGAACTTCATCAAACCATTGATCAAATTCACGGGTTTGCGGCACCATACGGGTCAATTTGAGCATGTTTTTAAACAGGCTCATATCTGAGTCAATCGCTTCTGCAACGCCTGGATACTGGATTTTCAGTACCAGTTCCAGTCCGTCAGATTTGCGTTTGGCGCGATGTACCTGAGCCAGTGAGGCTGTTCCTAAAGGTTCATGATCAATAGTTAAATCATCAAGTTTTGCACCAAGCTGCGCTTGTAACTGCGCTTTAATCGCAGGCCAGGCCAAGGCTACAGTCTTATTATTTAATGTATTTAATGCCTGAGTGATTTCTTCAGGCAGAAAATGTTCGCCATAGAGCGCCATCATCTGGCCAATCTTGACGATAGAACCTTTCAGCTTGCCGATTTCTGCAACCAGATAATCCGCCTGTTCTTTCATGGCTTTTTTACGTTTTTTCTCTTTCTCTTCTTCACTCGAGAACATTGAAGTGGCATTTGATGCTGCCCAACGGGTGCCTGCAAGTAGGGATGCCTTGGCGATCGATAAGCGTCGATCCATGGATGAGGTTTTCAGTTGTTTGAGCTTATCGTTCTGATCTGACATGTAGAATAAATCCTTTCCCAGCATATAGCAGAATAAATCATTGTAGCGGATATTAACCTGTCTTCACGTATTAAAAAAGTTTTAACAGATTGAATTTACGCTAAACATGATCAGGCTCGATGACCTGTATTTATATTAGCCACGGCATTATGGCATCTGAAATTGAATTTTTAATTCAGTTCTTTGTTGCAACTGTTGGATATTTGTTTGAATGTGCTGTTGAATCAATGTAATCACGGACTCATGCTGAAAGCCCAGAGCATAACCTTTAACAATCACGATACTGGGCAAACTAAAAAACAGATAGCGTGCATCTTCTAATGTTGCCTGCTGAAAAACACCCTGCTGAATTAACATGTCTTGCAAAAATGCCTTTTCCTGCCGCACGTTATGAGACTGTACATCATCCCAATAATTCAGGCGCATGGCCATCAGGTTGTTATGCTTGTAGCTCATAACATTCAACTCGTTTACTTGTATATCTTCGCTCTATAATGGGGACAATTCTGAGAGTTTCAATTGCTCATTTGCATAAAATCGATGCTTATAAAGGAATAGGAATTTTCACTGGACTCAGGTAGTATCGGAATATAACTTAAAACAAAATTGATGAGTGCGATTGTAAGCATCATGCCAATTTGGCAAAGGGGAATGTATGCGTTTTGCATGGTTATTAACTGCTATTCTGGCAGGTACAGCTGTACATACACAAGCAGCTCAGGATTATTCAAGGGAATATTCACAGTGTATGAAGTTCACCTATGGTGACCGTACCAAGACTGAAAAATGTATTGCCAAGGAATTAAAAGGGCAGACTAAAATCTTGAAAAAAAGCTATAAAAATTATCTTAAATTAAACGCAAATAATGCTGCTGTAGTAAAAAACCATTATGCCCTGTTTGAATCCAGACTGGACAAGCAATGTGGTCGAATCCGTGCTGGAAACTATACCAAAATTCAGCAAGGACAATGTGCCTTGGCCATGGTAATTGAGCAGTCCAATTATTATCAATCACGTTCTTTTGTCGGAAAACGCTGAGGATCTGATCGGTACTCAAAAGCATAACGGACATGTAAGTTTGTTATACTTTTTAAATTATGGCGAGAATTTGAGATTTATTAAAACTGGACAGAAGCGCTGAATAGGTGAGTCAGTATTATTTATCACCTACTTCATAAAACGTTCGATTTATCTCTCATACTTTAAAGCATTCAAATGCGGATTAAAGCGATCTATTGTCGACCATTCTCATCATCAAATAACAGGCTTCTAAAACCGGATTCAGCCAGAGTGGAGTCGTGCTGTTTTCGTATTTTTCATGGTTTTAGCATTATAAAAGCAGGCGAAACAAGGTATCATAAGGCGTTTTAAAATATGACCTCTGGAGACGCCTTAAGTGGATCGACCGACTATTAGCCCTGAACATTTGCAGGAAGCCGCTGAAAATCTAACAACCATTCGTGATTTTATCCGTTTTGGTGTTACAGCATTACGTCAATACGATGCGCACTTGGGCCAAGGCACAGAAGATTATTTTGCTGAAAGTTCAGCACTGGTTTTACAAACCCTTTCTCTGGACTGGAATGCTGATCCAGAAATTCTGGATTCAAAACTGCTTCCAAGCGAAAAAGAAGAGTTTTTGAATCTGTTAGGACGTCGTATCAATGAAAGAATGCCGACATCTTATCTATTAAATCTGGCTTATTTCTTTGGTAAGCCATTCTATGTGGATGAGCGTGTACTGATTCCACGTTCACCAATCGTTGAGCTGATTGAAAACCGTTTTGCACCATATTGCCTGGGCGAAAATGGTGAAATGGGTGCAGCGGTAAATAACCTGCCAGAAAATCCGAATCCAAAAACACCACAACGTATTCTGGACATGTGCACCGGTTCAGGCTGTATTGCGATTGCATTGGCATACGCTTTTCCAGATTCTGAAGTGGATGCAACCGATCTGTCTAAAGAGGCTTTAGAAGTAGCGCAGATCAACTGTGAACACCATAACAAGCAGTATCAAGTGGCATTGCTTGAATCGGACCTGTTCGCAAAAATTCCTGCTGAAAATCAGTATGATCTAATCGTGTCGAATCCACCGTATGTGGATGCAGAAGACATGGCAGATTTACCAGACGAATTCCACTACGAACCTGAAATGGCTTTGGCTGCAGGTCAGGATGGTTTGGATTTGGTACGTAAAATGCTGGCTCAAGCGGCTGATTACCTGACTGAAGATGGTTTGATTGTAATTGAAGTCGGTAACTCTGAATGGGCAATGAAGCAAAACTTCAATAAAGTTGATTTCCACTGGTTGCAGTTCCAGCGTGGTGGTTCAGGTATTTTCGCATTGACTGCAGCCCAATGCCGTCAATATCGCGATTTATTTATTCAATCTGTTAATGCATAAGGAGTCGTTCACATGGCAGGTAATAGTATAGGGCAACTCTTCCGTGTAACGACTTGTGGTGAATCTCATGGTGTTGGCCTGATGGCGATCGTTGATGGGGTTCCACCAGGAATTGAACTGTCTGAAGTTGATTTGCAACAGGATCTGGACCGCCGCAAGCCGGGTACATCGAAATTTGCAACGCAGCGTAAAGAGCCGGATGAAGTGGAAATTATTTCTGGTGTATTTGAGGGTAAAACCACCGGCACTTCAATCGGTCTTTTAATCCGCAATACTGACCAGAAATCGAAAGACTATGGCAATATTGCGCAGACTTTCCGCCCGGGTCATGCAGACTATACCTATACCCAGAAGTATGGTTTCCGTGATTATCGTGGCGGTGGCCGTTCAAGTGCACGTGAAACTGCAATGCGGGTGGCAGCGGGTGCGATTGCCAAGAAATTCCTGTTTGAGAAGTTCGGTATTGAAATCCGCGGTCATGTTACCCAGATTGGCACTGAAAAAGCCGAGAAACTGGACTGGAATGAAGTTTCAAATAATCCGTTCTTCTGTGGTGATGTCGATGCAGTTCCTCGCTTTGAAGCTTTAGTAACTTCATTGCGTGAACAAGGCACCAGTTGTGGCGCGCGCCTTGAAATTATTGCCTCTAAAGTCCCAGTAGGCTGGGGTGAGCCAGTATTCGATCGTCTGGATGCCGATATTGCCCATGCCATGATGTCTATTAACGCCGTTAAAGGTGTGGAAATTGGTGATGGTTTTGGCGTAGCTGAACAGTTTGGTCACAAAACGCGTGATGAATTAACGACGGATGGTTTCCTGGCAAACCATGCAGGCGGTATTTTGGGTGGGATTTCTAGCGGTCAGGACATTCGCGTATCGATTGCACTAAAACCAACCGCTTCAATCACCACGCCGGGTAAAACCATCACCATCAATCGTGAAGATACTGACGTGTTGACCAAAGGCCGTCATGATCCTTGTGTGGGTGTACGTGCGACGCCAATTGCTGAAGCAATGCTGGCGATTGTATTGATGGATCACTTTATGCGTCATCGTGCACAAAATGCCGATGTTGTTGCGCCGTTTGCACCAATTGAACCGAAATAATTCGCTTCTGATCTGAAGTGAATCCAAAAAGTCAGACTTCGGTCTGGCTTTTTTTATATCTGAAAAGGCAATAGATGATTTAGGTGGAGAGAAACTTATTTTTCCTATGCTTTTAAGAAGTTTAGATTTATTAGAAATGAAGTTCGAAAACTCGTCCAAAAATTGATTCAAAAAATTTTAATGAGTCAGGAAAAGCTTAAAGAGGAGGTATTAAATATTGCAAAAGAAGAAAGCTGGACTTAATTGGTTTATTATTCATTAAAACGCATGAGAGAATTTCTCTTACTTATTATCCGTTGATTTTTCCACTATTTTTTCTCCTGAAACTCTTCGGTTGTTGTATCCTTAATCATTGACAGGCAGTTGGGTTCGATTGCCACAAAATTGCATGTTACGAGTGGCTCAATGCTTCATACTATCTTCAGCGTCCTGTTTCCACTGATTGCCCTAATTACCCTGGGTTATACATTAAAACAAAGGCAATGGTTAGAAGACGGATTTTGGCGGGGGGCAGAAAAGCTAAACTACTATGTACTATTTCCCATCATGCTATTCCTGAATCTGGCTACTGCTCAGATTCAGATAGATATTATTCAGGAGGTGGTGCTGGTTATTTCAATCATTACTGTACTGGTTTGTGCAGTGCTGTACAGTCTAAAAGCGATATACCGGATTAACTTTGCCCGATTTGGGGTCTATGTACAAAGCATGCTGCGCTTTAATACCTATATTGGCATTGCTGCGGTCAGCACCTTATTTGGTCAGGCAGGGATGACAGTATTTGCCGTCATTATGGTGTTCTTTATTCCAGTCGTAAATACCGTTTCTGTGCTGGCATTTACTAAACCGGCTGATATGCAGTTTGGAAAAATTTTCATATCCCTCGCGAAAAATCCACTGATTTTAGGCTGTCTGGTGGGTGGGCTTTATAATCTGTCCGGATTGGGGATATGGCAGGGTATGAACCAGTTATTGAAACAAATGGCAGCATGCAGTTTGCCTTTAGGTTTGATGTGTGTCGGGGCAGCATTAAAGTTTGGGCAAATTAATCTGGATTTATGGCGCATTGTCTGGAACACAACTGGGCGTATGATCTGCATGCCATTGCTTGGCTTGGGGGTATGCAAGATACTGGGAATTTCCACGCTGACGACTCAAGTGCTGGTATTGTTTTTCGCATTACCAACCGCTTCTGCTTCATATGTATTGACCAAAGTTCTGGGTGGAGACAGTGAACTCATGGCGAAAGTTATTAGTGTGCAGACCCTGGCTGCAGGATTAACCTTGCCATTATTCTTAACTTTTATCATCTGAGTTGAAAGAATCCAATAGAGAAATTTTTTACTTAAAATAGCCTAAGCAAATTAAAATTTTTAATTAACTTATAATTCTGTTTCAAAAATCTAATCAAATATCTGCACCTTCATTTAGATTTCATTTTATAGCTAAGCGAGGCTAACGTAGCCTTGCTAATTACTGTGTCTTTACAACTTTGCACAGTAATTTTTTATTAAGCGCTATAGCATGGTATATAAATTGCAAAACAATACATATGCACATTATTGCAGGAGAGAAATGCACCCGCATTCGCCGAAGGAGCAACGACCCCGGAAACTCTCAGGCAGAAGGACTGTAATAATGCAAAACTCTGGAGAGAAGTGTTGAATCACTCACCGAAGGGGAAGGTTAAGGTATTGATCTCCAATACTGAAATCAAAGCTCTCAGGTAAAAATGACAGATGGGGCAGACATCATAATAAAAAAGGAGATGTCTATGCGTCATGTAATTGTCATTGGCGCCGGGATTACCGGCGTAACCACGGCTTATGAACTGGCTTTATTAGGGTATCACGTCACTGTAGTCGACCAGCATCTTTACCCTGCCATGGAAACCTCGTATGCCAATGGCGGGCAACTTTCCGCCTGTAATGCAGAAGTCTGGAACCAAAAAGCGACAGTACTGAAAGGCCTGAAATGGATGTCGCAAAAAACTGCCCCATTACTGCTCAACCCGTCTTTTAGTATGCATAAATACAGCTGGCTAATGGAATTTATGGGGAATATTCGTCATTACGAAACCAATACCCGGGAAACGGTAAAAATGGCGTTATTGGCCCGTAAACGTTTATTTGAAATTGCTGAAACAGAACAGATTGAGTTTGATCTGGAAAAAAGGGGAATCTTGCATTTTTATCATACCGAGCAGGATTATAAGGTCGCGATGAAGGTCAATGATCTGCTTTGCAGTGGCGGGCTGGAACGCAATGCGATTTCCAATGAAGAAATTAAACAGATTGAACCCACTTTAACCGGTGATTATTATGCCGGCTTCTTTAGCCGTAGCGATGCTACCGGGGATATTCATAAATTTACTACAGGTCTGGCCAAGGCTTGTGCAGACAAAGGTGTACTTTTCCTGTTTGGTCAGAATGTACAGGCAATAGAGCAGAAGGATGATTATATCCGGATCAGTTGTATGCCGAGCAGTGAAAATTCCAATACCAATCCGCAAGAACGACTGGAACTGAAAGCTGATGCCATCGTGGTCTGTGCCGGTGTGGGTAGTTATCAACTGTCTTATCTGTTGGGTGACCGGGTCAATGTCTATCCGGTGAAGGGATATTCAATTACCGTACAGCTTAACGATGAACAAAGTCAGCAAAATGCGCCGTGGGTCAGCCTGCTGGATGAAAGCGCTAAAATTGTGCTCTCCCGATTGGGTAAAGACCGACTGCGTATTGCGGGTACGGCAGAGTTTAATGGTTATAATCGCGACATTCGTGCTGACCGGATTCAGCCTTTAATTGACTGGATACATCGTAATTTTGATATTTCCACTGAGTATGTGATTCCCTGGACCGGATTAAGGCCAATGATGCCGGATATGATGCCAGTCGTGCGTCAAGGAAAACACAAGCGGGTATTTTATAATACCGGACATGGGCATTTAGGCTGGACGCTCTCTGCTGCGACAGCAGCAATGATCAGCCAGCAGGTGGCTCAAAACTATCCTGTAGCTTAAAACAAAAAAGATCATCCTCGGATGATCTTTTCTTAATTGAATGAGTTTTAGTCATATAGGCGATAGACACCGCTAAAGCGTTCACAGCCTTTCTGCTGGGTTTTTACCGAAAGAAGGGCCTTGGTATAGTGGAATTCATACTTACAGTCGTTTTCGTTATCAGTGATTTCAGTTTTAGCTTCAGGAGTGGTATAAGCTAAAAAAGGGATAGTTTGAGTATCTATACGGTTTTTAGGACTGCGATAGGCAATACCTTCGATCTTGATGCGGTCTTTACTGAGCTGATGGATTTTCAGGTGTACTGGCTGTTTGGCAATCTGGCCCTGTTCAAATTTTAAATAATGCTGGGTCAGGCTTTGATTCAAAGAAATAAAGATATTCAGATCATCTAGACGCACATCAAACTGCTGTTTATAACAATCTAGTGTTTTGCACTGTTGTAAGCGGTTTAGCCATAATTGATGCGTATCCTGAATAATACTTAAAGGTGCATCAGTAATCAGGTAGGCCGTGAGATACTGGCTCGCCAGATTTTTTCTAAATTCAGCCAGAGGCACGGAACACAGCGTCGAAGTTGCTTTACTGGCTTGTGAGCTATCTGAACATTCTAGCGGACGTACGGATGCTGCAGCACCTGTTGCCAAAGTGCTCAAACCCAGCATGAGACCCAGAAGTTTCATCATTTTTATATCAGTTTTCAGCAGCATGATCGCTTATACTTTCACTGTGTTACGCTTGGTCTAACTATAGCGAAATAGAAACGAAGTGTACAAGATTTCAATTGGTTATTTCTAAGGATGAAAACAGTGGTTGCACAAATTCGAATTGGTCAGGGGCTGGATGTGCATGCATTCGAAGAAGGTGATTTTGTCACACTGGCAGGCGTGAAAATCCCACATACCCATGGCCTCAAAGCACACTCGGATGGTGACGTTGTATTACATGCATTATGTGATGCTTTATTAGGTGCATTGGCGCTGGAAGATATCGGTCAGCATTTTCCAGATACGGATCCTAACTTTAAAGGTGCTGACAGTCGTGTATTGTTGAAGCACGTGTATCAGCTAATCTTGGATCGTGGTTATGTATTGAATAATGCAGATATTACTGTGGCCTGTGAACGTCCAAAACTGGCAAAGCATAATCTGGAAATGCGTCAAAGCATTGCAGATGTACTAGAAGTAGATGTAACCCAGATTAGCGTTAAGGCGACGACAACAGAAAAGCTGGGCTTTACCGGGCGTCAGGAAGGCATTCTGTCTATGGCGACGGTCCTGATCGCTCATGCAAAGTGATCAGGATTAATCATTGCCAGTTTAAGTTCTTCAGTTGCTTTACGGCCTTGTAGCTGTAAGGCAACAGCATGCAATAGACCCGTCCAGGTGTCATTCGGTTCCCAAACCTGATGCAGACTTGCTTGCGCCGTCGGTAGATCCATATCCATATAGTATTGGCGATATAAATACATCAGGCTGCTGACATGGAAGTTCTGGTTGCAATGTACCCAAACGGCTTGTTGCTTAACTAGATGATCAATCATGTCCAGCACGAGCAAGCATTGATCATCGGATGGCATTTCCCAGGAAATTGGCAGCTGGATATAGTTGAGACCAAGCTCCAGACAGATTTTATCTTCATGGTCCAGGTGAGGCTCTGCATCGCTCAAAGCTACATTGATAACGGTCGAGATCCCGTATTCCTTTATTAGCTTAAGCTGTTCTGCTGTTGGCTGGCCTGAAGTAAACAGGTGCTCATGGATGAATTGAAAATTATTAATTTGACAGAGTGCAGTTTCAATTTCATTCATCAGATCATTTTCCTTATGTAGAAATGCAAACGCCATCTTACGATGGCGCTTTGATCAATCGCTTAGCGATTCGGTAAAACGTCCTTTAACGCCTCATGCATATCAAGTAATGCCTTTTCAGTCGTTTCCCAGTCGATACAGCCATCAGTCACTGATTTGCCGTATTCCAGATCACAAAGGTTAGCCGGGATATCCTGACGACCACCTTTAAGATGACTTTCTACCATAATACCAACAATTGATTTATTTCCATCAATAATTTGTTCAGTGATGTTTTTTAGCACTAATGGTTGTAAGTACGGGTCTTTATTTGAGTTTGCATGACTGGTGTCAATCATGATTTTGGTACTAACTTTCGCTTTTGCCAAAGCAGTCTCAGCTTCTGCAACAGAACCTGCATCATAGTTCGGTTTGCCATTGCCACCACGAAGTACTACGTGAGCATATGGGTTACCAGAAGTACGAATGACTGCAACCTGACCTTGATCGTTCAGACCGAGGAAGCTATGACCGTGTTTCACGGATTGCATGGCATTGGTTGCAACAGTCAGGCCGCCATCAGTACCGTTTTTGAAACCTACTGGTGAAGACAGGCCAGATGACATTTCACGGTGAGTCTGGCTTTCGGTAGTACGTGCACCAATCGCTGACCATGAAATTAAATCCTGATAATACTGTGGTGAGTTTGGATCAAGTGCTTCAGTCGCACATGGCAGACCTTTTTCATTCAGCTCAAGTAAAAGCTTACGGCCAATGCGCAGACCTTTTTCAATATTGAACGAGTCATTCATGTCCGGGTCATTGATCAGACCTTTCCAGCCAATGGTAGTACGTGGTTTTTCAAAATACACACGCATTACCAGATACAGGCTGTCTTTCACTTTTTCGCTCAGCACTTTCAGGCGCTCAGCATATTCTTTGGCAGCTTCAGGGTCATGAATTGAACATGGACCAATCACGACAAAAAGACGTTTATCATTGCCATCAAGAATATTGCGAATCGTTTCACGACCTTTCAGTACGGTTTGATAAGCATTCTCAGTCAAAGGCAACTCAGTCTTTAATTGTGCTGGAGTTACAAGAGGAATCATGCTTTGGATATTCACATCATCAATATCTGATTGTGAAATAGGATTTGACTGTAGTGTATTCATTGCCGTCACTGGTTCGATCATACAAAAGGTTGTTTAATAGCCCGAATATAACATGAATGATGCGTCACTTTGTTATAAAAAAGATGAATAAATCTTTGAAAAAAAAGTGATGAATCTGAGGTTTAGTTTAAACGGCCTGAGATTTTTCTGCTTCGGTGACCAACTCGGGTTGAGCAGGTTGGGCAGGTTTGGATTTGACTGGATTGAGCATAAAGTTCACACCTAGACAGAACAGGGTAACACCCAGAATTTTACGGATAATTTTCTCAGGCATACGTGAACTGATCAATGTGCCGATTACGATTGCAGGAATAGAACCCACCAGTAACCAGCCTAACAAAGCAAAGTCTACATTACCTGCGCTCATATGGCCCAAGCCTGCGACTAAAGTTAGAAGTACGGCATGCACCACGTCAGAACCGATAATACGAATCATCGGCAAATTCGGGAACATCAGAATCAATGCCATAATACCGAATGCCCCTGCGCCCACTGAAGACAAGGTCACAAAAACACCAAGCACGATTCCCATGATGATAATCAGGGCGCGTTTTTTGCCAGATTTAAAATCGACCTTTTCCAGATCCTGGGTCATATCTGGCAGTTCTTGTTTACGGTATTTATTAAAGAACTTCTCAATTGAAGCGCGGAATACAATAGAAATACCGGTCAGCGTTAGCATAAAACCGAGTACCATGGTGAGTACTGCTTTATAGTGGGTAGATTGACTGAGATAGTTCTCAAGTACCCAATGGGTTGCAAATGAGGCAGGAATACTGCCGATTGCCAGCCAGATCACAATGGGCCAGATAATATTCATTTTTTTTGCATGGACAAAAGAACCGCAGAATTTAGAGATTGCGGCATATAGAAGGTCAGTACCGATTGCAATGTGCGGTTCAATCCGGAATAGGCTGATTAAAATAGGGGTCATCAGTGAACCACCGCCGACACCAGTAATCCCTACACAGAAACCAACTAACACACCTGCTAAAATAAACTCAATCGGACCAAACATCTATATATGCCAATATCAAAAAACGAGCATATCTTATGACTATTAAAGATAAGTAGTTGTCTTGATTAATGATTTGCTTATTCCAAAATAAGATAAAGCAAGTGATTAATGAGGTGTTTTATTATCGAAAAAACTGGTCTAAAGGATAAGTCCGGTAAGCTTTCTAAAGAATTTTCTTATAGTTAGGAAATACGAGGAAGATAAATGGAATTGAATTCATGAAATATAATTAATAGTATAAAATTTCTTCTTTATTAAAATAAGCAAATTTATTTGATTTAAAAATAGGCTGGTCGTGATAAGGGAAATTAGAAGTTTGGTAGATCATTCTTTATATCATTTTTCAATTGAGCATATTTGTAGTCATGGTGATCCTGGTCATTCTTATCTAAAGTGAATTCAGAAAATCCCTGTAGTCATCATTATATTTGTAGATGTAGCGCTTTAAATTCTTAGATTCATCATTTTTAAACCAATTCATGCAGATCAGAATCAAGTTCAGCCTTAAATTTTTCGTCTTATGCTAATATGCTGACAGCAATTCTTTGAGGATCACATCTTGCAAAAACGGAAGCTTAAAATTGGAATCGTCGTGGGTGAAGTATCGGGAGATACCTTAGGTGCCAGTCTGATTCGTCGTTTTCGTGAGCAGGGGATTGATGCTGAATTTGAGGGCATTGGTGGTCCACAGATGATTGCAGAAGGTTTTAAAAGCTATTATCCAATGGATATTCTATCGGTAATGGGTATTGTTGAAGTCTTAAAAGATATCCGTAAGCTGTTTGCTGTACGTGATGGACTGGTGGAGGCCTGGACGAAAGATCCAGTCGATGTATTTATCGGCATTGATGCACCAGATTTTAACCTGCGTTTGTCCAAGAGCATCAAGCAACGACAGTTGCCGATCAAAACCGTTCAATATGTCAGCCCATCCGTCTGGGCGTGGCGTCAGGGACGTGTACATGGCATTAAAGCCAGTATCGATCTGGTACTGTGTTTATTTCCATTTGAAAAAGTCTTTTATCATAAATGGCAGGTACCCGCTGCATTTGTCGGTCATCCATTAGCGAGTCAATTGCCGATACAGAATCCACTGGCTGAAGCAAAGCAGGAGCTGGGACTCGATCCTGCTCAGAAATATATTGCCTTGCTGCCAGGCAGCCGGCGTGGAGAAATTGAACGTCTTGGGCCATTGGTGCTGGATACTGCACAAATTTTGCAACAAAAACATCCTGAATATATCTTCCTGATTCCTGCCATCAATGATGCACGTAAGCAGCAAATTAAAGCCTTGCTGCAAACTTATCCAGAAAGCTTACAGACCCGAATTCGTCTGATGGAAAATACCGGTAGCGATTCTAAAATCGGTCGTCAGGTCATGAATGCAGCAGATATTGTTGCTTTGGCATCGGGAACAGCAACTCTGGAAGCAATGTTGTTACATCGCCCAATGGTGACTTTCTATAAGTTACATTGGCTGACTTATCGTATTGTTAAACTTCTGGTGAAAATTCAGTACTATTCATTGCCAAATATTATTGCGGGCAAGAAAGTGATTCAGGAGCTGATTCAATCTGAAGCAACCCCTGAGAATCTTGCTGCCGAAATTGAAGCGTTAATGAATGTTGGAGCAGCACAGATTCAGGCGATGCAGCATCTGACCATGCATAAGCAACTACTTTCAGGGAATAGTGAAGATCCTGTGACTGCCATTTTAGAACTGGTAAAATAATCTTCTCGCCTATTATTGACCCTGATGCTGCTGACGATACTGGCTCGGAGTCAGTTCAAACTGCTTTTTAAAACTCTGACTAAATGCAGTTTCTGAAGAATAACCTACGCGATGCGCAATCTGTTGTACGGTCATTAAGCCATCTCTTAAATAACGTGCTGCCAGACGCATCCTGTGCTGTTGCAGATAAGCCAAAGGCGGTTCACCGACCACTTGCGTAAACAATTGTGCAAATTTGGAACGTGACATATGACATTGTTCGGCCAGACTTTCAACGGTCCAGCTCTGTTCTGGCTGGCCATGAATGGCAGCTAAGGCACTGGAAAGTTCAGGATGGCTTAAGGCATTTAACCAGCTGGAGGTATGCCGGGCATTCAAAATATAATCCCGCACACATTCAATAAGTAAAATACTGACCAAATGATCGAGAATACGGTCACGGCCCGGACGTGTATTCTGGGTTTCTAAAGCCAGGAACTGTAATCCGATCTGTAACCATTCCGGGGCTGAATCACTCAAAATATGCTGGATATGCAGATAATCCGGCAAAGAGGTAATTAGCGGTCGCGCCATCTGGATATCCATTTTTGAACGAATCGCCAGAATAAAGCTGCGTTGTGGCTGGACCTGACCGAAATCAATACTTTGCTGGGAATGTGAAGCAAAGAAGCTGTTAATGGGACTACTTTGTGTTAGTTCTTGATCATTTGGACAATGCAGCTGGTGCGCTTTGGCAGATGGAAGCAGAATCAGATCACCCTGCTGTAAGACAATGACATGGTCTGAATCTTCAAAGCTGAGCTGTGCCTGTCCATGCAAAATCACATAGGCCAGCATGGACGGTTCATGCTTGTATGTTAGTCGATAAGGATGATAGACATTCAGATAGATATATTCTGATTTGGCTAAATGTATATCATCAAAAATTTTACTAAGCGCATCCATGCGTGTTCTATTCTGAATTAAAAAGATATTTTTATTTAAATCTGCATGTGAATTGAGGTCAGAAATCGGCTGATCAGGACAAAGACGCTGACATAGCTTTTCTGGACGCTGACAACTGTGCACATGCGCTGAATTATTCAACTATAAGGGCAGGGTAACATAAAACAGGAGGGTCGCAATGAATGCCCCTGCAAAAATCACAAATATTCACCTGGAGCAGGACGCTCAGTTGCTGAAGGGCCGTCAGCTAGATAAAAAACGTTTCGGATGGCTGTTGAGTCCGGGTCTACCAGTCATCGGTATGGGTATTTTGGCCGGCTACCATTTTGGACCGAAAGTCACCAAGAAAGTTTTTGCCTTGGGTGGTCCATTATTACTGCATGTTATCATTCCGACACTAGATGCTCTGATTGGTGAAGATGAAAATAATCCCAGCGATGATCAGATCAAAGCTTTGATCAAAGATCCTTATTATGACCGTATCGTAAAATTGTTTATTCCTTTGCAAATGGCTGCGAATACCTTTGCAGGCTATGTGGTATCACGCCCTAATGTCTCATTGACCGATCAGGTTCTACTCGGGATTTCGATGGGTGCAATTAATGGAGTTGGTGTAAACACCGCCCATGAACTGAGTCACCGCCCGAATAAGTCTGATCACTACTGGTCACATGCCAGCCTGATGCCATTGGCTTATAACCATTTCCGGATTGAACATCCTTATGGACATCATAAACGGGTCGCGACGCCTGAAGATCCTGCCTCATCAAAAATGGGGGAGTCATTCTACAAATTCTGGCCACGTACGGTATTTGGTGGACTTAAATCTGCAATTGAAATTGAAAAATGCCGTTTACAGCGTAAAGGCTTGAGTTTCTTTAGCAAGGAAAATGAATTGTTTCATGGCTGGGGGATGAGTGCTGCTTATCATGCCTTGATGCTGAAAACCTTTGGCAAGAAGATTATTCCATATACGTTAACACAGGCATTTTATGGCATCAGCCTGTTTGAAATTGTCAATTATATTGAACATTATGGTTTGAAGCGTGCTGAAACTGAGAAAGGTAAATACGAGCGTACTTTGCCTGAACACAGCTGGAACAATAATAATATTGTTACTAACCTGTTTCTGTATCAGTTACAACGCCATTCTGATCATCATGCGTTCCCAAGCCGGCCGTTTCAGGCATTGCGCAATTTTGAGGAAGCACCTGTCTTGCCAAGCGGTTATGCGACCATGCTGATTCCTGCTTTGATACCACCATTGTGGTATAAAATGATGGATAAGCGTGTGTATCAACATTATCAAGGCGACCTGAACAAAGCTAATATCTTGCTAGCTAAACGCAAGCAGATTTTCAGAAAATTTGGCATACAAGATAATGCAGCTTAACTATTTCCAGTTTTTAATATTTTCCAGTTTTGAATAAAAAATGCGCCTTTCAGGGCGCATTTTTTATTCATTTTCGTTAAATCTTAAAACCATTCTGGCTGCATATTCAGGCAGGTATCATCAAAGTTCATCAGTAATTGTGCCTGATGTTCAACTTCAGGCAGTTCCCAGCGGATAAAGTATTGAGCTGCCTGCATTTTTCCTGTCATGAATTGTTGATCTTCTGCATAGTCAGACGAGGCAAATTTTAACTGTGCCTGATTCGCCATTTCCAGCCATAACCAGGCAATAATAGTTTTACCCATCATATCCAGATATAAACCTGAATTCGCCAATGCTACCTCAACTCGACCTTGATGCAAAGCCTGACCTAAAACCTGCGTGGTTTTTTGTACAGTCGCAAGATGCTTTTTAAAAGTTTCTGCCAGTTCAGCTAACTTATGATCCTGAATCTCGGATAAAGTTTTCTGGATACGCTGCATGAGCAGGCTTAAACCTTTACCGTTGTGTTGCCACAGTTTACGACCGAGTAGATCTAGAGACTGAATGCCATAAGTGCCTTCATGGATTGGATTCAGACGGTTGTCCCGGTAGCACTGTTCAATCGGATATTCACGGGTATAACCTGCACCACCCAAGACCTGAATCGCTAGGTCATTGGCTTTGGGGCCATAGGCAGAAGGGAAGGATTTGACCACTGGCGTAATCAGATCCAGCAAAATAGCACTCTCTTCATCCTGAGCTGCCTGATGTTCATCAATCAGGCGGGCTGCAAACAGACACAGTGCCAGTGATGCTTCAACATAGGACTTCTGGGTCAACAGCATACGTTTAACATCGCTATGCTCAATGATATTCACTGGTTTACTGTTTGGATCTTTATCGGCTACCGGACGTCCTTGTGGACGATTTTTGGCATAATTCAGGGACTCCAGATAACCACGATAGCCAATCATTGCCGCACCGAGTCCCACACCGACACGTGCTTCATTCATCATCTTGAACATATATTTCAGGCCATGACCTGCTTCACCAAGCAAATAGCCTAAGCAATTGTCATTTTCCCCAAAGCTCAGCACCGTCGAGGTAGTACCGCGATAGCCCATTTTATGCAGTAGGCCGGCCAATTGAACATCATTAGACTCATCAAGTGAACCATCGGCACGGGTCTTGAATTTTGGCACAATAAACAGGGAAATACCCTTCACGCCTTGAGGTGCATCCTGAATCCGGGCAAGCACAAGATGCACAATATTTTCAGTAATGTCCTGGTCACCCCCAGAGATAAACATCTTTTGACCTTTAATCCGATAGGATCCATCTGCCTGAGGGATGGCCTTCGTGGTCAGATCACCAAGGGATGAACCGACATCCGGTTCTGTCAGTGCCATGGTGCCAGAAAAACGGCCGCTGAACATATGGGGTACAAATGTGTGTTTCTGTTCCTCGGAGCCGAAAGCCTGAATCACATTGGCTGCGGCAGCGGTCAAGAAAGAATAAGCCACCGTCGATGGATTAGCGGACATAAAAAAGGCATTACACGCCATATTGACCAGAATCGGTAACTGCATACCACCGGCATTATAATCATGTTGAGCGCAGAGTAATCCGGCATCGGCAAACTGGTTCCATGCAGTTTTGACTTCAGCAATGGTTTCGACTTTTTTGCCGTCAAAAGTTGGTTCGTGCTGATCTGCTTTGGCATTGTGCGGCGCAAAATAATCGGTAGCGATGCCTTTGGCCGTATCTAAAATACTGTCAAAGGTGGTTTTATCATGTTCCTGATAACGTTCAAGTTGGGTCAGCTGTTCCAGTTTAAAAACGTCATACAGCAGGAAATTCAGGTCTTTGTCATCGATAAGTTGAGTCATATTTAGTTTTAAATCGAGTATTTATATGATGTGTTTAAGACTAGTAGTTGCTTTTATTTTTTAGAATTGTCAATAATGACACTTAAGATGTGAAAAGTGACAATGATATTCAGATGAAAAAGGTGGTGGTTTTAGGTTTTGATGGGGCTTTAGCATCGGCTATTACTGGAGTCGTGGATTTATTTGCCATGGCGGGCGTGAGCTGGAACCGGATTCAGCAGCAGGAAATTCATCGTCTGTTTCAGGTAGAAATTGCCAGTACCCAAGGGCAGGCGATCCGTTGTATTAATGGGATATTGATCCAGGCACATTTAGCTTATGCAGATATCAAGGATGTAGATATTACCATTGTCCCTACGATTGCCGGACCGATTATCGAAACCTTGCAACAGAATCCGGAACTGATCCGTTATTTAAAGGAAGCAGACCGGCAGCAGAAAGTGATTGCAGGAAACTGTACGGGGAATTTCTTTTTGGCTGAAGCCGGTATTTTGAATGATCGCCAGGCGACCACGCATTGGGGCTTTCAGGATATGTTTCAGACTCTTTACCCTAAAGTAAAGCTTCATGCCGATCAGCTGATTAGCCGGGATCAGCATATCTACTGTGCAGGTGGTGGTCTGGCCTGGTTTGACTTAGGACTGCACCTGATTGAACGCTACTATGGTTTTGAGCTGGCGATGCAGTCAGCCAAATCCTTTGTGATTGATTACCGGCGTGACAGCCAGCTGTCTTATTCCTTACTAAAAATTGGCAAGACGCATCATGATGAGCTGGTACAAAAAGTACAGGATTGGCTGGAACAGCATTTTCATGAATCACTTAATCTGGAACAACTGGCAACACGTTTTAACCTCACCACACGTACTTTGATTAGACGTTTTAAACAGGCACTGGATGTGCCACCCAATCAGTATCTGCAAGCCCTTCGGATTGAAGCAGCCCGTAAAAGGCTGGAAGAAACTGAACAGGCGGTGGATCTGATCATGCAACATGTCGGTTATCATGATCCAAGCTCTTTCAGGCGATTATTCCATAAAAAAACGGGGTTAACCCCGTTAGAATATCGCCGTCGATTTAGCCGGCGCTTTTAGCATGTCATCAAGTTGCAGCAGCTTTAACTTTACGTCCATGCAGCAGATAATACCAAAGCAGACAGCTGAGTGTAATGACCGCACTATACAAATACAAATGCTGATAACCGATCTGATCCAGAAACTGGCCAATAAAATACGGTCCAAAACCAAGTGCAGCATCAAGAGCAATAAAGAAGGTTGATGTTGCCAGTCCCATACGCTCTATTGTGGTACTTTTTACCGCAATGGTCTGGCAAATGGATTGAATATTGCCATAACCAAAACCTAATAACGCTGCACTAGTGAGGAGCATCCATGAATTATGTGCCTGACTGAGCAAACCAATACCGATTGCCATAATCACAATCGCAGGATACATGATGATGTTTTCGCCTTTACGATCCATCAATGGGCCGGTAAATGGGCGAGAAATCAAAATTGCGGCTGCATACATCAGGAAGAAGAACGAAGCTGCCTGCAAGAGATCAATTTCCTTGGCATACAGGTTAAGAAAAGACAGTACGCCAGAATAACATGCACCAGCAATCAGAATAATAACTGCAATAGGAAAAGCTTTAGGCTCAACAAACTGCGCCAGACGTGAAGTAGGCTGAGCAGACTGCTGCGTACCAGCTTTTGCAGTCAGTTTTACTTTTGAAGTATCAACACCAAAACTGAAGAGCAGACAGGTGAAAGCCACAATAGAAGTAAAAGTAAAAATCACCTTATAGTCATATTGTGACATTAGCCAGATCGCCAGGAATGGACCCACTGCAGTGGCTAGCGTACTACTGGTACTGAAGTAGCCAATGCCTTCAGCACGTCGAGTTGCTGGAATGGTCTGGGCAATGACAGTTCCAATAACAGTCCCTGCGACACCCATCATAAAGCCGTGAGCAAAGCGGATCGCAATCAGATAAGGTACATCCACTGGAATAAAATACAGACCGGAGAACAGGAAAAAGCCCAAGGCTCCAGCAACCAGACTGGCTTTGGCACCCAGATTGGGCAGGAATTTTCCTATCAGCAATCGGCCAACTAAAGTCCCGACCACGAATACACCGGAGATTAATCCCGCTTGTGCAGTAGTGGCATCCAGTTCAGCTAAGGCATAACCAACACTGACAATGACCAGGAGATAGAACACCAGAACCAGCTGGAAGTTCATTGCACTGAGAAAAATAAAATTTTTTGTCCAAAGCTTGGATGGAGCCTCAGTCATGTTGAAGCTCCTTTCTCGCCTGAAGAGAATGCATAAATTCTAAAACAAAAGCATGAGCACGTTTCAGCTCATCTTTATTGAAGTCTTGCAGTAATTCTGCTTCCAAAACATCAATTTTGCCGCAACATTGCTGGAACTGTTGTTCACCCATTTCAGACAGCTGCAGTAATTTCTGGCGTTTATCTGTCATGGGTTGTGATTCAATAAAGTTCATTTCAATCAAAGTATTTAAACGCTTGGTTACAGCAGGTTTTGAAATCCTGAGTTCCTGGGCGATATCCAGTGCTGTACATTGACCATTCATTTTGATAATGACCAGACTTTGCCATAAGGAATAATTTAAGCCGTGTTCAATTAACACCGCATTCATTTCATCCCCGAGCAATCTTGCACAGCGTAATAATGCAAATCTAAAGCGGGAGGTAGTATCCATAAGGAATAATGTTAACCTGGTTAACTAAATATGCTTAATTTACGCTTATAAATATGAAAATTCAAGTGATGTATCAGTTGCTCCGATATGGCTTAACAAATATTTCAACGAGTAAATGAGCTAATCTGGTGGGAAAAATCTTTGGTTTTCTTTAACATGCAAATCTGGATGTGAGCAGTGGCTAAGGTGGATTTATGCAGGATTTAGACCTAACAACAATTATCAGTGAATGTTTTAAAAGCAGTTCTAATTTAATGATGGATTTACATCAACCAGCAATTACCTTACCTGAACAGCTGATCCACGCAGTTAAAGAGGCAGCACAAACACGCGGATATACTGAAACAATTCATCATGTAATGTTGCTGGATCAATTTGATGCTTCTCGACTGAGTTATGTCTTTAGTCCGCTTATTCTGTCCGTGCTAAAACATAAAACCATCTTTATCGCTCCAGCCAATACTGAACTGCAACAGGTGCTGGGAGAATATTTCCGGGTAGAAGCGCTGAAACTAAACCATACCCAAGCCTTACAGGAAATGGATATTTGCTTTGATTTGGCAACTGATGGTTGTTCCATGTCAGATTTACAGCGCTATGCCGTATTCAAGGCCTTACTTGACCCAAATTGTAAGAGCCTGATTGTCATCGGAAATGAACTGGATGCTGGGTTGAAAATATTACTTGAATCATTCGGTATACAGGTTATCCAGCACAAATTGATGCAACAGCATTTTGATTTAACTGAAATCGAATTTAAAAAACTGTTATGGAAAAGGAAGACAGATTCAGTTGCCGTCACTTGTGAAGAGATCACGTCAGCTAATATTGAATTAGTTACTCAACTTAGCGGAATACAGCATGCCGATGCCGAGCGTCTAATTGATGACTTGATGTATAGCGAGCATCTGTTCGAAAAAGTCTCAGTCTTTGGCGAATTTACCGAAACTATTTATAAGCATCAGCTAAAATAAAAGATAGCGGAAAGGCATGTCCCAGAGTTGCAGTGATTAGATTTTAGATACGCGCGGGTGGCAGGGATGCAACACATTCCCCATCACGACACGACGTCGTAATGGGGAAATAAAAGACTTTTGCCTATTTTGAGTTTTTCCAAAGTATGATTCTGCCTGCACAAAGCCATTTAAACTTTTAAAGAGAAGATAAGGCTGTGCATATATAATTATAAATATATAATAATATCATATATTTAAAAATTATCGAATTGCTCTGATGACCTAATACATAGCCTGATTAAAATTGTGAGACGGCAGTGAGCCAAAGGCTCTTTATTCTGCTCAGGATTTTTTCTGTTTACGGTAAACACTTGGTCGTACCGGGTGTGTGCCGCGCCAGAGACCTTTCTTATTTTTCTTGGCATTGCTTTGCAGGCTCATCAGATAGGAGAGGTGTTTCTTGTCACGGATATATTCTTCATAAACCCAAGCCGCACCACGCTTGATCAGTTCTTCATTGACATTTTTACGACGTCGGTAAATGACTCCAACACAGCGTCCATAACGGTCAATATCGGTAATTTGCACACGGACCAGTCTATTCTTGATCATTTTTGAGACCAGCCGCTGGGATTCCTTGCCATAGGCTTGACTGGATTCAGGTGCATCCACATAGGCAAAGCGTAAGCGGGTTTCTGAACGACGGATATTGAAACGATAGCAGGTGAGGGTGTCGCCATCGCTGACGGCCTTAACTCGACACCAGTATTTTTTGCCTTTTTTGAAGGGGCGGAACAGTTCTTGTAAAAACACCACAAGTTTGTGCAGCAAATAATAGGAGAAACATAGAGCCACAAGGCCAAGTAAAATTTGCCAAGAAGTTGAGAGATGCAACAAAATTAAAATCCAGAACAAGCGCAGTCAGGTGAAGAAATAGCTGACTTATAAAGTGTTCATTCTAGATCAAAGCCTCACGTCTTAAGGCTTTGTAATCGTCTATACGAGGATTTTTTAAGCAAACAAAATAGCCTAAGCAAATAACAAAAAAACCAAGCTGCGATTCTTAGGAATAAACTTTTTAAGGCTCCATAAATAGCCTAAGCATTTTTAAAATTCACTTATAAAAATAGCCTAAGCAAAAATTTTATTAATCTCACTCCGTAAAAATTGATGTCTCTTATTCTCTTGTAAATCCTTATACCAATACATCCCCATATTAATTTTCTGCAGTTTTACAGGGACTTCAAAAATTTTCAGGCTTTTATCAATATGCAAATGATTTAAAACATTTCGAGGAATGGTGAGCATCGCTGATGGATGCTGCTGCAAAATCTGTAACGCCGTCGAGTAATGCTGACAACGCAGGAAAATTTGCCGAGATAGGTGATTACGGCTTAAATACAGATCTTCAACCAATACGCCAGTCCGGCGCGAAGACACACCAATATGTGGGGAGGCGAGATAACTTTTTTCCGTGACTTGTTGCTGTTGAGTACAGACGACAAACTCATCCTGATCCAGTAATTCAAACTGGATTTTGTCGCCCAAAGGCTGTTCCAGATCGATCACAAAATCAACTTGCTGGGTTGCCAAATCAGAAACAATATTCTTTCGGTCCAGTTTAATACTGACAAACTGAATATCCAGATTAAAACGCTGAAAATGTGCGACCAGTTTTGGCAAGATCATCGGTTCAATTTCATCATGCACAGCAATCTTTAGATTTTGTACCAAGGTGGGCTCAAATTGCTGGTTCTGGATGGAAATATTCTGGATGGTGATGAGAGCATGTTTAATGTCTGAATAAATCTGTTCCGCAAACGGCGTTGGCTGCATTTTACTGCCAGTCCGTACAAACAAATCATCCTGCAGATGCTGTCTTAGACGCTGTAAGGCATGACTGGCAGCAGACTGGGTAATTGACAGGATTTGTGCAGCCCGGGAAATACTTTTCTGTTCAAAGACAGCAACAAAAAGTGGATATAAATTAATATCGATCCGATGGAAACTGCGAAGATCGATACTGTTTTTATTATGAATCTGTTGCATATTAAACTATGGAATAAAATCATTTTATTCATAATATGTTTTAGGTTAAGGTCTTGTAAAGCAGAATAATCATATCCAGAGGAAAGTTGCCATGTTTGAGCTATCAGCACGTGCACAGGACTACGTTGAACGCACCAGAAAATTTATTAGAGATGAGATCGAGCCAATTGAGGCAGATTTCTGGCATCAGGTGCATGAGTTGAATCAGGGCAGTGACTGGACCAAATGGCAATGGCCGGCTGAACTGGAAAATTTAAAAGCCAAAGCCAAAGCAGCGGGATTATGGAATATGTTCCTGCCTTGTGCTGAATTGGGTCAAGGATTGTCAGTTAATGAATATGCGCATATTGCTGAACTGTCTGGACGTAGTCTGATTGCACCAACGGTATTTAACTGTAATGCCCCAGATAGCGGCAATATGGAAGTATTGTGGCGTTATGGTTCTGAGGACCAAAAACAGCAATGGCTCATGCCGTTATTAGAGGGAAAAATCCGCTCGGTATTCTGTATGACCGAACCTTCAGTTGCCTCCAGTGATGCCACAAATATGCAGGCAACGGCGGTCATTGAAGGCGATGAAATTGTATTAAATGGCCGTAAATGGTGGTCCTCTGGTCTGGGTGATCCAAATGCCAAAATCATTATCTTTATGGCACATACTCCCGATGAAACTAAAGACCGTCATCATCAACATTCTATGGTTTTAGTTCCAGTCGATACTACGGGTGTGAAAATCGAACGTATGTTGCCCGTCTTTGGTGATTATGATGCTCCACATGGCCACGGCGAAGTTAGTTTTGATAATGTGCGGGTACCGGTATCCAATTTTATTGGGGGCGCTGGTCAGGGCTTTGAAATTGCCCAAGGTCGTTTAGGCCCAGGTCGTATTCATCACTGTATGCGTTGTATTGGCGCAGCAGAAAAATCTCTGGAACTGATGATTGACCGTGGCATGAGCCGCACGGCGTTTGGTAAAGAGATTTTGAAACTGGGTGGTAATCTGGAACGGGTCGCAGAAGCACGGGTTGCAATTGATCAGGCACGATTATTAACCTTGTATGCTGCCTATAAAATGGATACTTTAGGGAACATGGCGGCTTTGACAGAAATCTCGGCCATTAAAGTCGTGGCACCAAGTGTGCTGGAAAAAGTCGTGGATATGGCAATCCAGATTCATGGTGGCGCTGGTGTTTCACGTGATACACCATTGACCGGATTCTTTGCCCAGGCACGTGCACTACGTTTGGCGGATGGCCCGGATGAAGTACATAAGGGCATGATTGCAAAATTAGAGTTGGCAAAACGTGGTTATAGTACGCGTCGTAAAAAATAAGTCTTAAGTTTAAAGATATTTAGATAGTAAAAAGATTTTAAGGAAATATTATGGCAGTCATTGATGTCGGTGGAAAAGTTCGTGAGGGTGAAGAACTGGATGTCCGCGCTATAGGAAACTGGCTGATTGAACATGGTGAAAATATTGAGGGTCCTGTTGAAGTCACCCAATATTCTGGTGGTGCGTCGAACTGGACTTATCGCCTGAAATATAGCAATGCCGATTTAATTCTGCGTCGTCCACCTAAAGGCACCAAAGCTAAATCTGCACATGACATGGCGCGTGAATATCATGTACAACGGGCACTGGCTGATCACTATCCAGTTGTTCCGGAAATGTTGTTGCTATGTCAGGATGAGTCAGTGATTGGCTGTGATTTCTATGTAATGAAACGCATTGAAGGCATTATTCCACGAGCGAATTTGCCTAAAGATCTGGACTTCAGTGAAGCTCAGGTACGCGAACTCTGTATCAATGTCATTGATAAACTGATCGAGTTGCATCAGGTTCCTTATCACGGTACTGAACTGGAAAAGTTAGGCAAAGGTGAGGGTTACTGCCGACGTCAGGTAGAAGGTTGGGATAGCCGTTATGACAAAGCTAAAACGATTAACGTACCTTCATTCAAGTACGTACGTAACTGGCTAAAAGATAATATTCCTGCCGATTCTAAAACTTGTGTGATTCACAATGACTGGCGTTTTGATAATGTTATTCTGGATCCTGACAATCCAACACAGGTGATTGGGGTACTGGACTGGGAAATGGCGACTCTAGGTGATCCACTGATGGACTTGGGTTCTGCCTTGGCCTATTGGGTGGAAGAGACTGACAATGCAATTTTTAAGGCAACCCGCCGTCAGCCGACCAATCTAAAAGGGATGTTTACCCGTAAGGAGGTTGTGGATTACTACCTGGAAAAAACTGGATTACAGCCAGAGAATTGGACCTTCTATGAAGTATTTGGCATTTTCCGTTTAGCGGTAATTGCCCAGCAGATTTATTATCGTTACTACCATAAACAGACCAATAACCCGGCGTTTAAAGATTTTTGGGTGGTGATTCATGCATTGCATATCCGTGCCTTAAAGCTGATTGGCAAACAAAAGATCGAAGCCAATGATCTTGCCCAGAAGTATATGAACAAATTTAAAGAGTTAATGCCAAAATGACCACCATTTACCTGATTCGACATGGCCAGGCATCTTTTGGAGCAGAAAGCTATGATCAGCTTTCTCCCAACGGTGAACTGCAAGCCAAGTTACTTGGACGTTATTTCGACTCTATTCTTAAAGAAGCACCTGTAGTGATGGCTGGATCAATGCAACGTCATCAGCAAACAGCGCAACTGTGCCTGGATGAGTGTTTTCCTGAAAGTGAATTGATTACCAATCCTGCCTGGAATGAATTTAATCATACTCAAGTCTTTGCCAGGTATGAGCCGCGATTTAATCAGCCGGAATTATTAAAAGAAGATGTGGCACAACATGCCAATCCTCGAGCGTATTTAAGCAAAATCTTTGAAGGGGCAATTGAACGCTGGACGGGGGGAGATTATCACCATGAATATGAAGAATCCTGGCCAGATTTTAAAAACCGTGTTGAATCTGCATTGCAAGATCTATGCGATGAACTGGCTGAGAAAAGACCGCGCTATGCTGTAGTATTTACTTCGGGTGGCGTTATCTCTGTGGCAGCAGGGAAAATTCTAGGCTTGAGTCCAAGCAAAACTTTTGCCTTAAACTGGGCCATTGCCAATACCAGCATGACGACTTTGCGTTTGGTGGGTAATGAACCGCAGTTACTTAGTCTGAATGAACATCATTTTATTAAGGCAAATCAACCAGAATTACTCACCTGGATCTAAAAGATCTGGAACAAAATGATTTTAAAGGAATAAAAAATGGCTAAAACAATTCTAATTACCGGGGCAAGTTCCGGAATTGGTGCAGGTATGGCACGTGAATTTGCACAAAAGGGTTATAACCTGGCAATCTGTGCGCGTCGTATGGAACGTCTGGAAGCTTTAAAGCAGGAACTGGAAAACCAGTACAGGATCAAAGTGATTGCCAAAACCCTGGATGTGACCAACTATGATCAGGTCTTTGAAGTATTTCGTGCCTTTAGGGAAGAGTTTGGTAGCATTGACCGAATTATCGTGAATGCTGGCGTTGGTGAAGGTCGTCCTATTGGAAAAGGCAACTTTGCTATTAACAAAGCTACGGTGGAAACCAATTTTATTTCTGCATTAGCCCAATGTGAAGCTGCAGTCGAGATTTTTCGTGCGCAAAACTCAGGTCATTTGGTCATGATTTCATCCATGAGCGCAATGCGTGGTATGCCAAAACACCTGACCGCTTACGGTGCAAGTAAGGCCGGAGTCGCGCATCTGGCAGAAGGAATTCGTGCCGAGCTGATTGATACACCTATTAAAGTGACGACGATTTTCCCGGGTTATATTCGTACTGAAATTAATGAAGGTGCGAAAAAACTGCCATTTGAGGTAGACGAAAAAACGGGTTCGCATTTATTGGCTGCTGAAATTGAAAAAGCACCGGTTAAAGCGTATGTACCAAAATGGCCTTGGTTACCGTTGGGCTTGGCTATGAAAGTATTGCCACTAAAACTGGTGAATAAACTAGGATAATTCTTGTTTGTATGATCAAAAAGCTCCTAATGGGGCTTTTTTATTTTTGGAATTGAAACATTCTGACTTTAAAAATTAAGAAAATAATGTCTGGAAATTATTTTTTATAAATATGATCATATATTATGGTTTAGCATAGCTAAGGGTTGGTGAATATATGTATATAGGCTTATAACCAAATGAAAAAATTAGCTTTTATCATTGCTCTGGTATTGCTGGCAATGCCATATGCTCAAGCAGCATCTGATGAAGGAAAAAATCCGGATACGACCCGATTGTGTGAAGGAAAAGGACCTCATGTAAAGCTTACGGTTAAAATTGAAGGTCGTACCATAAAAGGCTCATGTCAGATCGGCTTTAAACCTGCTCAAGTGAATGCCTTGGACTATGAAGCAATGCGCGCTCCCGCTGTGCAAAATGCATGTAAGGGCAAAGCACGTGGTTCGACTCTTATCGTGAATGTAGATGGTGAACAGATACCGGGTAAATGTGATCTGGTCTTTAAAAGAAATCGTTAAAATATATTTAACGATTTCTTATTTCACTTTGTATAACCGCTATTATATTAGACCTCTTTCATAAATCATTTTTTGCTCAGTTCCAAGTTGTAGATTCCAGCGATTAAATTGAATCTCAAACCAAGCCTTTTACCTCTATTTCGATAACGCTCAGCAAGGATTTTGAAGGTTTTCAGGCTGCCAAATACATGCTCAATTCCGATTCTTCTTTTATTGATTTCTTGATTATAGATTTTCAATTCAGGATCCAATTTACAATGTCTTTTGGCTTTTAATGGCAACAGGCTATTCGGATACAACACATAAATCCCCTGATAGCCTTTATCTGCAAGGATAAAAGCCCCAAAAGGAATCTGGTTTAAATTCCGTTTGAACAACTCGAAATCATGCACTGCACCGCGACTGGTACATAAACTCAGAATCTGCTGAGTTTTGTAGTGAATCATGGCCTGTACTTTAAAGGTATCGGTCTTTTTCTTGCCGCTATAGCTTTTCTTCTGTTTTTTTAGGCCTTTGGATTGGAATTTCCGTGGCATCCACGATCACAACATTCCAGTCGATGCCTTCGCCCTCGGGTAAATTAAACAGATTGGACCGAATCAGGCAGTCTTCAACATGACGGACAATTCTTGAGGCTGTGGGCTCTGAAACCCCGTAACTCGTCGCAACGTGAAATAAGGTTCGGTATTCCCGCCAATAGCTCAGACAGAGCAGAACCTGATCCTCCAGGCTTAACTTGGGCGGTCTGCCTTTGGCAGAGACATGCTTCTGCAATTGCTCAACCATCAAATAGAAAGTTGACCATGAGATGCCTGTGTATCGCTTGAACTGAGGATCAGAAAGCTTGTTTGAATCGATGTATTTCATCCGCAGATTATGCACGAATGCTAAGAAATCCGGAGTGCGAATATTAACCAAAAAGAAGATCGTTTTTTGATTTATGAAAGAGATCTATTGATATTGTGTTTTAATATTTTGATTATTAATTGCTTTTTATAGTGATGGCGAATACTTATTTAAAATACCATTGCCATTATTAGGGCAGAAGGCATAGAAATGGGTAGAAATATAAATATGTGAATATTCATAAAAAGTGACTATTAAGTTGTTACTCGAAAATTATAAACTGGGGTAAAATTCATCCTATTCTTATGTAAATTAATCTATTATGTTGCTCAAAGCTGCCACGATTGCCTTAATACCTGCTCTAGTCATCCAGGGTAATCGCGTCAAGAAAAAAACGCTACGATTACCAGAACCTGCTGGGGAACGCGAAGGTCTGATTGGGCAGGGGAAACCTTTATCCATCCTGATTGTTGGAGATTCGGCAGCAGCCGGTGTAGGCGTAGATCATCAAGAAGACGCATTAACTGGGGCAATCTTAAGTCAGCTCCAGCAAGATTATCAGATTCGCTGGAAACTTCAGGCGAAAACGGGAGATGCGACTTCCAACGTCATTCGTGTATTAGAAAAAATTCCGGCTGAACACTATAATGTTGTGGTGACTTCAGTCGGTGTAAATGATGTTACCAAGCTGACACCCGCAGATGTGTGGATTAAAAAGCAGCAGAAACTTTATCAGGTGATTGAAAGTCGCTTTAGTCCTGAGTTAATTATCGCGGCCGGTGTTCCACCCATGAACATGTTCCCGGCTTTACCAAATCCATTGGCCTGGTTATTTGGTCGTTATGCCAGAGCCATGAACTCTGAGCTGGAGAAATTTGTCAGCAAGAAAGCCAATATACAGTGGATTGAGTACGATATCAAACAATATCAGGCACTCAATCTGGAAATGGCCAAAGACGGTTTTCACCCGAGTAAAGAAGTTTATACGCTTTGGGGACAGGAAGTTGCTACAAAAATCCGCCAAAAATTTTAGAATAGAATTTCTATATACTAATTTAATGGAATTTTATGTCGGATATTGAAACCCATCCTCTAGAACCTTTTTTACCGGAAAATTCCAAACTTCTGATGATGGGCAGTTTTCCGCCACCAGAAACACGTTGGAAAATGCGTTTCTATTATCCAAATTATCAAAATGATATGTGGCGGATATTTGGTTTAATTTTCTTTCATAATAAAGATTACTTTCTGGATCTTGCTAATAAGAATTTTCAGGAGATGTTGATTCGGGAATTTTTGCTGGAAAAAGGTATTGCGATTTTTGATACAGCGTATCAGATCCGGCGCTTGAAGGGAAATGCTTCAGATAAATTTCTGGAAATTGTTACGCCGACTGATCTCAACAAACTGCTTGTTCAGATGCCTTTATGTCATAGCATTATGACCACAGGCGATAAAGCAACCGAGACCCTGATGCTATCCATGCCTGAAGACACAGAAAAACCTGCTATCGGGCAGCCGAGTAAAGCACATTTTGCTGGACGCGAACTAAAACTCTATCGAATGCCATCATCATCACGAGCCTATCCATTGGCTTTGGAGAAAAAGGCGGAAGCCTATCGGGAATTGTTTAGAGATGCTGGACTGATTTAGGCTTTAGCGATAAATGTGAATGTAATACTTATACTGTTTACGTTAAATCTATCTTGATTGAAGCAAATATTTCATTTTGGGATTAAGAAAATAAAATAAATTCATACTTATAGTTAATTGCTAACTAATAGTAAGTATTGAATCTATGTATCTGGCATCATTTTTGGATATTCCACCCATTTAAAACTATACGCCTGAAAATCCCGAACATGGGTAAAGTCAGACCAGATCAGGCGGCTGCCTTTGGTCCAATTTAATAGTTTTATTCTGCGATGGACCAGCTCCAGTTCAGCTTCAGTTGCAGGTCGCAGTTCACTGATTTCTGCATATAAACGTACACCTGGATAACTGCTAAATTTACCGCTCATTAAAGATTTTAGCCAAAATGACTGGCTACTATTTACTGCTTGAATACACGCTTTCGAACTATGTGGAAGGTTCTGTTTCAGGCTGGTACAGTAGCGGTCAAAGAAAAAGCCTGTGGGTTTATATTCATGTAAAAATAAAGTGCCGATGGGACTGCTTGTAGGAAATCCATCAGAGCTGATTGTAGATACCGAACAGTGCATGGCAGCACGCTGGGCATCAGCAAAGACATTCCGGATCTTAAGCCAATCTTGAGGCTGAATATTTACCATCATAAGGTCATCTTCATTTTTTATTATTTTCATTAACATAGCATAGAGCATATATAAACTTGCTGAGACATTACGACTTACCATTCATCTCTATAGAAATTCTAAAATAAAAAAGGCGATTGAATCGCCCTAAAAGTTTTAAGTGATGGCTTTAAATATTAACCATCATATTCCACATAATCCCAAAGATTTAAACGAGATTTAATTTCACGACGAATATTCGGTAATAAAGGCAACAGTGTGCCATCGATCCATAAACTCAAAGCTTGTGAAGATAGTAATTGTTGCTGCTCATCAACCAGTTTCGCACCTTTGACGACGACCAAAGTTTCTTCATTGACTTCAGTTTCTACACCTTTAAACAGCACCTGCAGATCATAGCCAGAATCCTGAATCAGCCATTCCAGTTCAATCTGGATATTTTCATTGGACTGGATGATAGCCTGACCTTCAATCACCTCTGTATCAGAAATACAGTCATGCTCTACACGGATTTTGGCGAGAAACCACTCCTGAGCGGATAATTCTTGAAGGGTTTTGTTTGGTGTAAGGATATCACTTAACTTAAACTGGCGGCTTAAATCAAAAAATTGCATGGGAGTGTGGCGAAAAAACTTCGCGAAAACTGGAAAAGTGTAATTTTAAGGCAATCTAGAGCTATGGTATAGATCATGACCGTATTGATCGAATAAACGTCTAAAACCTGCACGATTTTCAATTAATCCTAAAATTAACAATCTTTAAAATGAGATGGAAATTCAATTTCGTCATCTGTTTGTCATTACATTGCCCATTCAGCTGGGAAAGTCGTGACTAAATGCATCATAAAACGCTGGAATCGGGTTGTTTCAGGATCATGGGTAAATTTTAAAATTTTTCCGTCTTTCTGTTGGTCGAGCCAGATAATTTCCCCTTTATCATTCAGCTTAAGTTGATAAGCAATACGTGGCAGATATTTATCTAGTGAGGCTGCAATTTCATTTTGAAGCTTCTCTGATTCGATCACCAGTCCGACTTCAGTATTCAGGCGTGCTGAACGGGGATCAAAGTTAAAAGAGCCGATAAAGACTTTGCCATTCGCATGGAAAAACTTGGCATGCAGGCTGGAGCTGTTTTTATTTTTAGCTGGAATCACATTACCTGTCATTTTCTCATACCAGGTACGTTCCCGACGTTCGATATAAGGTTTAAATTCCCAGATTTCTATACCATTTTTGAGTAATTGATTACGGTATTGCTGATAGTAGGCATGTACCACAGGCACATCATTCGCCAAAAATGAGTTGGTGACAACTCGAATTTTCACGCCATTTCGGGCACGCTTGCTCAGATAATCCGTTCCCCATTGGGTGGGAACAAAATAGGAAGACACCAAGTCTAACTGATTTTTTGGTTCACCCATCAGATCTAACATCTGGGTATAGATGAAGTCTTCATCATTTATCGTGTGACGTGCCTTTCTGGGTGAATCGGCAACAAAGTGCGCACTGGCCCATTGCACAGGTTGTGACTGTAATTGTTTGGCAATTTGTTGCTCGGCAATATTGACGCGACGCTGGGTTTCCTTGGCATCCAAACGGGTTTGAGCAAATAATTTTCTTAATTCAATCAAATCATCCGGTTTAGACCTTTCCTCTAAGATTTGCTGGATATCATAACTCAGCGTATCATTCCAGAAGTCGATAAAAGACTGGTTGGCATCTGTGACCGCATTGCCGGCAAAGAAAATATCGACATCGGTAAACTGAAAATCATTGCTGGCTTCAAAATATTCACTGCTGATATTACGGCCACCGGTGACAGCCACACTGCCATCGGCAATGATCAATTTATTGTGCATACGGTGATTCACTTTCTTTAAACGCAGCCCATAATCTAGGGCGCGAAAGTGACGAAATTTATAAGGATTAAATAATTTGGTTTCGATATTAGGATGTTGGCTCAGCGCAAGCAGTTTATCATCCAGCTGAGTACCATTCTGGTCATCAATTAATAGCCGGACTTTAACTCCGCGATCGGCGGCATTCAACAACTGGGACAATACCAGATTGCCAATAAAATCATCGTTCCAGATATAATATTGCAAATCAAGATGATGCTTGGCGTGATTGATCAGGTGTAGTCGTGCTGCAATACTCATAAAACCGTCATATAGCGGTAAATAAGCGGTTAAACCTTCCTGAACATTTTCCCGGGCTTCGGTTTTTTGAATCCAGTGCTGGGATTGTACCGGTGTAATTTTTGCTTTAGTCGATGTGTTTGGATCTAACTCACAGCCTGTCAAAAAAATGGATAAGCTAATAAAACTGATACAAAGTGTTTTAGTTCGGTGAGTCATTGAGTTTCCATTAATTATTTGGCTTTATTCTTCCCATATTAAGGATGTTAATGGTTGAATCTCAGAATAGAAAGAGGTTACTGTTAGTCATCTGTTAAATCAGCAAACAAAGGATAGTTTTAAATGAAATCACGTGCAGCGGTAGCGTTCGGTCCAGGCGAGCCATTACAGATCGTTGAAGTTGATGTCGCACCACCGAAAGCTGGCGAAGTTCTGGTAAAAATCAGCCATACGGGCGTGTGTCATACTGATGCCTTCACTTTATCTGGTGAAGATCCCGAAGGTGTATTCCCGGCAATTCTGGGCCATGAAGGTGCAGGTGTGGTGGTTGAAGTAGGTGAAGGTGTCACCAGCTTAAAACCGGGTGATCACGTGATTCCTCTATATACTGCTGAATGTGGTGAATGTCTGTTCTGTAAATCTGGAAAAACTAACCTGTGTGTTGCTGTACGTGCGACTCAGGGTAAAGGGGTAATGCCGGATGGTACCACGCGTTTCTCTTATAATGGCGAGCCAATTTACCATTACATGGGCTGTTCAACATTCTCTGAATATACCGTGGTTGCTGAAGTTTCTCTGGCGAAAATCAATCCGGAAGCAAATCATAAACACGTTTGCTTATTAGGCTGTGGTGTCACTACAGGTATTGGTGCAGTACATAACACAGCAAAAGTACAGGAAGGTGATACGGTTGCAGTATTCGGTCTGGGTGGTATCGGGTTGGCAGTGGTACAAGGTGCCCGTCAAGCCAAAGCCAGCCGTATTATTGCAGTAGATACCAATGCTGATAAATTTGAACTGGCAAAACAGTTCGGTGCAACCGACTTCTTAAATCCAAAAGACTATGACAAGCCAATTCAGCAAGTCATTGTGGAAATGACAGGCTGGGGTGTAGATCATTCATTTGAATGTATCGGTAATGTCGACGTAATGCGTTCTGCACTGGAATGTGCACACCGTGGCTGGGGTCAATCAGTCATTATTGGTGTCGCTGGTGCAGGTAAGGAAATTTCGACTCGTCCATTCCAGCTCGTGACTGGCCGTAAATGGATGGGGACGGCATTTGGTGGCGTAAAAGGTCGTTCACAATTGCCAGGAATGGTTGAACAGGCCATGAAAGGTGATATCCAGCTGGAACCATTTGTAACCCATACCATGCCGCTTGAGCAGATTAACGAAGCATTTGATCTGATGCATGAAGGTAAGTCGATCCGTACAGTGATTCATTTTGACTAAGCGGATTAATTTTAAAAGACCGGTAAATACCGGTCTTTTTTATGTTTATTTATTTTAAATTGGATACATTTGCCTCTTAAACCCTCACAAAGCTTAACTGAATCCGCACAAGCCTTCTAAAGTCATTTTGGCTCAGAGCTTTATAGTGATGAAAGCATATTGATATGCGTTAAGAAAACCATTTTCAACAATAAGGATAAGCTCTATGTCGAATGATAATTTTGATCGTGATTTAATCAAGAATTCTCCGAAAGAAGTACGTGATGATTTAAATGCCGATCCAATTACTGGTGAACCGGGTGCGCATCCGGTAGGTACAGGTGTCGGTGCTGCAGGCGGTGCAGCTGCAGGTGCAGCAATTGGTTCTGCTGCTGGTCCGGTTGGAACTGCTGTCGGTGGCGTTGTCGGTGCAGTGGTTGGCGGGTTAGCGGGTCATGGTGTAGGTGAAGTGGTAAACCCAACCGAAGAAGAAGCATATTGGCGTGAAAATTCATTAAATACGCCTTATTATACTGAAGCACGTACAAGTTATAGCGATCTGGATTATGATCGTGATTATCATACGGCGTATCAGGTTGGTTATGAAAACCGTGCCCATTATGATGCTAACACCCGTTTTGAAGATGCCGAATCTGATTTAAGAATCAAATGGGAACAAGTAAAAGGCGAGTCGCGTCTGAACTGGGAGCAGGCTAAATATGCGATTCGCGATGCTTGGAACCGTGTTTCACGTTGATTCTGCTTTAATAATGAGTAACTGAATCTTGACAAGGTCTGAGGTAGCTTCAGATCTTGTCAAACTTTGGTATAGCTATGACAAATACGTGGATTGATAAATAAAAATAGCCACACTAATAAATATTTTTTTTACAATTTTTACTTGTCAAATACTGATATACCGCGTATTTTAAATTTCATATTCACATTTTTATGAATGACATAACATGCTCAAGCAACCTGTAAACTTAAACGCTTATTATTATTTCTGGCAGTTTAGATGATTGCCTGAATGCGTTCGGGCAAGTAAAAGGTTGCCCACCCAGTTTATACCTGATCGGCAACCCTGATCAGGTTTTTTTATGCTTGTTATATTTACTAATTTTGGAGACAGCCATGACTTATTTTAATTATTCATACTTTAGCAACTTTTATTGGTTCTACTTTAACCAGTTGATGAACCTTAGCACCCAGACACCTAGACCCATAAAGCTCAAATAAAAGTTCGGACTGTATTGATCAGTCCAAAGGATGAAAGTCATGAATAGCGTTATTACATCACAACAACAGCAAACTGAAACTCTATTAAGCCTGCCGGCAGAACTGAAAGCACAATTGCCATTGTCTCCACAATTGGCTGAACAGATTGCCGGACAGCGACAAACCATACAGAACATTCTAGAGGGTAAAGATCACCGTCTGATGGTGATTACCGGACCATGCTCCATCCATGATGAAGCCTCCGCACTTGAATATGCAGAAAAATTAAAACAGTTACAGGCTCAAATTTCTGATCAGATTTTCCTGGTCATGCGTGCTTACATTGAAAAGCCTCGTACCACAGTCGGCTGGAAAGGTTTCCTATACGATCCTGCACTGGATGGTTCATCCAATATGCAGTTGGGTCTGCAAAAATCTCGCGAACTTTACCTGAAAATTATTGGCATGGGCTTACCGATTGCTTCGGAAATCCTCAGTCCAATGGCGACGGCGTATTTCGATGATTTACTGGCGTGGGGTGCGATTGGTGCACGTACCAGTGAATCTCAGATCCATCGCGAAATTTCTAGCCATATGCCATACAGCATCGGTTTCAAAAATGGCACTGATGGTTCGATTCAGATTGCTTTAGATGCGATTCAGTCAGCTTCTCATCCGCATCAGTTCCTGGGCATGAGCCAATCGGGTTTACCATGTATTTTAAATTCCAAAGGAAATCCAAAAGCCCATCTGATTCTGCGTGGATCAAATAGTGGTCCGAACTACCAGTTATCTGAAATCGAGAAAATCAAAGCCAAACATTCAGCGGAATTGCCAGCATTAGTGATTGACTGTAGCCATGGCAACAGTTCCAAAAATCCGATGTTACAACCAGAGGTTTTAGAGCAGATCGTGGCAGAACGCTTACAGACCAATGTTCGCGGTGTGATGCTGGAAAGTCATCTGGTTGATGGCAATCAGAAAATTTCAGATGATATGGTTTACGGACAGTCGGTTACAGATGGATGTCTGGGCTGGACAAAAACCGAACAACTGTTGTTAAATATGATAGATTCACTGCGACTGGAAGGTTTAAAGCGTAGTGCTTAAATTTACGGTCATGCCTTTCCTCAGACTGTTAGGGAAAGGCATGAGTGAATGCTACAGAGAGGAAGACTGCTGATAAAGTTTCGATCAGCACCTTTACTATGTTGAACATACAGAATAATAATCAATAAACATATATTTATAAAAACATCAGAAAATAAGTGATTTCACAATAACAATAATTTTTCAGGATCTGCATCAAACCGTTTTATATCGCGCGATGGACATGATCTGAGGGAACTGGATATGTATACACCCGAATTGCTCGATGAAGCACGTAAATTTATGCACCATATGCTGACCAAAGTGGTTGAATATGGAGGTTCCGATCTTTTTATTACCGCAGATTTTCCACCAAGTATCAAACAGCAGGGCTTGATGAAACCTTTTGGTCAGCAAAAACTGGCAGCGGATAAAACCCGTTTGTTTGCCTATGCTTTAATGAATGAACGACAGATCAAGGAATTTGAATCAGTGATGGAATGCAATTTCGGTATCAGTGTACCGGGTGTATCACGCTTCCGGGTCAATGTCTTTCAGCAACAGCATAATGTTGGGATGGTAATCAGAACCATTACTACGGAGATTCCAAGCTTTCAGCAATTAGGACTACCAAACTCTTTGCAACAAGTGATTATGGAAAAACGTGGGCTGGTTCTGATTGTAGGTGCGACAGGTGTTGGTAAATCTACCACACTTGCAGCCATGATTGATCACCGCAATACCTATTCTGAAGGACATATTATTACCATAGAAGATCCTGTGGAATACGTGTATCAACATAAAAAGTCCATGATTACCCAACGTGAAATTGGCGTAGATTGTGTTTCCTGGCATAACGCGCTGATCAATACCATGCGTCAGGCACCGGATGTAATCGTGATTGGTGAAATCCGGGATACTGAAAGTATGGAGCATGCGATTGCCTTTGCTGAATCCGGTCATCTGTGTTTGGCCACCCTGCATTCTAATAATGCCGATCAGGCTTTAGATCGAATTATTAATTTCTTTCCGGAAGAACGCCGCAATCAGTTATTAATGGATTTATCCGCCAATATGAAAGCTGTGATTTCGCAACGTTTGATCCGTACCGAGGATGGGCAAGGCCGTAGAGCTGCCGTTGAAATTTTATTGAATACGCCACTGGTGTCTGATTTTATCCGTAAAGGAGATTTTTACGAGTTGAAAACTATTATGGCGCGTTCGCGTGAACTCGGCATGCAGACCTTTGATCAGGCATTATTTGATTTGTATAACCAGGGAATTATTTCTTATGACGAAGCCTTGCGTAATGCAGATTCAAGTAATGAAATGCGTTTGCAGATCAAATTAAAGAGCAGTCGCATCAATCCCGCTCTTCAGGAAGAAGGAAGTAAAATGAGGATACTGGAACAGTCTAAGGAAACTACACTTTCCAGAAACTGACATACAGCATTTTGCTGAAATCAAGCTGCATTCAAATGCAGTTAAGTTGGATGATAATTTTTCAGCGGTGGTTTAAAGATCATAAAGCTTTAGCCACCAAGATTTTTAATTTAATTTCCTTATTTAAAAAAATATGTGGACGGATTCATTTCGATGAGTTTCCAATTTACTTTTCTAAAATCTGAACTCTAGTTTATCAATAGTTATAAATATTAGATTTTAATTTCATTAAGATCATTTCCCTTTATTTTTATTTTCTTTGAATCAGGTCACAGAATTATTTAAAAAATTATCTTTATAAATCAAATGTGTTTGAGCCTTTTGAAAAAACGCTGCACAATAAAATCAAAATATATTGATATGAGTCTTTTTTTGAAGATTTATACCATTGTGCATTACAGAGGAAAATATGTTTACGGCAGAGTTATTAGAAGAAGCACGTAAGTTTATGCATCATATGCTGACCAAGGTCGTTGAATATGGTGGTTCAGACTTGTTCATTACCGCAGACTTTCCTCCGAGTATCAAACATCAAGGATTAATGAAACCTTTTGGGCAACAGGAACTCACCCCAGAAAAAACCAAACTGTTTGCCTATGCACTGATGAACGAAAAGCAGCGTAAAGAATATGAAGCAGAACTAGAATGTAACTTTGCCATTACTGTACCGGGCGTTTCACGTTTCCGTGTCAACGTGTTCCAGCAGCAGCTCAATGTCGGCATGGTGATCCGGACCATCACTGCAGAAATTCCGAATTTCCAGAAGTTAAAATTACCAGAGTCACTCAAGCATGTGATTATGGAAAAGCGCGGTCTGGTACTCGTCGTGGGCGGTACAGGTTCAGGTAAGTCGACTTCGCTTGCTGCGATGATTGATTATCGTAATGAAAACTCAGCAGGTCATATCATTACCGTAGAAGACCCGGTGGAATATGTACATAAACATAAGAAGTCAATGATCACCCATCGCGAGGTCGGTGTAGATAGCCATTCCTGGCATAATGCCTTAAAAAATACCTTGCGTCAGGCACCCGATGTGATTCTGATTGGTGAAATCCGGGATACGGAAACCATGGAACATGCAATTGCCTTTGCCGAAACAGGGCATCTCTGTCTGGGGACGCTGCATTCCAACAATGCCAACCAGACGCTCGACCGGATTATTAACTTCTTCCCGGAAGAACGCCGTAATCAGTTATTGATGGATCTGTCTTCTAATATGAAAGCGATTGTCTCTCAGCGTTTGGTCCGTACTGAAGATGGCAAGGGGCGTCGTGCCGCAGTCGAAATTATGCTGAATACACCATTGGTATCAGATCTGATTCTGAAAGGTGATTTCCATGAATTAAAAGCTATTATGGGCAAATCACGTGAACTTGGTATGCAGACTTTTGATCAGGCATTATTTGATCTTTATAATGAAGGTGCGATTTCTTATGAAGAAGCATTGCGTAATGCTGATTCGACCAATGAACTTCGTCTGCAAATCAAACTGAAAAGTACGCGTGCTAATCCAGCCATGAATAATACGGCGACCGCATTTAGCATGGTGGAAGAGAAAAAGCCGGACAATGAAACGGATGAAGATGCCAGTAGCACAGAACAAAGCTCATAAATCTTAGAGGCTTAAATTAAAAACCGACATGAAATAAGGTCGGTTTTTTATTGCTGGATTAAGCTATAACAGTTGTACGTTGAACCACGAATTTAAAATACAGTAGGCTCAGGGCTGTTAGAGCGGCACAAATAATAAAGGCGAAGCTGAAGCTTTGCTTGGTAATCATCATCCCAACGACTAATGAGCCAATGGCAATGCCGATGTCGTAGCAGGTGTAGAAAGTCGAAGTGGCATAGCCAATCCGGTGCTTGGGAGCACGTTGAATGGCGAGAGTTTGCAAACAAGGTTGAGCACTGCCAAAACCTAATCCAATCAGTACGGCTGCCAGCATAAATCCAGTCAGGTTATGAATCTGACTTAAAACCAATAGCCCCAGACTAAAGGTAAGAACCGCAGGATAAATTACATATTGTGGACCTTTACGGTCATAAATTTTGCCAGTAATCGGGCGTAGGCTCATCATGGAAATGGCAAAAACCACAAAGAATAAACCTGCGTACTGCATCAGATGAATTGAACTGGCAAAGGGGGCAATAAAGGACATGATGCTGGCATATGAGAAGGAAATCATCATGACCATTAAGGCAACGGTCAGGGATTTTCTCTCAACAAAATCACTTAAACCCAAATGGGTCTTTTTAGCTTCACTGTCAGGTTGTTTAACTTCTTGCACCGGAATTAGAAAGCAGAAGATATAACCGATAAAGATCATGGCTACCAGTACAGCAGTCACCATGGTATAGCTTAAATAAGGAATAAGACTTAGGCCAATGAGGGGACCGAGTACAATTCCGAGATTCACCGACATGGCATAATAACCCATGCCTTCGCCTCGGCGACTATCCGGAATAAACTGGTTTACCACAGGAACACAAACGGTAGTGAGGATACTAAACCAGACCCCATGGAATAAACGCAGGATATATAAGCTGGTCATATTGCTAATAAATAAATAGCCAAAAGCAATGAAACAGAACATCGTCGCCGAGATAATTAAAGTACGGCGCTGTCCCAATTTGTCAATAATCAAACCACTAAATGGGCGGATCAATATCGCAGAAACCATGAATAGCGTCAGGGTTAATCCGGCTTGGGTTACGCTGCCCCCAAGTTCTTTAAGAATATAAATCGGCAGAATTGTGGTTTGTGCAAAATAAAAAATAAACAAAAACATATTATTTGCCAGACAAAGCAAAAAGGGCTTCGTCCACAGCGGCATTGTAGTTGCATTCATGGTTGTCCTGAAGTTTTAATGTGAGACGCTAGGCCAAAAGCAATATTTTTTTTATGGAGTATGCTGAATGCGATGTTCAGCATCGAAGCGCGTCACGATGACTATATGGGAGATTATGTGAATAATACAATAAAAACCGATGTATGTGGCGTCATTTTGATCTGTATGAGGTCTTAAAAATTCAGGCATAAAAAAATCAGCCCGCAGGCTGATTCTTAAAAACAGGTTAGATTATAGGCCTGCTTCATATTCGGTATTGCTGAGCAGTTTTTCGACATCCGCGATATTGTCTGGTTTGATTTTGTAGATCCAGCCTTTGCCGTATGGATCGTCATTAATGAAATCCGGATCATCTTCCAGTGCCGGGTTGATTTCAACAACCACACCAGAAACAGGCGCATGGATATCTGATGCTGTTTTTACAGATTCAACCACACCTGCTTGCTGACCTGCGGTTACATGTGAATCAAGATCTGGTGCTTCAACATAGACCAGGTCACCTAAAGCATCCTGTGCATGGTCAGAAATGCCGGTCACCACAAGATCACCCTCAATGCGTACCCATTCATGTGTACTTGCGTACTTTAATTCTGAAGGATGATTCATTGATAACTCCTTAAATCGCTTAGGTTCATTTTTGACATGATTTATACATTCTTTTTCTGCAAAACAAAAGGCTTATAGATACGGATCTTTACGCCAGTTGCTTGGACTACGACCACTCCAGCGTTTAAAGGCACGACTGAAGTTGGCGACATCACTATAACCGAGTTCATCGGCAATCTGTTCCAGAGTGAAGTCTGTTCGTGAAAGCAGGGAAGTTGCATGACGATAACGTACTTCATCGACCAGTGTCGAGAAAGAAGTGCCTTCTGCGGCCAGCTGACGTTTCAAGGTACGATCCGACATATGCAGACGGTCGGCAACCGCTTCAATACTCAAATAATGCTGTTCTGAATTGGTCAAAATATCCCGTACCCGCATGGCAATACGATGCCGTTCACCCAGTGCGGAAAGTTCTGCTTCACACTGGTTAATCGCAATCTGGCTGGCAATTGGGTCGGCATGCACCAGTTTATTCATCAGATAGTTTTTATCAAAGCTAAGTAACAGATGTGGCTGTTCAAAACGGAACTGATGCGTGGGAAACTTCGCCATAAAGCGTTCAAAGCCTTCCGGCTTTTTAAAATCGAAGTCGACTTCTCCGGTTGCATCGCTGATCCCGGTAATGGCTTTAGCCATACTGATCAGACCAATCATCAGGGCGATTGAAATTTCAGTACGCAGCGGTTCCATCTGAATGTCAGTTTGTAGCTGTACTGTGGCCTTGACACCAAAGGTCGAGAAGAACAGTTGCAGGAAGGGCAAACGCAACTGAATAAAACGGTTGGCCAGCACCAAAGCTTCGGTAATATTATTTGCCGTCATAATGGCATAGCCAATGAAGCCATGAATGGAAATACGCATCTGTGTGCCAAGGTGATAGCCCAAGGTCGGTTCACCAGTCAGCTTGAGTGCGTGTTTAACCATATCATTGGCGATAGCAGTCGGAATTCGGAACTCAGGATCTGCCAGCTGTTCGCTGGTTAGCCCAAAAGGTTTGAATAGCGACTCATCGTTATAGCCCCAGCGGGAGATAACGTCGAGAAGCAAAAGACCATAAACACCCGGGATGCCTTGGTCTTGGCGTGGAACAATCATCTTCATGCGCGATCCGTTGCACTCAGTCAAATTTTTTCTATTTATGTGCCCATATTGGCATGAACTAGCCAGTTTTATCTTTAAAATTGTTGGACAAAATGCTGAGCCTTACCCAAACACTTCAAGCAGATTAGCCTGAAATGTGGGTAAAAATCAAACTAAACTGCTGTAAATTCTCGCTTAAATACCAGAATATTTGTGGTTGAATTAAACAGAACCTGATCTTGCTGGTTCAAGGCTTGGGTTTCATAGCGAACGATGCCACGATCAGGTTTGCGTTTGGAAGGTTGAATATCAGTGATGGTCACAATCACCCGGATTTCATCATCAGGGCGGGTCGGGCAGGGCCAACGCACATGCGAATCCGCCCCAATCAGACCATAAGCAACCGGGAAACATTCGGTCCATAAACGCATGACCACCGCAGCAGTATGCCAGCCACTGGCGGCCAGACCCCGGAAGATCGGATGCTGTTCGGCCTGTTCCGCATCGACATGAAACGGTTGCGGATCATAGGCATGAGCAAACTTTAGAATTTCGTCCTTACTCATGCGGTAAGAACGACTTTTAAACTCATCACCAATCTGCAGGTCTTCCAGATATAACATGTTCTATCCTTGTTCTTTTGTGTCGTGTTCTATTAAAAATCCGCCAGTCTGACGTTGCCACAGATGCGCATAAATTCCATTCAATGCCACCAGTTCATCATGTGTGCCTTGTTCAACAATCTTACCCTGATCCAGCACAATCAACCGGTCCATTTGCGCAATAGTAGAAAGACGGTGAGCAATCGCAATCACAGTTTTACCTTTCATCAGCTCATCCAGACTGCTCTGAATTGCCGCTTCAACTTCTGAATCCAGTGCACTGGTTGCTTCATCCAGAATCAGAATAGGTGCATCTTTCAGAAAGACACGGGCAATTGCAATACGCTGACGCTGACCACCAGACAGCTTGACGCCACGCTCGCCAACATAGGCCTCATAACCACGCTTACCGCGCATATCGCTTAGTTGCGGAATGAATTCCTCTGCCTCAGCTTTACGCACCGCCTCAAACATTTCTTCATCCGTCGCATTCGGACGACCATATTTGATGTTTTCAGCCACACTACGATGTAGCAGTGAAGTGTCCTGTGTCACCATGGCAATATTCTTGCGCAGGCTATCTTGAGTCACATCTTCAATATTTTGTCCATCGATTAAAATACGACCTTGGTCAATACGATAGAAATTCAGCAATAGCTGAATCAGGGTAGACTTACCGGCACCAGAACGACCCACCACACCGATTTTTTCACCTGGTCGTATGGTCAGGTTCAAACCATCAATCACATTTTTGTCATTATAGGCAAAGCAAACATTATCAAATTTGATTTCACCCTGTTTCAGTTCCAGTTCTTTGGCATCCGGCTTGTCCTGAATCGAAATTGATTTACCCAGAGTTCCCATACCGTCCTGAATGGTTCCGACATTTTCAAACAATTGCGAGGTTTGCCACATCAGGAATTCGGCAATACTATTCAGTTTCAGTACCATCGCCGTAGTTGCAGCAATAATGCCGAGCTGAGCCTGACCTTCCATCCATAACCAGATCGCTGTTCCTAATACACCGCCATAGAGTACGAGGCTCAGCAATAAAATACTGATTTCATACTGGGCCCCCAGTCGCATCTGTTTATAAACCGTCACCATAAACTCTTGCATGGATGCTTTGGCATACTGGCTTTCACGGCCTGCATGAGCAAAAAGTTTAACGGTCTGAATATTGGTATAGGCATCGGTCACACGGCCAGTCATTACCGCACGGGCATCGGCCTGTTCATGCGAGATTTTGCTGAGACGGGGAATAAAATAGCTGGCAGCACAGATAAACAGTAGCAGCCATACCATCAGTGGAATAATCAGATAAGCAGAAATTGAACCGAGTACGATGTTAATGGTAATGAAATAAATCACTACATAGGCCAGCATATCACCGAGAATGACCCAGAATTCACGGATCGCCAGTGAGGTCTGCATGACCTTGGCAGATAAACGACCGGCAAAGTCATTGTGGAAGAAATCCAGGCTTTGCTTGAGCAGCAGATTATGAAAACGCCAGCGCAAACGCATCGGGAAATTACTGTATAAAATCTGGTGCTTGATCAAGGATTGCGCACTGGCAAAGAAGATATTGGCCAGCAGGACTACAGTGAGTAAAGTCAGGTTAGTGGCATGTTGCTCCAAAAAGGTGTCTGGCTGACTTTGGCTGAGCCAATTGACCAGATCGCCAATTTTAGCATACAGCAAGGCCTCGAAACTGGCTGCACCGGCAGTACAAAGGACAAGAATCAACAGATAACGGCGTACGCCATAAGCCGCTTGCCAGACAAAAGGGAAAAAACTGGTGGGCAAGGGTTGGTTCAGATTTTTGGTGGGATAGGGATCTACCAGCCGTTCAAGCCATCGAAACATTAGTGTGCTCTTTTCTCATGCATTTTGCTTTTCACGGATTATAAAGGATTCTGTTTTTATAAGGCTGAATTAAGGTGAAATTGCCACAAAATGATTAACTAAATCAAACTTTAGGTTGCAAAGCTTAAAACCTGAAAAAGTTGATTTCAGGTAAATAAAAAATTTAAAAAGACATTGATGAGATTGCATAGCTACATCAATAAAAAAAGCCTGAGATGACGTATCATTTCAGGCCTGGAGTAACTGCGTTGAAATTAAGTAATAATTGGCGAAGCAGGCGCTGTAAATACTTCCTTAAAATCGCTACCTGAAGGTGCCTGATACACTTTCAGGCCAAATTCCGGAATAATTGCCAATACATGATCCATAATATCAGACTGAATGTTCTCATATTCAGTCCATACCGTGGTATTGGTAAAGGCATAGATTTCTAGCGGTAGGCCTTCACTAGTCGGCTGTAATTGACGCACCATCAGAGAAAAGTCTTTAGTAATACCTGGATGCTGTTGCAGATAAAATTCCAGATAGGCGCGGAACGTTCCTAAATTGGTTAAACGGCGCTGATTATATTGGGAATTATGCTGTAACTGCTGGTTGAATTTGACCAGTTCTTCAGTCTTGGTATTCAGGTAATGATCGAGCAGGATAAAGTTTTTGAGTTTGGTCTGTTCTTCCTCACTCATAAAATGCACGCTGCTTTGATCAATATGAATCGAACGTTTGATACGACGCGCACCAGCTTCCTGCATTCCTCGCCAGTTTTTAAACGTATCCGTCACTAACTTATTGGTTGGAATGGTCGTAACAGTTTTGTCAAAGTTTTGCACGGTCACGGTATGTAATGACATATCAATTACATCACCATCCGCATTCAGTGAAGGCATTTCAATCCAGTCACCGATACGCACCATGTCATAAGAAGAAATCTGTACTGAAGCCACCAATGAAAGAATCGTGTTCTGAAACACCAGCATCAGCACGGCAGCCATTGCACCGAAACCCGCCAGTAAAGTAAACACATCCTTTTTCAGGAAGGTACCCAGAATCATCAATCCACAGACAATAAAAATCAGCAGTTTCACCAGCTGCAAATAGCCTTTAATCGGTTTATTACGTGATTTGGGGTTGCGCTGATAAATCAGGTTGAAAATATTCAGCAATTCACCCAGGGCCAGGGCAATGGTCAGGAAAATAAAAGCCTGAGCACCCATCTGCACAAAGGTTTGCACTTTATCTGACAAGTGTGGAACCGTGCTGATCCCATTCATAATCACAATAGCGGGTACAATATTGGCAATACGGCGAATTACACTATGTTCTGCAAAGATCGTGTTGTTGGCAAAAGGCAATTTGGAAATCAGTTTACGAATTCCACGAACAACAACCTGTTTGGCAAACAGATTGGCGATAAAAGCCAGCGCAATCACAATGCTTAAAGAAGACAGCATTTCCAGCCAAGGGTATTGATCTGCCCAATCTTGAATGTTCTGAATAAATCTAAACTGTTCCAACTGATCTTTCTCTTCAATATAAAAATGCCATACAGTTTATAGGCTTAGAAATTATTTATTAACCTTGAATAACGTTTTAAAACATATCTGTCCCGTTACAGTATTTTGATCCATCAATATTATGCTTATAAAAAGATACAAAAACAGATAGAGAAGCAGATTCTGCTTATTTAGAATTTGATTAACCAGCGGACATCTTTATGACTTGTTGAAATGATCAGGAAAGTTTTAAAACTGTCAATTACATCAGGCGAACAGGAGACTTTATCGGCATTTCATATCAGCTCCTAAGTAGCCCAGCTATGATAAAGATCAACATCAAAGATCACCCTCCTACAAAAATACAAAGGGTAGAATTATGCAAAAACAGTTAGCAATTGTCGGTCTGGCCTTAGCGCTGAATGCCTGCGGTGATGGGAATGATGATATTTTTAGAGGTGTAGATGGTTCATCCTCAAGCCGCTTGACAGGTGTTTATCTCGGCAGTTTTGCAGATGAAAATCTGAGTCCGCGCTCTATTCTGGGTGTGATCGAGAAAAATAGTAATTTCTGGTTATTGTATTCACTGCCAGCAGATAATGGTTATACCGGTATTATGCGTGGGCAGTTTTCTTTATCGGGCAATCGCTTTAGTGCGACCAACATTCGCGACTATAATTTTGCCTTCAATCAAACTGCTAGTGTAACCCTGAATGGTCATTATACGGCGGAAAAGAACCTACAGGGAAACGTCAATAATACCAATAATCGGCCTTTTAACCTTATTTATAATACAGATTACAGTCGTGACAATACCAGTATATCCAGCCTGCAAGGACGCTATAGCGGTCGAACCACGACTTTAACCAATAATGTAATTACTACAGTCAATATAGACCGTAGCGGAGTGGTGACAGGAATTGTCGGCGATCAGGACAAGTGTGCATTTGCAGGAAGAGTGAGTTCGGAAAACAATGCGCCATATTTTAATATTCATCTGGTCTTAACAGGTTCTGCAAGTTCCGACTGTTTGAATGGTGCACAGCAAGTAGATGGGATATTGCTGAACCAGATTGATAGCCAGTCAATTTATATGATGGCCGAGAACAGCAATCAGCAGGATGCAATTCTGTTTATTGGACAGAAAACTCAAAATTGATCTTAGTCAGAAAGATTTTTAAACAAAGCATCTAAGGGTGCTTTTTTATGATCTAATTTAAATGAGTTTTGACTTTTCAAATTAAATCATTCATTTTAAAACCATAATTATTTTAAGTATTTAATAATATTTTTGATTAAAAATTTGGGGATAATATGACGATCTTTGTGGTGACCAGTCCGAAACGAGATTCAGGTAAAAGTACCTTGGCAATGAATCTGACAGAATATCTGCGTCTTCAAGCCAGAACACTCTATATAGATACCGATGACGACAAGCAGAATTTTGAATGGGTGGCTTTGCATCGTACAGGTTTTGGTTTTGAACATATTTCCTTAAAAGACCATCCAGATGAGTTAATGCGGCGTGTAGAACAGGTAAAAACTCAATATGATGATATCGTGATTGATATCGCCGGGCATGATAGTTATGCATTGCGCTCGGTGTTGATGCGAGCAGATAAGCTGATTATTCCTATGTCAGCAGAGGCTGAAGAGCAGGAGATGTATAGCCAGATGCTGCAACTGGCCATCAGTGTTGCACAGCTTAATACCCAGTTAAAAGTCTATGGAATACTGATGCGTGTACCTCAGCAGATCGAAATCTCGCAAATTGAAGCAAATCAAAATTTGCTCAAAGGCATTCCTGGTGCACATTTTTTGAATACTATTATTTATGAGGATGAAGCCTTTGATGATGCAAAGAATTTGGGCTGTAGCATTTGGGAACATTCACCAGCACAAGGGCAACGTTTTGATCAACTTATTCAGGAGCTAATGGCTGATACAGCACAACCAGTCTGATTGTCTACCTCGAATCATTATATTAATAGTGCTTAAAAAAAGCTCCCGAAAATAGGGAGCTTTTGGCTTTCATGGATTACCACATCAGGTCATCCGGAATCACATATGCTGCATATGGATCTTCTTCATCGGTGGTCTGTTCATTCTTTTCGGAATTATTCACAATGATAAAGCCTTCCATTTTGGCATTGATACGATCCGCCAGCGCTTTAGGCAGGAAAGCATAGCTTTCATTTTCGCGGGCGATCACCAAACTGCCTGCAACCAGGGCATTATAAATTTGCTGATTCAGATAGACTTTCTTGATTTTAGAATCATCAATAAATTGATAGGCAATCTCACCATCAGTATCGCGAATTTTATGCTGATTGATCATTTGCATAATGGCAGCTTTGAGTTCTTTTTCCTGCAGTGCCGCCTTTTTCTCTTGTTCAATGGCCTGATCTTTTGCCAGCTTTTCCTGTTTGGCCTGTTCAATTTTCGCCTTGATTTCAGCTTCAGTACTATCACCAGTGCGCTTTTCATGAACGGCCTGCTTTGACAATTTTTTTGCTTTCTTATTATCGACCAGACCTGCCTTTAACAATTGTGCCTGTAGTGCGTTTTTAACCATGAGTATTTCCAGAGAATTAATGCTGTAAGCGTCGATAACGTAAATAAATGATCCAGTAAATCAGGCTTAGACTAAGGCTGAGTGCTGCCGGGATCAGGAATGCGTTTAATTTTAAATAAGGATAAATACAGCTGGCAAGAACACCGCCAATTAAAAATCCGATCAGGATCAGTAAATGCAAGATAGTCCGTCGAGATTCGACTTCCAGTCCACGCAACTTATAGCCTAACGACAGCCCAAGATCGGTTAATACACCAGATAAATGCGTAGTGCGGATAATCGTTCCTTTATAGTGACTGACCATGGCATTTTGCACACCCATCGCCACACAGGCCCACAGCAAGCCATAATGAGGAAAATATGGTAGCAAGATCCAGCACAGGATAATAAAAAGAGCCACCAGACTGAGCGGATATCCATAACGGCGGCCTAGCTGAAAGTGGCTATTTCCCAAGATAAGACCGCTATACATTGAGCCAATGGCATAACACGCAGTAACCAGGCACAGATAGAGAATCTGTTCAGGCTGCCATTGCACCAGTGCCATGGCCAGCATACTGATATTGCCGGTCATATGGGAAACGGATTGGTGCAGGAGAGTAACCAGACCGAGTACATTAATCATGCCGGCATTTACGGCAAGAAAAAATGCACCCAGTTGAACCCAGATGGGTAAACGCTGTAATGGCATAAGAACTCAACATCTATTGGCAAAATATTGAATTATCAATATAAGATCAATTAGATGCGCGGTCTACAGCGGTAGTAAATAAAACGTCAGTTGATGAGTTGAGCGCAGTTTCAGTTGAATCCTGCAACACGCTAATCACCATACCGATTGCAACGACCTGCATTGCGATATCAGAAGAAATACCAAACAGGCCACATGCAACTGGAATCAGCAGCAATGAGCCGCCGGCAACACCAGAGGCACCACACGCAGAAACAGTTGCAACCACAGACAGAATAATCATGGTGGTTAAATCAACATGGATGCCTAACGTATTTACCGCTGCAAGCGACAACACGGTAATAGTCACAGATGCACCCGCCATATTGATGGCTGCACCTAGTGGAATGGCTACACTTGAAGTTGATTCAGACACACCTAAGCGTTTCGCCAGATCCAGATTTACCGGAATATTTGCAGCTGAGCTACGGGTAAAGAATGCAGTGATGCCACTTTCGCGCAAGCAGGTAAAGACTAGTGGATAAGGATTGGCACGTGTCACCAGTGCAACCAGTAATGGATTCACTACCAGTGCTACGAACGCCATCGTACCAAGCAATACTGCCAGCAAATGACCGTAGCTTTCTAAAGTTTCCAGACCCGCTTCGGCAAAAGTAACTGCTACCAGACCAAAAATACCGACAGGTGCAAAGCTAATTACCAGACGGATTACATGGTTAATGGCATTTGCTGCATCATTTAATACGGTTTTGGTGGTTTCAGATGCATGACGGAATGCAATGCCCAGTGCCACTGCCCAAGCCAGAATACCAATAAAGTTCGCTTCAGCAATTGCAACCACCGGGTTCGCAACAAAGCTGAGCAGCAGATTTTTCAGGATTTCACTTAAACTGCCTGGTGGCTGTAAGTCACCTTGTGCAGCGACGTCAAGGAACAGCGTACTTGGAAACATGATACTGGCAATTACAGCACTCACTGCGGCCAGGAACATGCCGATCGCATACATGTACATGATCGGGCGCATACGGGAGTTGCCTTGACCCACTTTAAAGTTAGCAATGGAAGCTAGAACTAAAATGAAAACGAGGACAGGAGCGACAGATTTAAGAGCTTTAATAAAAAGGTCGCCTAGCAAACTGAGGTAGGGCGCATATTCTGGAAAAACCAGCGCGACACCAATACCAAGTATAATGGCAATGATGATTCGGGAGACTAAACTCATACGCGAAAGGGCAGAGAACATAAGGTTGCCTTGTGTAAATTACGAGGGCTAAATGCGGAAAAAATTTGCGTTATTTTATACTTAAAATTCTATGTGCTTAAAATATATTTTTATTTTAAATATAAGTTTATGAAAATAAATAATAATTATAGAAAACCACCTATACTTTTTGTCTATAATTTAATCAAAATCAGGTTTTGGACAAAATTTTAAGATGAAAATGTATACCATATATTTATTATAGAAATGCTCTTAAAAAAGTGATCAATTTTGCTGATACTACGAGATGCCTTCAAAATTAATCACGTTGTTCCTGGAATAGTCAAACGAGTTAAATGGAATAATCTTTACTGTGATCATTAAACAGATCGGGGGAGAGATCCCGAATTGCGTGATAGTGCGTCAGATAAATCCGTCCACTGAGATGTTTAAGCAATTTGGATTCCTGTAAGCGATCCATGACTGGTCCTTTCACTTCAGCAAAGTGTAGACGAATATTGAGTTTGGACAGTTCTGTATTCAGATCTTCCAGCATTTCCAGAGCACTAAGGTCAATAGCACTGATACTGGAACAGTTCAAAATGACATGCTTAAGCTGGTCTTTATCACTGACCGCATTAATCAAAAAGCCCTTAAAAGCATTAGCATTCAGGAAGCTTAGATTTTCATCAATACGCAAGGAAAGCACCTGATCTGAGGTCAGCACCTGATGGCGCTGCACATTGCGGAAATGCTGGGTGCCTTCAATCAGGCCGACTACTGCAATATGCGGACGGGAAATACGCCACAGCATCAGCACGAAGGTGGAAATAATGCCAATGACCAGACCTGTCGAGATATCAATCAGCACCACACCAAAGAAAGTCACCCACATGGCAATCCCGTCTGCTTTGGAATAGCGCCAGGCGTTCATAAAGGGCTGGAAATCAACCAGTTTCCAGATCGATACAATGATCGTGGCGGCAAGAATCGCCAGTGGCAGGTCTTCAAAGAAACCGGTAAAAAACAGGCTGACTAAAATAATCAGCAGGGAAGACAGTACACCCGCCATTGGCGTTCTGGCACCAGCATCCGCGTTGACCACAGTACGTGACAAGCTACCAGTAACTGGAAAGGCAGAACTGACTCCGGCACTAATATTGGCAATACCCAGTGCAATCAGTTCCTGGTTACTGTTTAGCTGGCTACGTTGCTGTAATGCTGTTGCTTGCGCGATAGACAGCGATTCCACAAAACTGATCATCGCAATCATGGTCGCGCCTGGCAGCAAGGTGAGCACTAAATCCCAGTTCCAGTGTGGAAAACTTAAAGGTGGAAATCCGGAAGGAATTGCACCTACCGTTTTGATCCCTTGTGTTTGCAGATTTAGATACACCACAGCCAAAATACCTAAAGCGACTAGCATTAATGGTACAGCACGCACCAGAAAATCAGTCGATCCAATCCGGCTTTGTACAGACTGGGATTTCAGAATTTTTGGAAGATAGATCAGCAGGCCAATGGACAGCAGTCCAAAAACCAGACTTGGCCAGTGAATCAGATGGAGATATTCCAGCAGGCTAAACACAAATTGCTGAAGATTATTGGCTTGTAATGGCACATCGACCAGAAACTTAAACTGTCCAACCGCAATCAGCAGCGCAGAAGCAATAATAAAACTCTGAATCACCGGGTGACTAATCAGCTGAATCAAAAAACCAAAACGCATTAAGCCTAATAATAGGGAAATGATTCCGACCATCAGCGCCAATAAAGTTGCTGCTTCGATATAGACAGGTGAACCGACTTCAAATAAAGGATTTAGTGTGGCGAAGGTCATCATGGAAATGATGGCTACAGGACCAATCGACAAGGTACTGCTACTACCTAGCATCGCGTACAGAATCATAGGCAGGATACTGGCATATAGCCCCATGATCGGCGGCAATCCAGCCAGCATGGCATACGCCATACCTTGCGGCACCAGCATGGCAACCACAATTAACGAAGCCAGCACGTCGGACTTGAATTTAACCGGACTATAATGGCTTAACCATGACCAGGCCGGTAATAATTGCAGCAGTTTTGGCTTCGAATTGGACATATAAAAGTCTAAATCACAAATATAGATATATTATGCACATTTTCTGCTAAGAAATCATGGATAAAAGTGGAGCTTGATCAACCCTCATATAAAAAATGACCTGACCAGTTCTTAGCAATGATTCTGTCTCAAAGAGATGATCTACATATTGAAGATCATCTCCAGTGCCAAGAGGAATGTTTAGACTCTAGATAAAATGCTTAAGCTTTTGCACAGTACAGTTGATACAGCGTATTCAGGATGACCACCAGATTCTGATCTTTAATAGAATAGAAAATTTGCTTACCATCGCGGCGGGTACTGACCACATCACTTTTACGTAACATCATCAATTGCTGGGAAAGTGTAGGTTGCTGGATGTGGGTGAGATTTTCAATTTGGGAAACGTTGAGTTCCGCTTGGGAAAGATGACATAGGATGATGAGACGGTCAGTGTTTGCAAGAGATTTCAGGATGCCAACCACCTGATCAGCTGAATCACGCATGGTGGTGATTTCAAGATCGGTATTCATTCAGAATGTCCATAGAGATAAAATACAGCGCGAATGATTATAAAGGCCTGAATCATTAAACATTTGGTAAAAATCACTTATTTTTATGGCTTTTTGTGAATTTAAATATCAATAAAAATTATATATTTGACATTAAATAATCAGTTATTTTTATTGTATATTAATAACTTATATAATAGTTGATTTGCCATAATAGAGTGCAGATTCCACTTTCTTCTACAAAATCTGAAAATACTTGTATGATGATAGTGCACTTCAAACTAATAACATCAGGGATATACTAATGAGTACAGATGCAGCATTTCCTACGCCCAACAATCTGGGAATAGCGGTTTACAGTAACAATGCAGAAGCCATTGGCAATACACCTCTTGTGCGCATTAATCGTGCCATCACAGGTGGAGCAACTGTACTCGCGAAAGTTGAGAGCCGTAATCCGGCATTTTCGGTGAAATGCCGTATTGGTGCAGCGCTGATTGCAGATGCTGAAAAATCTGGCAAGTTAAAACCAGGCATGCACATTGTTGAACCAACCAGTGGAAATACCGGTATTGCACTGGCTTTCGTTGCTGCAGCAAAAGGCTATCCACTTACGCTGACTATGCCAGCCAGCATGAGTATCGAACGCCGTAAAGTGGTCAAAGCCTTTGGTGCCAACCTGATTCTGACTGAACCTGCGAAAGGTATGAAAGGTGCAGTAGATGAAGCGGTTCGTCTGGTGACTGAACACCCTGAAACATATTTCCTGCCACAACAGTTTGAAAACCCGGCTAACCCGAAAATTCATGAAGAAACGACTGGCCCAGAAATCTGGGAAGCGACTGGCGGTAATGTTGATATTCTGGTCGCTGGTGTAGGAACGGGTGGTACTATTTCTGGCATTTCACGCTATTTCGAAAAAGTCCGTAACAAACCAATTTATTCGGTTGCCGTTGAGCCAGCTGAGTCACCAATTATTGCTCAGGCGAAACGTGGTGAATCATTGACGCCTGGACCACATAAAATTCAGGGGATTGGTGCGAACTTTATTCCTGGTAACCTTGATCTTGATCTGGTAGATGAAGTCATTGCAATTGACAGTACTACGGCAGTGGAATGGGCACGTAAAACGGCATCGCAAGAAGGGATTCTGGTGGGTATATCAAGTGGTGCGGCGATGGCTGCGGCTGCACAACTTGCAGCACGTCCTGAAAATGCAGGTAAAAACATTGTGGTGATTTTGCCAGATGGTGGTGAACGTTACCTGTCATCGATATTATTTGAAGATATTTCTGCAGAATAATTTTCAGCAAGTATTTGGCAATACGTTAAAAGCCCGGGTTTATGATCCGGGCTTTTTTATTTTCACATAAAGACTTGACCTTCCAACTATGGGAAGGTTTAAGCTATAAGCTAGATTCAAACCATCAATAATATGAAGGAGATGTGCCATGCAGGAACTGTCGAATACTCAACTGTATCAAACGACTGTACAGATTGAAGGTATGACCTGTGCTTCTTGCGTGGCACGGGTAGAAAAGGCTTTAAAGAAAATTGAAGGCGTAGTTTCGGCTCATGTCAATCTGTCTACGGAAAAGGTATCGATTAGTGCCGATCATGTGATTCCCTGTGCGGAGATTATCCAGAAAATAGAGCGTGCTGGCTTTAAGGTGGAACAACAGAAATTCGAACTGGATATTGAAGGCATGAGCTGTGCCTCTTGTGCTGCCCGAATTGAAAAAGCCCTCAAAAAAATTCCAGAAGTGCTGGAAGCCAATGTGAATCTATCTACCGAAAAGGCTTATGTCACTGCAGTCAGTTCTTTACAGCAGCAGGCCTTGGTCAAAGCCATTCAGAAAGCCGGTTTTGATGTCAAAGCAGATCAGCTTGAACTAAACATTGAAGGGATGACTTGTGCATCCTGCGTCGCTCGGGTGGAAAAAGCACTCAATAAAGTTGAAGGTGTCACTGCGGCTAGTGTGAATCTGGCCACTGAAACGGTACAGGTTTTTGGTTCAAACCTGAATATTGCTAATCTGATCCAAGCAGTTAAAAAAGCCGGTTATGAGGCACAGCTAAAAACTGCAAAAGTGAATTTCACCGAACAGCAGAATTTCCAGCAGAAAAAAGCTGAAGAAACAGCTTCATTGTATCGTGATCTTTGGGTTGCCCTGGTGCTGGCATTACCAGTATTTATTCTGGAAATGGGATCACATCTGCTTCCGTCCTTCCATCATTTTGTTGCGCATAATATTGGTACGCAGAACAGCTGGTATATCCAGTTTGTACTGACCACTTTGGTATTATTGTTTCCGGGGCGGCGTTTCTACCAGCATGGGATTCCAGCCTTATTGCGACTGGCACCTGACATGAACTCGCTGGTAACGGTAGGTACAGCGGCAGCATATCTGTTTTCTGTTATCGCAACATTCTTCCCATTTTTATTGCCGCAAGCCACCGTACATGTCTATTTTGAAGCGGCAGCGGTCATTATTGCCTTGATCCTGTTAGGTCGCTACCTAGAAGCACGTGCCAAAGGTAAAACCTCACAGGCGATTCAATATCTGATTGGCCTGCAGCCTAAAACCGCACGTGTCTTACAGGATGGACAATGGTTGGACCTGCCCATTTCCGAAGTCCAGCAGGATATGATCATCGAAATTCGCCCGGGTGAAAAAGTCGCAGTAGATGGTGTAGTGACTTCCGGTCATAGCTATGTCGATGAAGCGATGGTGACGGGTGAACCGGTGCCTATAGCCAAAAATATTGATGATAAAGTTGTTGGCGGCACTATTAACCAGAATGGAATCCTACAAATCCGTGCGACCGCCGTGGGTGAAGATTCAGTACTAGCGCAGATCATTAAAATGGTCGAGCAGGCGCAAGGTGCCAAACTGCCGATTCAGGCAGCTGTAGATAAAGTTACCTTATGGTTTGTGCCTGCGGTAATGGGTCTGGCTTTATTGACCTTTATGGTCTGGTTCCTGCTTGGTCCTGAGCCACAATTGAGTTATGCACTGGTTAATGCTGTGGCAGTTCTGATTATTGCTTGTCCATGTGCCATGGGCCTGGCAACACCGACCTCGATTATGGTCGGTACCGGTCGTGCGGCAGAAATGGGGGTACTGTTCCGTAAAGGCGAAGCTCTACAGTTATTGCAGCAAACTAAAGTTGTAGCAGTCGATAAAACCGGAACACTGACGGAAGGAAAACCTGTCATGACTGATTTTCAGGTGCTAGAAGGTTTTAATGAACAGCAGGTTTTACAACTGATCGCCTCGGTAGAAGCCAAGTCTGAACATCCGATTGCCTATGCGATTGTGCAGGCAGCAAAAGAGCAGCAGATCGAATTAATCGAAGTAAGTGAATTTGATTCGATTACTGGTGCCGGGATCAAAGCACAGATCAATAATCAGGATATCCAGATTGGTGCTGAACGATTGATGCAACAGCTGGGTTTAAATACCGAGTACTTTGCTGGAATAGCCTCTAAATTGGGACAAGAAGGCAAAACACCGCTGTATGCAGCGCTCGATGGAAAACTGGCAGCCATTATTGCTGTAGCTGATCCGATTAAAGATACCAGCTTTAAAGCCATTGAAGAATTGCATCGTCAAGGTCTAAAAGTCGCAATGATTACGGGTGATAATCCACATACGGCGAATGCGGTAGCACAACAACTCAAGATTGATCATGTAATTGCTGAAGTCTTACCTCATGAAAAAGTTGATGCCGTAAAAATGCTGCAAAAAGAGCATGGCATTGTAACCTTTGTGGGTGATGGTATTAACGATGCACCGGCACTCGCGCAGTCAGATGTCGGCATGGCGATTGGTACGGGGACTGATGTTGCAATTGAAGCAGCAGATGTAGTGCTGATGTCCGATAATATGCAGCATGTCGCCACCGGCATTGGCATCAGTCAGGCCACCATCAAGAATATTCGACAGAACCTGTTCTGGGCCTTCGTCTATAATATTGCATTGATCCCAATTGCTGCGGGTATCCTGTATCCATTCTTTGGCATCCTGCTTTCGCCAATGTTTGCCGCAGGTGCAATGGCTTTGTCATCAGTATTTGTTGTTAGCAATGCCTTGCGTTTAAAGCTATATCAGCCACTATCAGCACAGGAGTAAATCAGTGAATATTGGACAAGCCGCCAAACGATCCGGTATCTCGGCCAAAATGATTCGCTATTATGAAGAGATTGGTCTGTTACCTGCGCCGAAACGCAGTGAAAGTGGCTATCGTGACTATAGCGATGCTGATATCCGTATGCTCGGTTTTATCCAGCATGCACGCGAGCTGGGATTTTCCTCGGAACAGATGAAAGAGTTGTTAGGGCTATGGCAGAATGAAGTGCGGCAGAGCAGTGAAGTCAAACAGCTGGCACAAAAACATATCACTATACTGGAACAGAAAATTCAGGATATGCAGGCCATGGTCAAAATTTTGAAGCAATCAGTCGCGCGTTGTGCTGGTGATGAGCGTGCAGATTGTGCAATTTTAAAAGATATCGAGCAGGGACTGGATACAAATCCACCCTCCAGCCATCACTCAACTTCAAGTTAGAATAAATTATTCCTAAGGAGATAAGCGCATGAAATTTCGTATTGAAAATATGACCTGTGGCGGTTGTGCACGTAGTGTTACTGCGACCATCAAGGATCTGGATGAACATGCACGTGTTGAAATTGACGTAGAGCAAAAGCTGGTTGAAGTAGAAACTGGCGTACATCAGGATGAAATCGTTGCCGCACTGACTGAAGACGGTTTTCCACCTGTAGCAGTATAAGTAGCGCTACGAAAGCAGGCCTGACCTGTGTGTCAGGCTTTTTTATATAGAGGTATTGTTGGGTGCAATCATCAAGGCTTGATTGACATAGAGTTCAATCAATCGTTCACGAGAACCGACAGCTTTTTGATAGCTGGTTGAATTCAGTAACAGGGAAGCGCCATAGGTCACTGTCCAGATAAAAGACAGATAATCCCGGATCGACATGCTACTGTTATTGGCATCCAGATATTCACGAGTAAGGTCACGGATACTCAGAATCCGTTCTTCACGGACCTGATACAGTTCCTGAAACAGCTCTTTCAGGCCTTTTTCAGTATTGGTCAGGCGCTCCTCAATCATATGCAGCAAAATGGTTCGATTGGAATTGTGCAAATGATAAAGCATATATTCCGATACATAAGTCCGGAAGTCAGTATTAAAACGTTTGGAAATCTCTAGAAGACGTTGTTCATTTAAAATAATCAGTTCCAGATATAACTGGTTTTTGCTTTTAAAATGCTTGTAAATGGTCCCCTTGGCAATATCCATTTCACTGGCAAGCTCATTCAGGGTAATGTCTTCGTTATTATCCAGAAGCAGGTTCTCGGCCATGCTCAGAATTTTTTCTTTACGCAGAAGAAAGTTCTGTTGTCTTACACTACTCATCTTATCTTTACTAACGTGTCGAAAAAGAACAATAACAGCCTAATTATTTTCAGATTAAATGAATATCAAACTATGGTCGTGCATGGTAATAAAATTGTCTGATAATTGATCATTTACTGGCCAAATTCATGAAAATAACCAGGATCTGGTGGCTAAACAGCAATTTAGAAGATAATTCTCATTGTTTTAGAACGTGACGGGGCAGCGATTTTAGCCGGGTAATTTTGACTCAGCTTCTTTAAATGCTTTGTCCAGTACATGACTATGAATAAAGCGCAGCTTGTTTTTCACCACTTCGGTAAGCGTAAACGGATAGGCATCTTCCAGTCCCATGCTACGATTCAGGGCATTCAGGTTAAACGTTAAAGTGATCCAGTTATCCAGAATGTGTTCAATGTCTTTGCCGCCAATCGGGCATTCATTAAAGGACATGCTGGCCAAGGTTTTACCATTTCCATCAACACGCAGACCACCATAAAAAGCGGTTTCCAGAGTGTCCATAATATGCAGATAATGCGCCCAGGTTTCAGCCCAATCTTCCCATGGGTGTGCCGTCGCATAGGTGCTGATATATTTTTCTTGCCAATTTTCTGGCGCACCTTCTTCATAATGGCGCTGCAGCGCAGTAGCATAATTCTGACGTTCATCACCAAAATAAAATCTAAATTCTTCAATTAGTTCTGGATGAAGATGCTGCATGATACTGAAATAAAAATGCCCACTTTCATGGCGGAAGTGACCCAAAAGAGTGCGATAATTTTCACCCATATCAATACGCGTGGTTTCCCGATACACCACATCTGCTTCAATGGCATTCATAGTGATCAGACCATTGGCATGCCCGGTTAACACTGGCTTACCATCCATAGGCAATAAAAAGTGAAAACGCAAACCAAATACATCATCATCTGTACGTTTTGGACGCGGCATCATATTCATGCGCTGGGTAAGATATAAAAAGCGCCGTTTGGCCTCTTCAAGTCGCCGCCAGTAGGTAATAACGTCGGGATCATCCAGATTGGGAATGATATGGGTCAGCTGACAGGACTCGCAGTAGTCCTCATCGCAATCGCCCGGAATCATCCAGTTACAGACCTGATAATGGGTATAGTTATAGCAAGGCTTATAGTGCGTGGCACGATATTCTGATTTCAGCGGAATCCACTCATCTTCACTGATTTTTTCAAAAGTGCACATGTCCTTTTCCGATGCGATATAACCAATCGGAGATTTGCAGTGATGGCATTCAGTAGAATAAAAAAAGATCTGATGCTCACATTTGGGACATTCAAAATATTTCATTTTCACTCCGTGAAAAGCGTGGAACCGCTAAGCCCGAGTAGTTTTACTTAAATCCAGTTGCTAGCATATCATTTAAATAAAATTAAATAATTCAGCTATTTAAATCAAACCAACTAAACTATTAACTCAGCTGGCTGCTCTTATATTTTAGCCGCAGTTGAAGATAGGTGAAATGTCATTCGTAATTTTTATGTAAGAAAATTGAATCCAATATCTTGGCACGATAAATGCTTTATTTTGATGCAATATTTTTTGTTTTTTGATCAATTGTTCCGCTTTGGAACGTGATGAATCAAATTGATGCATATAGGGCCAAGATGAAGATTTTTACCCAACGTCTGGAAGATGCCAGTCACTCTACTGATATTGAAAGCATTGAACTCAGCTTTGATACGCGTCAAAAAAGCCGTTTCCGCGCTACGCTAAAAAATGGCACCGATATTGGTGCAGACCTGCCACGTACCGGGATTTTACGTAGTGGTTCAGTCATCGCCACCGATCATGGTGAATTATTGCGTGTTAATGCCAAGCCAGAAACCTTGATGCAGGTCACTGCAGATCATGAATTTGATCTTTTAAAGGCAGCCTATCACCTGGGTAACCGTCATGTGCCACTCATGCTGACCCCAACGGCACTGTATTTTGAACCGGATCATGTACTGGCTGAAATGGTTGAAGGTTTGGGTTTACGTGTAGATACCGTACAACATCCGTTTGAACCAGAGAGCGGCGCTTATGCACAGCACCAGCATGATCACCGTTTAAGCCCAATCAAGTCATTGCATCATGTCGCACATTAAGGCTTCGCAACTACTCAGCCTGCTAACCCTGTCTTCGACGGCACTACCGGTAGGTGCTTACTGCTATTCACAAGGGGTTGAAAGCGCGATTGATACCGGCTTGATTCATGACGAAGTTTCCAGCATTGCCTACTTTAATGAAGTGCTGGAAATGCTATTGCTACGTTTCGAACTGCCAATTTTAAAACGCTTAATGCAAAGCTATGACGATGAAATCATATTTCAACATTGGGCTGAAATTTACAGGGCAAGCCGTGAAAGTAAGGAATTACTGGCAGAATCCCAGCAGCTGGCATTTTCACTAAATGCCTGGATTCGCGATGTACTCAAGCGACCAGTAAAAGTCAAAAAACAGTATGGCTACGTTCCAGTCTATGCCCAGTTATGTGGCGAATTGCATTTAGAAGTCGATGATGTCCTGACTGCTTATGCATTTGCTGTTCTGGAAAATCAGGTATTAGCCGCTGTGAAAACAGTGCCTTTGGGGCAAATGAGTGGCCAGCGGATTCTCTGGCATCTGCATGGAGAAATTCCGGCACTTATCGAGCGTGCCATTAACCTGAGTGATGATGAGATGAGTAGCGCTTTGCCGAATTACACCATGCTGAGTATGCGCCATGAAAATCAATATTCCCGTTTATTTAGATCTTAAAAATTAAAGGAAAAATTATGTCAGAACGTAGTCCATTACGCGTTGGAATCGGTGGCCCAGTGGGTTCAGGTAAAACTGCTTTAACCCTGAATTTGTGTCAGGCCTTGCGAAATAAATACAACATGGCCGTGGTCACCAATGACATTTATACCAAGGAAGATTCGAACTTCCTGACCCGTAATGAAGCGATGTCACCTGACCGTATTGTCGGTGTTGAAACTGGTGGCTGTCCCCATACTGCGATTCGTGAAGATGCCTCGATTAACCTCGCTGCAATTGATGACCTGTGTGAAAAGTTTGACGGACTGGAGCTGATCATTATTGAAAGTGGGGGAGATAACTTGGCTGCAACCTTTAGTCCTGAGCTGTCTGATCTGACTTTATATGTGATTGATGTTGCAGGTGGTGAAAAGATTCCACGTAAAGGTGGCCCGGGTATTACCAAATCGGACTTACTGATCATTAATAAAACCGACCTAGCACCGATGGTGGGTGCAAATCTGGATGTTATGGATCAAGACGCAAAACGTATGCGTGGCGAGAAACCATTTTTATTTTCCAATATGAAAACCAAAGATGGTCTTGAGCAAATTATTGAATTTATCGAAAAACAAGGTCTGTTTAAGGCTTAGGGTGGTTAGTCAGGATAAGTGCACAACGAAATGAATAGCGTGGTAGAAGCAGAACGCGGCTCAGCAGCAAAACTCTGGTTTGCACGTTTGCAACTGGGTTTCGAGGCAGATTGCAGTAATGGACGAACCATTCTGCAGCATCGCAAGCATGAGGGGCCGGTTCGTGTGCAAAAAATGCTGTGGCCTGAAAAAACCGGAGTCTGTCATGCAATTATTGTACATCCACCTGCCGGAATTGCCGGAGGAGATCACCTGAGTTTCGATATGCGCGTCGGAGCAAATGCGCACGGACTGGTGACCACACCAGGTGCAGGTAAATGGTACAAGACCAATCTGAAACAGGCCTATCAGCATATTGATATTCGTGTGGAAGAAAAGGGGATTTTTGAATGGCTGCCGCAGGAAACCATGTTATTTGATGGTGCCAATGCACATGCGTCCACCACCATTCATTTAGATCAAACTGCCAGTTTTATTGGCTGGGATATGCTGGTAATTGGCCGTCAGGCAAGATACGAGCAGTTTGAGCAGGGCGGTTATCGCAGCCGTTTTCTACTGTATCGCGGTGCAAAGCTATTGGTTGCAGATCAGCTGAAATTCTCCGGACAGGATCGCTGGTTAAACTCCTGTCTAGGTATGAATGGACATGCTGTGATGGGCAGTCTATGGGCTGTACCGCCTGAAAAATATCGTGCAAGTTTTTATTTGGATGAGCACATCGACCTGATTCGTGAACTCATCATGCGTATGGATGTGCCGGTGACATTAACGCTACTGGATGATGTGCTGACGGCGCGTTATCTCGGGGATGACGTGCGCCAGTGTCATGATGCATTTGCTGCGATTCGTGCACGACTGCGTCGTTACTGGTTTGGACTAGATGAAGAGTTTCCGAGGATTTGGCGAACGTAATCCCTCCAGACCTTTCTTTGATAAAGGGAGGAGAAAATCTCTTTTTCTCAAAGAGGGATTTAGGGAGATTAAAGAATCGTTCGACTCGTAAAAGAGAGGATCAACTATTTTTACCTTTCCTTTGTGTAGCAGTGTTACTCATCTCCTAAAAGGAGAAGGAAATTTATTTTCATTGTCCCTCCCTTTGGGAGGGAGCTAGAGGGAGGGGCTATGACAATGAAGGTTCACCTCACCCTAAGCCTCACTTGCACGTCGCTTTTAAAGCAATGCTTAAAAGCTCGTTCAGGAGAAGGAATACTGAATGAATTTGCACACATTTTGCATTAAAAATATTGAAGAAATAGGAAATAGACATGGAACTAAATCCGACTGAAAAAGACAAAATGCTGATTTTTACTGCAGGACTGGTGGCAGAGCGCCGTAAGGCACGCGGGCTAAAATTGAATTACCCGGAAGCCATTGCCTTTATTTCTGCTGCTTTACTGGAAGGTGCACGTGATGGCATGAGTGTGAGCGAGTTGATGCACTACGGTACGACTTTACTGACTCGTGATGATGTCATGGACGGCATTGCTGAAATGATTGCCGAAGTTCAGGTTGAAGCGACCTTTCCCGATGGCTCTAAGCTCGTCACTGTGCATCAACCAATTGTCTAGGAGCATCATATGATTCCAGGTGAAATTTTTACGCCAGATACTGATATTGAAATGAATGTGGGTAGACAAACCTTAAAGATGACCGTGGCTAATGCGGGTGATCGTCCGATTCAGGTGGGTTCACATTTTCACTTTGCCGAGGCCAATGATGCTTTGCAATTTGACCGCGAAAAAGCCCATGGCTATCGCTTAAATATTGCAGCAGGAACAGCCGTTCGATTTGAGCCTGGACAAAGCCGTGATATTGAATTGGTAGCTTTAGCCGGTAAGCGCGAAGTGTATGGCTTTGCAGGTCGGGTCATGGGCAAGTTGGACTAAAGGAATACTTATAAAATGAAAATGTCACGCCGCGCTTATGCGGAAATGTTTGGTCCAACAGTTGGCGATCGTGTTCGTTTAGCCGACACCGAACTGTTTATTGAAGTGGAACAAGACCTCACCACCTATGGGGAAGAGGTCAAATTTGGTGGCGGTAAAGTCATTCGTGATGGCATGGGGCAATCTCAGCTTTTAGCCGATGACGTTGCTGATACTGTGATTACCAATGCGCTGATTGTCGATTGGTGGGGTATTGTCAAAGCAGATGTTGGTTTGAAAAATGGCCGTATCTGGAAAATTGGTAAAGCAGGAAATCCTGATATTCAACCTGATATTACTATTCCATTGGGTGCTGCAACCGAAGTCATTGCAGGTGAGGGGCAGATTTTAACGGCAGGTGGTGTGGATACCCATATTCACTGGATTTGCCCGCAACAGGTGGAAACGGCACTAATGTCGGGTGTGACCACCATGATCGGCGGTGGTACAGGACCTGCGGCAGGCACATCAGCAACCACAGTCACACCAGGGCCGTGGCATATTTCGACCATGCTACAAGCCATTGACGATTTACCGATGAATATTGGTTTACTCGGTAAAGGAAATTTAAGTCAGCCTGAGCCAATAGCCGAGCAAATTAAAGCGGGTGTGGTCGGTTTAAAGCTGCATGAAGATTGGGGTTCAACGCCAGCAGCTATTGATAACTGCTTAACCGTCGCAGATCAGTATGATGTACAGGTGGCGATTCATACAGACACACTAAATGAAAGCGGCTTTCTAGAAGAAACTTTGGCAGCATTTAAAAACCGTACTATTCATACCTACCATACTGAAGGTGCTGGTGGCGGACATGCGCCTGATATTTTAAAAGCTATTGGTCAGCCAAACGTATTGCCATCTTCGACCAACCCAACCCGTCCATATACCATCAATACGATTGATGAACATTTGGATATGTTGATGGTGTGCCATCATTTAGACCCTGCAATTTCTGAAGATGTGGCATTTGCGGAAAGTCGTATTCGCCGTGAAACTATTGCAGCGGAAGACATTTTGCAGGACTTGGGGGCAATTGCGATGATGTCATCGGACTCGCAAGCAATGGGGCGTGTCGGTGAAGTCGTGATTCGCACATGGCAAACGGCACATAAAATGAAAGTGCAGCGTGGGCCTTTAGAGGGTGACAATGCCACGCATGATAATAATCGTGTAAAGCGTTATATCGCCAAATATACGATTAACCCTGCCATTACGCATGGTTTGAGTCATGAAATTGGTTCGGTGGAAGTGGGTAAACTTGCCGATTTAGTCTTATGGAAACCTGCATTTTTTGGGGTAAAACCATCCATGATAATTAAAGGTGGCATGATTGCAGCTGCGCCAATGGGCGATATTAATGCGTCTATTCCAACACCGCAGCCTGTACATTATCGTCCAATGTTCGGTGCCAATGCCCGTGGTGTGCATAACACCTGTATTACCTTCTTGTCGCAAGTGGCGATAGAGGCAGGTGTGCATGAAAAGCTCGGTCTGAAAAAGTTGATTAGTCCATGTAAAGGCACACGTGATATTCAGAAAAAAGACATGAAGTTGAATACTTACTGTCCTGTGATGGAAGTTGATCCTGAAATTTATGAAGTTCGGGCGGATGGGAAGTTGTTGACCTGTGAGCCTGCGGAAGTATTGCCAATGGCGCAGAGGTATTTCTTGTTTTGATATAAAAAGCCCCAAAAATTGGGGCTTTTAATTTATAGTTAAATTATTTACTTAAATAAAAATAAGAGGCAATTGTGGGATTTTCTTTACAAAGTAATGATTTTACTAGTGCAATCAATCGTATCCAAGCAGTAATTAGCAAAGCTATGGAATCATCTGATCCGATTCTTAAAGATTGGGCTCAAAACCTTTTGAGAGTTGATTTTGTATTTAATAATGAATCCATAGAGCAACTAGAAAATAACTTACATGAAACTAAGAAATGGAATTTATTTAATTTAGTCGACGCATATGCTGATAATAAAAATAATGATTTAGAACTATTGAAAGTAACTACGATCATTGTTTTTATTTATTTTCAAGAAGCATATTTTAGATTAGGTGAATATAGTGAAAATATAGTTTTTAATAAGTTTAAGGATAAAGTTTATGATTTAAAAAAAGAAGAATATCAAAAATATAAAATATACTTTGATTATTTAGATGAATTACCATACAGAATTTGCAAAGAGATATATAGTGATACGAGATTAAATGAAATCAGAATTTTTTTAGAGGAAAAAGATTTTTCAGAGTTCAAAAGCTTTGTCGAAACCAACACAACAACTTTTGAAATGATAAAAAAAATGGGAAGAAACTTTTGAATATAAACAAAAAATTGTTTCAGAATTGGAAAATAAACTTGAGCATAGTAAGCAAACTTATGATTTTGTCTTATTAAATAAAGGTTTTAAGGAGCTTTATGAACAGAAAAAATTAGAGTTAAAAGAAAGAAGAGAAGGTTATTCGCAATTTGGAGCTACCCTAGTATGTGTGCCATTAGCTGTAATTATTGCAATCATTATTTTAATTTTGACAGGCTACGAAGCTAAATTAGCATCAATGTGGTTTTTAGCAATACCAATTACGACATTAATATTGTTTCTGTTTTATTTTACTCGAGTAGGATTGCAACATGTGCGTTCCGTCCAATCCCAAATGATGCAGCTTGAGCTTCGAATGGCTCTTTGTCAGTTTATTCATAACTATGCTGACGATTCAGAAAAATTACATAAGAAAATGCAGCAGGTTTTGAGAAGTTTGAAAATATCATCTTCTCACCATTGGTATCTTCTGATGACAAAATCCCAACGACATTTGATGGCATGGAACAACTTGCCAAATTAGTGAGTGAATTTAGAAGGTAATCCAAACTTTCTGCTATCAACTTCAAACCCTTTTTTAATTAGTCATCTCATCTGCAAAGGCTTAAAATTATTTCACTTTTAACCTAACAGCAGATGAGACATGGCAATCAGTTGGATCTTCTTTACCTTAATAGCTGCATTCATGCAGGCATGGCGTAATGCATTTCAAAAACAACTGAGTTCAACTGTCGACGTTTGGGGTGTAACGCTTGCGCGTTTCTTGTTTGGTTTTCCACTTGCATTTATCTATATCCAACTGCTGTACCATTTTTACCCAGTCATAGAAGTAGTTCATTTTACTGCAAAGTATTGGATATATATTTTCATTGCAGGAGTGAGCCAAATTCTTGCCACTGTACTGATGGTGCAACTGTTTAAACAAAAAAATTATGCAATTGGTGTCGGACTTGCCAAGAGTGAAGCCATCTTAGCCGCGATTATTGGCGTAGCTTTTCTATCAGATCACTTATCGCTCTTAGCTTGGATTGGCGTACTCATTGGCGGTTATGCAGTATTTTTACTAAGTAAAGGCAACCAACTGAGTGGACTTTCTGCTAAAACGTTGATGATCGGGGTAGGTAGTGGGCTTTGTTTTGCCATTACATCCCTTTTAGTTCGAGAAGCTAGTCTAGAACTAACTAATTTGCCTGTATTACACCGTGCATCTTGGGTATTAATTTCAGTCATTGGCTTCCAATGCATCAGCATGCTCATTTATTTAAGCCTATTTAGCCGTAAAACACTCGTTGCTATGCGTGAACGTATGAGACTGACTATGAAAGTAGGCTTTTGTAGTTTCACAGCATCCCTTGGCTGGTTTACTGCCATGAGCATGATGAGTGTGCCGGTAGTGAAAACCTTAGGTCAGATCGAGATTTTATTTAGTATGCTGATCTCGGCGTATTTCTTTAAAGATAAACTGGCCAAGGCTGAACATTGGGGACTGGTGCTGGTGGTGATTGCGGCAATTTTAGTGATTTGGGCTTAATTCTTATTTAATTTGATCCAGAAAAAAGCCACTGACTAACAGTGGCTTTTCTATTATTACAATGTGCTTTTAAGCTGCAATAAATTTTTGCACCGCCTGATTAAAGGCTTCAGGTTGTTCGATATTTGAAATATGCGATGCATTGATTTCAAATAGTTGGCTGTTGGCAATACGATCTACCATATACTGACCATCAGCCACAGTCGTTACAGGGTCTTGCTGACCTGCAACCACTAAAACTGGCACAGTAATGTCTTTCAGTTGTTCGCGTACATCCGCTTTAGCCAAAGCTTCACAACAGTTTGCATAACCTTCCGGGCTGCCAGCTCCAAGGTCGTTTTGAAGGTTATTCACCACTGTTGCGTTGCTTTGAATAAAGGGTTCAGTAAACCAGCGTGATGCTGCAGTAGACGCAATCGGTTGTAAACCTTGTTCACGAACCAGTGCAGCACGGTCATTCCAGGCCTGTTCCTGACCGATTTTTGCTGCGGTATTGCATACCACCACCTGATTAAAGCGTTCTGGACGGTTAATCGCCAACCATTGACCTGTCAAACCGCCCATTGAAATACCGCAGAAAGCTGCTTTTTCAATGTTTAAATGATCAAGCAGATTCACCACATCTTGACCAAGTTGATCAATGCTATACGGACCTTGCGGTGCAGAGGAAGCCCCATGACCACGGGTGTCATAGCAGATGACAAAATAATCTTTCTGGAAAAAATCAATTTGTGGCTGCCACATTTTGAAGTTTGTACCCAGTGAATTTGAGAAAACCAGTGCAGGTTTTGCAGCATCACCAAAAGTCTGGTAACTAATTTGTGCATTATTTGATGTAAATGTTGGCATTTTTAAATCCTTAATCTTACAAATCCCCCTAAATCCCCCTGAGCAAGGCTTAAGCACTGCGTTAAGCTGAAGCGCAAGAAGGGGGACTTTGAATGAGGATTAAACACGTTCAATAATCAAAGCGATGCCTTGACCGACACCAATACACATCGAACATAGCGCATATTGACCACCGGTTTGTTCAAGCTGGTTCAGTGCTGTAGTTACAAGACGCGCACCTGAAGCACCGAGTGGGTGACCCAATGCAATCGCACCGCCATTTGGATTGACTTTCTCTGAACCATCTTCGATACCCAAGTCACGTGTACATGCCAACGCCTGAGCAGCAAAAGCTTCATTCAGCTCGATCACATCCATCTGCTCTAAAGTCAGACCAGTTTGCGCCAATAGTTTCTTGATGGCAGGTGCTGGACCAAAGCCCATGATACGTGGTTCAACACCAACGACGGTTGAACCAATAATTCTGGCACGTGGTTTTAAGCCATGCTGAGCAACCGCTTCATCAGATGCGATTAAAAGAGCAGCTGCACCATCGTTAATCCCGGAAGCATTACCTGCCGTTATTGTACCGTCTGCTTTCACCACTGGTTTCAGTTTTGCCAGAGCTTCTGCTGTGGTTGAAGCACGTGGATGTTCATCGGTATCGACAACGATCGGTTCGCCTTTACGCTGCGGAATCACCACAGGTACGATTTCATTCTTAAAGAAACCATTGGACTGCGCTGCTGCGGTACGTTGCTGGCTGGTCAGGGTAAACTTGTCCTGATCTTCACGATTGATATTGAACTGTTCTGCCAGATTTTCAGCAGTTTGCGGCATGGTTTCTACGCCGTACATTTCTTTGAGTTTCGGATTGATAAAACGCCAGCCCATGGTGGTGTCTTCGATCTTCTGGCTACGGCCATACGCCGTTTCTGACTTGCCCATCACGAATGGGGCACGCGACATGCTTTCTACACCACCGGCAATAATCAGATTAGCTTCACCCGCTTTAATCGCACGTGCTGCCATCGCAACTGCATCCATCGATGAACCACACAGGCGGTTCACGGTCGTTGCCGGCACCTGATAAGGCAGGCCTGCAAGCAGAGAAGACATACGACCGACGTTACGGTTGTCTTCACCGGCCTGATTGGCACAGCCATAGATCACGTCATCGACCTGTTCCCAGTTCACACTTGGATTGCGCTCCATCAACGCTTTAATTGGCAGCGCACCTAAGTCATCTGCACGGACAGGCGCGAGGCCACCGGCATAACGACCGAATGGAGTACGGATGGCATCGATAATATATGCGTTTTTCATTGTGTATTTGCTCACATATTTAAAAGAAGAAAACTCCTCCCTTTTTAAAGGGAGGTTGGGAGGGATTTAATGAAGTAATTTTATTCTTCAAAAAATCCTCCCTAAATCCCTCCTTTAATAAAGGAGGGACTTCCCCTTAATTTGATTGAGTCGCATCAATCAGTTTGGCACCAGTTAATGACTGCAATTCTTCAAATGACAGACCTTCGACTTTCTCAATCACTTTCATGCCTTCAGGGGTGACATCAATCACGCACAGGTCGGTATAAATACGGTCGACACATTTCAGGCCTGTAGCCGGATAGGAAAGCTCAGCCACAATTTTTGGCTCTCCTTTTTTGGTCACGTGATCTGTGGTAATAAAGACTTTCTTGGCACCCACAGCCAGATCCATCGCACCGCCGACTGCTGGAATTGCATCTGGAGCACCAGTATGCCAGTTGGCCAGATCGCCATTTTCAGCGACCTGGAATGCACCCAGTACAGCGATGTCTAAGTGACCGCCACGCATCATTGCGAAAGAATCGCCGTGATGGAAGAAAGAACCGCCTTCAAGTAAGGTCACGAATTCTTTACCAGCATTAATCAGTTCAGGATCGCGGTCTTCTTCAGCAGGAGGAGGACCGAAAGCCAGCAGGCCATTTTCAGAATGCAGGAAGACATCTTTATCGCTTGGCAGGTAGCTGGAAATCTTGGTCGGTAAACCAATACCGAGGTTCACATAAGCGCCATCAGGAATATCTTGTGCCACACGTTCAGCGATCTGGTCACGGGTCAGTTTGCTATAGCTCATTATTTATCTCCGATGCCAATTATTGTGCAGGTTTAACTTGAACAACGTGTTGAACAAAAATTCCCGGGGTGATGATGTGCTCTGGATCCAGTGCACCGAGTTCAACCACTTCAGAAACTTGAGCGATGGTCACATCTGCTGCCATGGCCATGATCGGGCCGAAGTTACGCGCAGATTTACGGTACACCAGATTGCCCCAACGATCGCCTTTAGAAGCTTTAATCAGGGCAAAGTCAGCTTTAATTGGATTTTCTAAAACGTAGTCTTTGCCTTCATAGTTCATGGTCGGTTTGCCTTCTGCCAGCAAAGTACCAAAACCGGTAGGGGTATAGATTGGACCTAAGCCCATACCTGCTGCCTGAATACGGCAAGCCAGATTACCTTGCGGCACCAGTTCCAGTTCGATCTTGCCTGCACGATAGAGTTCGTCAAATACCCAGGAATCTGACTGACGCGGGAAAGAACAGATAATTTTACGCACAGCGCCCGCTTTAAGCAGTTTCGCCAGACCATAATCGCCATTACCGGCATTATTGTTGACAATAATCAGGTCTTTAATACCCAATTCGATCAGACCATCAATCAGTTCAGCAGGCTGACCCGCTGTACCGAAACCACCGATCATAATGGTAGAACCGTCCTTGATCTGGGAGAGTGCTTCTTTCAATGATAATGAACTTTTATCTATCATAATCTGGTCCTTACATATCCTAAACTGATGGATGTCTTTAAACTCGTTTTGAATCTGATGCTGTAACCGGAACTGCGTTACGGTTTTTCTGTGACAGCAGAAAATGTGCTACCAGGCCAATGCAAATTCCCCAAAAGACTGAACTCAGTCCCAAGAAATGCATGCCGGAAGCAGTCGCTAAAAAGGTGATCAGTGCTGCATCACGTTGCGACTCTTTGCCCATGGCCACGGAAATGTTGGTGGCAATCGCACCCAGTAATGCCAGTCCTGCCAAAGCGGCAATTAATTCCTTAGGCATCAGGCTAAATAGCATGACAATGCTGCCGGCGAATAAACCGCCTAAAATGTAGAACAGACCATTGGCAATCCCGGCGATATAGCGCTTTTCTTTCAGTTCATGTGCGTCTTTGCCCATGCACAGCGCAGCGGTAATCGAGGCCAGTACAATGGTGATCCCGCCAACGCATGCTACCGCCAGCGAAGCGATACTGGTGGTGGTAATAATGGGTTTAGCTGGCGTGTCGTAGCCACTGAGCTTTAAAATGGCCATCCCCGGTAGAAACTGACCAGACAGGCTGACTAAAATCAGCGGTAAGGCCAGGTTAAGGGTCGAGTTCCAGGTCCATTCCGGCGCAATAAATTGCGGAATCGCCAGACTGAAATCTGCCGTGACCGGGTTAATCTTGCCCAGGAGCATGCTTAAAACCACACCAGCAACCAGCACCCAGACCATGGCATAGCGTGGACTGAAACGCTTGGCCAGTAAAAATACCGCCAGCATGCCAAAGACGATATAGGGCATGGTATCGGTCGCGGTAAACAACCCTAAACCAAACTGCAGTAAAATCCCCGCCATCATCCCGGCAGCCACTTCCTGAGGAATCCAGGACAGCAATTTGTCGAAATAACCGGTGATCCCAATGAAAAAAATCACCACAGCAGAGGTGATATAGGCAGCAACCGCTTCATTGAGCGAAATATCGGGAAACAGCGTGACTAATAAAGCCGTTCCGGGTGCCGACCAGGCGGTGACCACCGGAACTTTGAATTTAATTGAAAGGAAGATACCGGCAACGGCTGCGCCAATAGAAATGCCCCAAATCCATGAAATCATCATGGCATTGGACACTTGAGCCTGTTGGGCTGCCTGGAAGAAGATGATTAAAGGACCGGCATAGGAAATCAGTACAGCTAAAAATCCTGCAACTGTGGCTGATAGGGACCAGTCTTTTCTTAAGGTATCTAACAGGTGACTCATTATTTGCCTCCGTGCAAGTCTGGCAATGCTCCTGTAAAAAAAGATGATCAGGCTAACCCTGATCACCACCGCCGACAGGAACAACTGTACCTGTCACATATGACGCATCGTCAGATGCCAGGAATAAAATGGCATTGACTTGTTCTTGAATGGTGCCGTAACGGCCGAGGAAGGTACGATCAATGGTTTGATCAACCACTTCCTGCATCCATACCTGTTCTTGTTCAGACAATGGGGCCGTGTTACGTGGCACTTTACGTGGTGGCGCTTCAGTTCCACCGGTTGCCACGGCATTAACACGAATACCATCTTTCGCATGTGCAAAAGCCAGCGATTTGGTCAGGGCATTGATGCCGCCTTTAGAGGCTGAGTAAGGAATACGGTTAATACCACAGGTGGCAATAGATGAAACGTTTACAATGGTGCCTTTCTGGTTTTTCAGCATTTCCGGCAATACTGCGCGGCAGCACCACATGGTCGGGAACAGTGAACGGTTCACTTCCTTGATAATTTCTTCTTCAGAAAATTTCTGGAAAGGTTTCATCCAGATGGCACCGCCGACGTTGTTGATTAAGATATCAACGCGGCCGTAAGTGTCGATGGCTTTGGCAACCACTGACTGCGCGCCAGCATAGGTTTCCAGGTCAGCATTAATGGTAACAGCATCACCACCAGCGGCCTGAATCTCTGCCAGCACTTCCGCGACATATTCAGAACGGTCGGCCATGACCACTTGGGCGCCTTCGGCTGCCACTTGCAGGGCAACCCCGCGACCGATGCCTTGGGCAGCACCAGTCACAATCACCACTTTATTTAAAAATCTTTGACGATCAGACATTGCGGGATTACTCGATTTTAGTTAGCAGAGAATTTTTCGAACAGGAAGTTGGCCGGTTTTACACCTTCACCATCTAACCAGCCGCGTACCGCTTCAACCATTGGTACTGGACCACACAGGTACACATCAACATCGCCGCCATTGAGCCATTCGTTGTCGATATGACCAGTCACATAGCCTTTACGCTCATGTGCAGATTCTGGATTCGCTACAACAGTGCGGTATTCGAACCATGGGAATTTGGCTTGCAGTTCGTTCAGTTTTTCTAGCGCAACCAGGTCAAAGTCATTGGTTACACCAAACACCAGACGCACTGGCTGATCTGAACCTTTTTCTTCTAGCACTTGCAGCATTGACATGAACGGGGCAATACCTGTACCACCCGCAAGCATCAATACCGGACGCACTACGTTACGTAAGTAGAAGCTACCAAATGGACCGGTAAAGGTCATTTTGTCGCCAGCTTTGGCATTTTTGCTTAAGAATTCACTCATTTTGCCGTTTGGTACGTTACGTACTACGAAACCGGTTAAACGGTTGCCCGGTTTAGAGCTGAATGAGTAAGAACGGGTTTCAGCTGTTCCTGGAATACCGACATTGACATACTGACCGGCCAGGAAGTGGATATCAGGCTGACCTTCGTCAAGCTGGATATCAAAGGTAATGGTTGAGTCAGACAGGCTCTCAACGCGAGATAAAGTACCTTCGAACGCGTGAATTTCAGTTTTACATACATCTGAAGATGCCTGAATCTGGAACACCGCATCTGAAGTCGGGCGGCATTGGCAGGCAAGGATATAACCTTCTTCTGCTTCTTCAGGTGTTAATGCATCTTCAATATAGGTTTCTTCAGGCATGTCAAATGAACCTGATTCACAAAACGCACGACACGTTCCACAAGCACCATCACGGCAGTCCAAAGGAATATTGATCTTTTGACGGTAAGCTGCGTCTGACAGGGTTTCTCCGTCAGAAACAGAAATAAAACGTGTAACGCCATCTTCAAATTGAAGTGCAACATTGTGGTTTGACATGGCTGAATATCCTATATAAATCTTTGTAACTGAGCCTTTCAGCCAATTTTCCATCTGACCGAAAGGCATAACCTGGCTGTATAAACAGTCTTAGAGGTGATAAATGTCGATAACCTGGTTGATGTAATCGTTTTTCAGTACCACGTATTTGCTTAAAATTTGTGGTTTATCGCCTGAGAAATCAATTTCATAACGAGACATACCGAAGTAGCTGTAACTTGTTTTGTAACGGAAGCTCAAAGTATTCCAGTTAAAACGTACAGTCACTTTGTCGCCATCACGTTCAACAATTTCAATATTGCTAAGGTTATGGCAGGTACGTGTATCCGGCATGGTTGCAGATGAACGTTCAGTCTTGATCCGGAACACGCGGTCTTCTAAACCTTGACGGTCTGGATAGTAAATCAATGAGATTTCAGACTGTGGATCTGTGGTCAGTTTGTCATCATCATCCCAAGCTGGCATCCAGAAAGACGCAGTAGGGGCATAACAAGTTAGCCAGTCATCCCATTGTTCATCATCTAAAAAGCGGGCTTCTTGATACAGGAACTGAGCAATATTTTCTAAAGTGATGTCGCTCATGCGTTTTCTCCTTCAGTTGATGCTGCAATTTCTTTCTCAGTCGCAATACCTTTTTTGATCAATTCTAACCAGTACTGGTGCTGAGCCAGGTATAGACCTTCATCTTCAGTTTTAATACCAGACAGTTTTGGTTTTAAACCAATTTCGTTGGCTGCATCGTCCGGGCCTTGGATCCAGTGTTTAGAACCGCGACACATATCGTTCCACTCAAGCGCGATACCTGCGTAACCAGCCTGACATGCACGGAATTCTTCAAGATCGTCTGGGGTTGCCATGCCTGATGCGTTAAAGAAGTCTTCATACTGACGGATACGACGTGTACGTGCTTCCGGCTCTTCACCTACAGGTGCGATACAGTAGATCGTCACTTCAGTCTTATCGACAGAAATTGGACGTAACACACGGATTTGTGAACCGAACTGATCCATGAAATATACGTTTGGATAGATACACAGGTTACGTGAACGTTCGATCATCCACTTCGCCATTGCTTCACCGTATTGTTCGGTATATTCATCTTTCTTGGCAAAGTTAGGACGGTCTTCCGGGTTAGCCCATTGCGTCCAAAGCAGCATGTGACCATGTTCAAAGCCGTAAGAACCACCGCCTTGTTTGCCCCATGAACCTGCACTCATGGCACGAATATTGTCGCCCGCTTGTTTTTCTTTACGTTGCTGAGTGGTTGCAGCGTAGTTCCAGTGTACTGCAGACACGTGGTAACCATCGGCACCATTTTCAGCAGTCAACTTCCAGTTACCTTCATAGGTATAAGTCGAAGAACCACGTAAAACTTCCAGACCTTGCTCAGATTGACCCACGATCATGTCAATGATTTTGGTCGCTTCGCCCAGGTATTCTTCCAGAGAAGGAACATCCGGATTCAAGCTGCCGAACAGGAAGCCTTTATAGCTTTCAAAACGGGCAACTTTTTTCAAGTCATGCGAACCGTCTTTGTTAAAGCAATCTGAATAACCTGCTTCAGCCGGGTCTTTTACTTTTAATAACTTACCTGAGTTATTAAACGTCCAGCCATGGAATGGGCAGGTGTAAGTTGCTTTGTTGCCTTTCTTGTTACGGCATAATTGTGCACCGCGATGCGAACAGGCATTGATCATGGCATTCAGTTCACCTTGACGGTTACGCGCAATGATGATTGGCTGACGGCCAATATAGGTCGTATAGAAATCGTTGTTGTTTGGAATCTGGCTTTCATGTGCCAGATAAACCCAGTTGCCTTCAAAGATGTATTTCATCTCCAGGTCAAACAGGGCTTGGTCTGTGAATACAGAACGGTGAAGTTTAAATTCACCAGATTCAAAATCGTCAACTAGAAGATCATCAATACGATCAAGATGACTGGTGTTAATTACAGGAATACGAGGCATGTCCGTTCTCCGACTTTCCAAGGAGGGGAAGTCATCGGGATGAATCTAATGATTACACCCCGAATCCATTTTGCATTAAGCGCTTGCGCGGCGACGATCAACTTCAGTAGAAGGTGCGTCTGCTTTTTCTTTCACAAGTTCAATATCAAATTGAATATGTTTGAAAGGACCTTTCAAACCACGTTTTGCAATTTCAGCTTCATCAGTGACATCAACCGCAGTTGCAACCAGGCCTTCACGAGTCGCGAATGCAAAGTCATCCCACAGGTACTGGTCGCCTTCAATATTGAATTGAGTTGTCAGCTTGCGGTAACCCGGTGCAGAAACGAAGTAATGCACGTGTGATGGACGGTTACCGTGACGGCCTAATTTGTCCAGTACGAATTGAGTCGTGCCTTCTGGAGGACAGCCATAACCTACTGGCATAGTGGTTAAAGCCACATATTTACCATCCTGGTCGCTGAAAATAGAACGGCGCAGGTTAAAGTCAGACTGTGACTTGTCAAAGAAGGAGTAGTTACCCAGACTGTTGGCATGCCAAACTTCAACTTTGGCACCTTCAATGATATTGCCGTCAGTATCTTTAACTGTACCTTCAATGATCAGTGTCGGAATTTTGCCTTCTTCAGAGCCATCATCCATACGGGCAAAGCCGACAGATTCAGGAGCACCCGCCACATATAACGGACCTTCAATTGTACGTGGCGTACCGCCCGTAATACCTGCTTTAGCATCTGCTTCATCAGCACGTAAGTCTAAGTAGTGTTCCAGACCCAAGCCTGCAGCCAGTAGGCCCAATTCATTGGCTTGACCGGCATCGGTAAAGTATTCCAGACCTTTCCAGAGTTCTGACTGAGAAATATCAAGATCTTCGATCGCTTGGAAAAGGTCGCCCAATAAACGCACAACAACTTGTTGTACACGTTCATCTACAGGACCTGTCGCTGTATCAACGTTCATTTGCTTAACTAATGCATCAATTTCTTGGCGATTCATACTATTGCTCCTAAAGTATGTCTTTCATCTTTTAGTGGCGCACTTTTTTAGCTTTCATTGGCTGGCTAAATCTTGCTGGCCACAATCCTTGTTGAATTACCCTCTGGTATTGCTTGCTGGGAAGGGAATAATGTTATTCCCATTTCCCAAAACTCTTACTTAACTGTCGTCATCTCGAACTGAAGATGGGTGACGATTTAATGCCATTACTTCAATGTTCATATAAGGATAGAGTGGCAAGCCCTGTAACAGGTTGTGCAACTCTTCATTGCTTTCAACATCAAAAATACTGATGTTTGAGTACTGGCCTGTGATGCGCCAGATATGGCGCCATTTACCTTGGCGCTGTAAATCCTGTGAATAGGCTTTTTCAACAGCCTTGATTTCGTTGGCCTTCTCGGCAGGCATATCCAGCGGGATATTTACATCCATACGTACATGAAACAGCATGTCTCACTCCTCAATCTAATTGCTTATTTACGGCGCAAATTGTCGATCTTGTCTTCATCCAGCTGAATACCCAGCCCGGCACCTTGCGGCAGATGCAGCTCAAAATTCTGGTATTGCAGTGGTGTTTTTAGAATTTCTTCCGTCAGCAGTAGTGGGCCGAACAGTTCAGTACCATAGGCCAGATTCTCAAAGGTCGAGAACAGGTGAGCGGATGCAATTGTTCCTACTGAACCTTCCAGCATGGTGCCACCATACAGGTCAATCCCTGCAAGGTTAGCCACTGTTGCGACATCACGGCCTTCCAGTAAGCCACCTGATTGCGCCACTTTAACTGCAAATACAGAAGCTGCATTAGTACGAGCCAGCTTATAGGCAGTGCTTGGCCCCATCAGTGATTCATCGGCCATAATGGCAATATCAAAGCGACGGGTCAGACGTTGCATGGCATCAATATTGTCAATAGCACAAGGCTGTTCAATCAGGTCAACGCCACCTTCCTGTAGTAGAGTAATGCCCTTAATCGCATCTAGCTCTGACCAGGCACGGTTTACATCTACACGAATAGAAACGTCATTGCCTAAGGCTTTTTTAATTGCCAGAACATGTTCAACATCTGCTTCTACTGGACGTGAACCGATTTTTAGCTTGAAGAAGTTATGGCGTTTTGCAGCCAGCATCTTTTGTGCTTCAGCAATGTCTTTTTCAGTATCACCAGAAGCCAGTACCCAGAGGACCGGTACGCCATCACGTAAACGACCGCCTAGAAGTTCAGAAAGTGGTAAACCTAAACGCTGCGCCTGAATATCCAGCAGGGCAGTTTGAATGGCACATTTCGCAAAACGGTTGCCGTTAATATTCTTTTTCAGGGCGCGCATGGTTTGTGCAAAGTTCAAACCTGCCAATGTTTTTAGTAAAGGTGCGAAGTAAGTATCAATATTGGTTTTTACGCTTTCTGGGCTTTCTTCACCGTAGCCTAATCCACCAATTGTGGTTGCTTCGCCCCAGCCCACAAAACCATCGTCTGTGGAGATCTTTACCAATACCAGGGTTTGCGTCTGCATTGTCGCCACCGCCATTTTGTGTGGACGAATGGTCGGAATCTCGACAAGCATGGTTTCAATGGATTTATACATAATTACGCTTCACATTCTTGCTTTAATGTTTTGACTTGATATACCTTAAAAGAATAATTTTGATTGGTCTAAGATCGATTTAGCATTTTTTTATACTTTAAAGGTATGCAGGAATATGGAACTCAGGCATTTGCGTTACTTCGTTGCAGTCGTCGAAGAACAAAGTTTTACCAAGGCGGCAGAAAAACTGTTTATTGCTCAACCACCTTTAAGCAGACAAATACAAAATCTGGAACAGGAACTGGATATTCAGCTCTTTGAAAGAGGTAGTCGACCGCTTAAGACCACAGAAGCAGGTCAATTCTTCTACCAGCATGCGGTTAAACTTTTGTCTAATGCGGAAGAAATCAAATCGATGACCAAGCGGATTGGTATCGCGGATCGCACTATTAGCATTGGTTTTGTTGGCTCTTTATTATTCGGTTTACTGTCGCGTATTGTGTTTCTATTTAAGCAGCAACATCCCCAGCTCAAAATTGAGATGGTAGAAATGAATACTTCAGAGCAGATTCAGGCACTTAAAGAAGGGCGGATTGATGTCGGTTTTGGACGTTTAAGGATTTCAGATCCGGCAGTGAAACGGGTGTTGCTGCGTGAAGAACGGCTGATGGTCGCGGCACATTCCAGCCATTTTCTTTCTCAACGAGATGGCGTGAATCTGGCTGAACTGGTGGATCAGCCACTCTTTTTATATCCGAATAATGGTAAAGCGAATTTCTCTACCCAGGTGCGCGGTATATTTTCCGAGTATGGACTGGAACCGAAAAATATTCGTGCAGTCAGTGAATTGCAACTGGCGCTGGGTTTTGTGGCTGCTGGAGAGGGTGTTTGTATCGTGCCGGAAAGTGCCCAGAATATTCGTCTGGCACATTTAAACTTTATCCCTTTATTAGATGAATTTGCGGTCAGTCCGGTTTTTATGGCTATTCGTAATATGGATGAAAGTGAATATATTCGATATCTGTTTGATGCGGTCTATCAGGTCTATGATCTTGAAGCGATTAAATATGATCGTGCTGTATTTTAATTCAGATCAATACCTGTCTGGATCTTATAGGGAATAAAGCGAATCCATATTTTAATATTGAATGAAGGTTTTATTTTTGGATGAATATCATTAAGGCATAGTAAATAAAGCCTTTTCTTTAAGGCAGACTTTATAGGTATAGAAGCATGCCTATTCAGTTTTGGACATTTATGCACATCTTCTGCATTGTGAATCTCATAAATTGAACTTCACAATTAGGAGGTGGAGATGTCTACAAATAAAGTGAATATAAATACGCTGATTGATGAAGCAAAGTTCACGCCTTTTCACTGGGGCGTACTTCTATGGTGTTTATTAATTATTATCTTCGACGGCTATGACCTGGTTATTTACGGGGTGGCTTTACCACTATTGATGCAGGAGTGGTCACTTGGTGCGGTAGAGGCAGGGCTATTGGCCAGTACCGCGCTGTTCGGGATGATGTTCGGTGCCATGAGTTTCGGAACGCTCTCCGATAAACTGGGCCGAAAAAAGACCATTATGATCTGTGTGGCCATTTTCAGTGGCTTTACCTTCCTGGGCGCTTTTGCCAGTAACCCGATTGAATTTGGTATTTTACGTTTCCTTGCCGGTTTAGGCATTGGCGGCGTGATGCCAAACGTGGTGGCACTGATGACCGAATACGCGCCAAAACGGATTCGGAGTACTCTGGTTGCCGTGATGTTCAGTGGCTATGCCATTGGCGGGATGACCTCTGCCTTGTTAGGTGCATGGCTGGTGGCAGATTATGGCTGGAAAATCATGTTCTATTTAGCAGGTACACCATTATTGCTGTTACCACTGCTGTGGAAATTCTTACCAGAATCCCTGATGTTCCTCACCAAAAAAGGTGAAACAGAACAGGTCCGCACCTTTGTACAGAAAATTGCTCCAGAACAGAATATTGCGCCAAATACCCAGTTTGTGCTGAATGAAGTGATGGCCGGTGATGAAGCTCCATTACGCGCACTGTTCCAGCAAGGCCGTACTTTCAGTACCTTCATGTTCTGGGTTGCGTTCTTCATGTGCCTGTTAATGGTTTATGCATTAGGCAGCTGGTTACCAAAACTGATGATTCAGGCCGGTTATTCACTCGGTGCAAGTATGCTGTTCCTGTTCGCGCTGAATATTGGCGGTATGGTCGGTGCAATTGGTGGGGGTTATCTGGCTGATAAATTCCATATCAAAAAAGTGCTGACCATTATGTTCCTGTGTGGTGCATCTGCCTTAATTCTGCTTGGTTTTAACAGCCCGCAGTTTGTACTTTATACCCTGATTGCAATCGCTGGTGCTGCAACGATCGGTTCACAGATCTTGTTATATACCTTTGTTGCACAATATTACCCATCTACTGTGCGTTCTACCGGAATGGGTTGGGCATCGGGAATTGGTCGTATTGGTGCCATCGTTGGACCCGTTTTGACAGGTGCATTGCTGACGATGGAACTGCCACACCAAATGAACTTCTTTGCCATCGCAATTCCGGGCGTGATTGCAGCGCTGGCCATTTTTCTAGTGAACCTGAGAGCTTCTGTAGATGGTGAGGTCCTTGAAACCTCTGAATCGAGCGAAGCCATACTTGCCAAAGAAGCGAATTAATAAAGAAAATATCAGTTAATAAAGTAAATATTTCAATGGAATAGGTCACCATCATAAGTGGTGGTGACCGGTTACTGGAATTAAATTGCACAATAAAAAAGCGAGTTTAGGATGAACATGTCGCAATCCACTAATCAACGATCAATCAATAATTCAACCTTCAAACGTAAAGTTTTGATGAGCATGATGGCAATAAGTATAGGCGGTATCAGCCTGTCAGCTATAGCGCAAAGCACAGCTCAATCCAGTCAGGATGAAATCGAGCAGTTACGTCAGGAAGTCAAAGCCTTGCGTGCCATGATTGAACAGCAGCAGTCTCGACAAGTTACATATACAGCACAGGCAACAACACCGGCAGCTATAGCACCAGCAGCCAAACCGGTCATGAAACTTGCTAGTGGTGCTGAATTCAATCTTTACGGAAATGTCCGTGCCGATGCCTCTTATCAGGCTGAAGGCGGTGCAGCTACACGTATGTATAACCAGATTAATGCTGTTCCACTTGAAGGTGTAGGCGAGCGCAGTGATGAGTTTAAATCGACACTTTCTGCAACCCGTCTAGGGATGGACTTTAAAGCTCCTGTAGGTGCTGGGGACAAAGCCCTGAGTGCTAAAGTTGAAGTAGATTTCCTGGGTGGCGCAGGTCTGGATAATTTACGTATCCGTCATGCTTATATGAGTTATGCCAACTGGCTAATTGGTCAGACCTGGTCAAACTTTGCTATACCGGATTATATGCCAGAAACTGTAGATGCTTTGGCTTATGCAGGTGGTGCAGTAAAGCGTACGCCTCAGGTTCGTCATACTAGTACCTTTAGTCCTGCTACCAATCTGGTCCTTGCAGTAGAAGATCCAAAAGATGGCACCATTACTGGAATCAAACAGCGTTTGCCTGCCTTAACCGCGCGCCTAAACCATAAGTTTGCAGATAATCTTTCCGTCAGTGCCCGTGCCATGGGGAATGAAAAGCGTGTAAATGAAGATGAAAAAATGGCATGGGGTGTAGGTCTGAGTGCAAAATATGAAGTTGTACCGGGTACTACTTTAAAAGCCGACTATTATCATGTGAAGGGCGATAGCAGCTTTGTGTCTTATGCTAATCCTGGTGTAGTTAGAGCGACGAACGGGGATCTTTTACAGAGTGAGTTCGACTCGATTACTGTCGGTTTAACCCAGCAGTTTAATGACAAGTTACGTGGTACCTTGGGCTATGGTTATATGAATTTCGAGCAAGATAATGGATATGTTACTGCTACCGTGAATCCAACAGCAATTAACAAGGATCTTTGGCAAGCCTGGGCAAACGTGTTCTATAGTCCGACCAAACCTTTAAGTTTTGGCCTGGAATATGTCTATGGTGAACGTGAAGCATTAGGTGCAGCCACGAATGGCAGTAATAAAGGTGAAGACAACAGGATTAACGCGGTTGCAATCTATAGCTTCTAATATTTCTCGGATTACATTTTGAAAAGCGTGAACCCAGTTCACGCTTTTTTATTGTGTTCAATTTGATCGATGATCTGTTCTACAGCTCGAGCAAGTTCATCTGTCCATTCAAAAGAACAATTTAATCGAATAAAGTTCTGCACTGCATGTTTAGGCCTGAACAGCAAACTCGGTGCAATGGAAATCTTCTGTTCAAGCAAATCTGTATAGAGCTGCTGCGAATCCATATCTTCAGGCAGCTCTACCCATAAAAAGTAGCCCGTTGGATAATAGTGAATCTTACAGTCTTCAGGTAATCTGGCTTTGAGTTCCTGATAAAAACGTTTTTTGTTCTGATTTAAATGACGGCGCAAACTACGCAAATGCTTTTCATAATGATGATGCGCAACAAAATCTACCAATGTATTCTGTAAAAGCGGACTCACACTCAGGGTACTCATCAACTGTAGATGTTGAATCGCATTGGAATATGGGCCTGCAAAGACCCAGCCGACCCGAGCACCCATGCCTAGTGTTTTAGAAAATGAACCACAGTGCAGCACCATATTTTCCTGGTCAAAATATTTCACTGGAACTGGTTTTTCCTTGCCAAAGTTCAGTTCCTGATAAACGTCATCTTCAATCAGATGCACCTGATACTGAGCTAAGCACTGTGCAATATTTTCTTTGATTCCTGCAGAAACTGTATAACCAATCGGGTTCTGTGCGTTCAACATCAGCCAGCAGACTTTGATCGGATATTGTTTCAGGACTTTTTCAAAAGCTTTCAGATCAAAACCACGTTCAAGATCATCAGGAAGAGTAATGACATTTAGTCCCAGTCTTTCAGCAGCCTGCCAGGCCCCATAAAATACGGTTTCCTGCAAAAGAATATAATCACCCGGTTGGGTGAGTGCCTGTAAAGACAAATTTAGAGCATCCAGCGCACCAGATGTAATGACAATGTCATTTGAATGGCATGATATACCTTGTAGTTGATAACGTCCGGCAATGATCTGGCGCAGCTCCAGATTACCCGGTGGCATATTTGGATGATTCAGATAGCTGTTTTTACGTTTGGAATGCTGGGATAACAACTGCATAAATTTGCTATTAAACAGCAGTTCCGGATTGGGAAATGCCGATCCCAACGGGATCATATCTGCTGCTTGGGTATCTTTGAGATAGTTAAATACCACCGAATTGATCTGTATTTTCTCGTGAGCTGCTAATGTTTCTTTAATGGAAGTTATTGCAAGACCAGCACGTTCTGCAATGTAATACCCGGATTTATCTTTGGCATACAGCCAGCCTTGTGCCTCAAGTTCCTGATAGGCATTTAACACTGTCATCAGGCTATAACCGGAAAGTTCAGACTGCTCACGCAATGAAGGGAGTTTGTTATGGGCTTTCCAGATGCCGTCCTCAATCATATGACGAATACTGAGCGCGAGTTTTTCAAATTTATACATACATCAAGAAAAATAGAAAAATGGAAATTTACCTGCATATATAGCATATTTAGTCAGGTTAAATATAACAGTTGGAGCAGTTATGATTTATCTGTTATATTTTTTTAGGCAGTATTTGTATCTACTCATTTTTTGCAATCAGGCTGAAAATAAGGATAGTCCCTAAATCCAGCGACAGGTGAGCATATGACTCCAGACGAACAGAAAAAAGCACCGAAATATGCAGACAGCAGTATTTCTGATGAAGCTTTCAAAAAGATGATTATTTGGTTCGCTATTTATGTAGGGTTGTTTTGTCTGGGGGTGGTTTTAGTGGTCAACGCTGATAACCTGTTCTTCTCAGGACTCAAATAATAAAAAATCCCGGTTTAATGACCGGGATTTTTATTCATATAATTATTCCATTATAAAAAATGATAGTTTTTGATACTTTCATAGACGCCGTAGTTTTTGTCACATTTTGCTACTTGCTTTCATATTTTTCCTTGCTAGATTCAAGCAAGTGATACGTTTATTTTGCAGTGTCTGCTAATCTGCGCATCATGCTTAAATAAAAATATTTAAAAATCTCGACAACAATATGGACGTATAACAAGGATAAAGGAGCACAACATGCTTGGAAATATGATGTTTCAGCCCTTACTGATCAGCAGCATGATTGAACATGCAGGACGCTATCATGCCGATACTGCGGTAATTTCAAAAAATACTGATCTCAGCATGACCCATACGACTTGGGGCGAAATTCGTAGCAATGCCAAACGTTTCGCCAATGTACTGAATCAGCTGGGACTGCAACATGGCGACCGTGTCGCGACCATTGCATGGAATAACCATCGTCATCTGGAATCCTGGTATGCCATTTCTGGAAGTGGCTTTGTTTGCCACACGATTAACCCGCGTTTATTTCCGGAACAGTTGGTATTTATTATTAATGATGCATCAGACCGTGTAATCCTGTTTGATAAAACCTTTGTACCATTAATTAAAGCCGTCAAACCGATGCTAAGCAAGGTGGAGCACTTTATCTGTCTGGATGCAAAAGATGAGCCCATCCTTGAAGCTCTTCCAGATGTGAAATTCTATGATGAGCTGATTGCAGATCAATCTGATGATTTTAATTGGCCTGTACTCAATGAAAATGCAGCAAGCTCACTGTGTTATACCTCTGGAACTACAGGTCATCCAAAAGGGGTTTTATATAGTCACCGTTCAACGACATTACATAGTTTTGCGATCAGTTTACCAGATTCACTGAATGTATCTGCACGAGATATCATGCTGCCTGTAGTACCGATGTTCCATGTCAATGCCTGGGGGACACCATATGCAGCAGCGATGGTCGGCTGTACTTTGATATTGCCAGGCCCAGGGCTGGATGGTGCGAGTCTGGTCAATTTAATTGACAGCTATAAAGTATCAGTTGCTCTAGGTGTACCAACGATCTGGCAAGGTTTGATTGCAGCAGCGCAACAGTCGGGTTCCAAGTTAGAAAGCTTAAAACGCAATGTCGTCGGCGGTTCGGCATGTCCGCCTTCAATGCTAAAAGTATTTAAAGAACAGTTTGATTGTGAAACCATTCATGCCTGGGGTATGACGGAAACCAGTCCACTTGGCGCAGCCAATCAAATTAAAGCCAAACATCTGGATTTGAGTGAAGAAGAGCGTTTAGAAATTCGTCTTTCTCAAGGTCGTCCACCATTTGGTGTCGACTTGCGTTTGACTGATGAAGAAAATGGATCGAATGAAATTACTCGCGATGGTGAAACCACAGGCAATTTACAGATTCGTGGTCACTGGATCATCAATAACTATTTTGGTAAGGAAGAATCTTCTTTAACTGCTGATGGCTGGTTTGATACGGGGGATATTGCCACCTTAAATGAAGATGGCTTTATGAAAATCAGCGACCGTGCCAAGGATCTGATCAAATCGGGCGGAGAATGGATCTCCTCAGTGGAACTGGAAAATCTGGCCATGGGTCATCCACAAATAGCCATGGCAGCTGTCATTGCTGCACAGCATCCGAAATGGGATGAGCGTCCAATCCTGATTGCGATTAAAAAACCTGACAGTCAGCTCACCGAGCCAGAACTGCTGGACTATTTTGCTGACAAAGTAGCAAAATGGCAGGTGCCAGACAAAGTAATTTTTGTCGATGCAATTCCACTGAGTGGTACTGGCAAGATGCTGAAAAAAGACTTGCGTGAAAAGTTCGGAACAGTATTGCTGGATCAGCAGACAGAGCTCAGCCCAGCTGTAGAATAATACCTATAAACTCTGCCAAAATAACAAGGCTGACTACAGAAATGTGGTCAGCCTTTTGCATATTTATAGCTATAAAGTTCATAGAAAAATAGTCGATCCAGATAGGCAAACTGGCATGAAATGCCTTTCCGATTTACATGCCGAAAACCAACTTTAATCAAAGTACATCATTTTGTCCGACAAAAAACAGGAATTCTACCGACAGAAACATGATTTGACCCGAATTGACATGGAACGAATCATAAAAGCCTATATTCTGAATGCACAATAAATAGACAGATGTACATTAATTCTGTTTCTGTATGAGGTAATAAAAATGACAAGTATGCAAAGCTACAAGCCTCACTGGATCCGAGAAGACTTCATTGATTTCATTGCTGAAAAATTTCATCCAACTTTGGCATTGAAAAAAGTGAAGGCAGAAGTGATCAGCATCCAGCTTATTGGCAATGATTTTTATAAGATCCAGCTACGTCCAAATTTCAACTTTCAGGCTAAAAAATTTCAGCCAGGACAGAATGTGGCTATGACTTTAAGGCTGGATGGTATTTTGCATCAGCGTCATTATTCTGTCGTTACAATGCTAAAAAATGGTGATGTAATTATCGCTGTTAAACAGCAGGGTAAAGTATCCCGTGCCTTGAGCTCCTTACAGCTGGCTGCTGTGGTAGAGCTTTCACAGCCACAAGGTGAATTCACCCTGCTGAATTCCCCTAAACCCATTTTAATGCTGGCCTCAGGCAGCGGCATCACTGCAATTTACTCCTTGCTGCAAAAAGCCGTAGTGCAGTTTCAGCATACGATTGATCTGATCTACTTCACCCGTGATGATGCGTTTCATGCTGAAATTAAAACCTTGGCACTGATGCATCCACATCTGAAATATCATCATTTTAATACTGTGGAGCATAAGCAGCATCTCAGCCTACAGTTACTCAACAAGCTGGTGCCTGATTTTGAACAACGTGAAATTTATGCCTGTGGTTCAGCGACCATGATGAAAACAGCACACCGTATTGCTGAAAAGCTTTCCGTGAAATCCAGTTTCCATTCTGAATACTTCCAGATCGTGGTGGATGAAAAAGTTAAAGCACAACCTGTGCAATTCCAGCGATCGCATCAGGAGTTTCAGGCCAGTTCTACCATTCTGGAAAGTGCTGAACAAGCAGGTTTGCGTCCTGCACATGGTTGCCGAATGGGAATTTGTAATACCTGTTCCTGCACCAAAGTCAGTGGCTCAGTAAAAAATATTTTGACTGGTGAAATCGATCACGAGAGCAATACCCCGATCAAATTGTGTATCTCCCAGGCCGTTAGTCCTGTGGTGATTAATCTTTAATCCCTAGAAAAATAAGAAGGTACTCCCATGAATATGCAAATTGATTTTAAGCGGCACAGTAAGACCCAATTTTTAAGTCCTGAACAGATTCAGGAATTTGGTGCCAAGGTGGATGCGATCCGACGTGAGGTGATGGATGATTTAGGTGAAAAAGATGCTGAATACATCTATAAAATCCGTAATTTTGTCCGCTATAGCGAAATTGCTTCCCGGGGCATGCTGATGGTGGCCGGTTGGTTGCCACCAGTCTGGCTACTCGGTACAGGCTTATTGAGTATTTCCAAAATCGTAGAAAATATGGAACTTGGTCATAACGTGATGCATGGCCAGTTTGACTGGATGAATGATCCAAGTCTGAATGGTTCGACTTATGACTGGGATACCATTGCCACCGGTGATGACTGGAAATACACCCATAACTATATTCATCATACTTATACCAATATTGTCGGCATGGACCACGATGTGGGTTATGGCCTGATTCGTGTCAGTGAATCGCAAAAATGGGAACCCCGTTTTCTATTTAATATTCCACTAACAATTCAGTTGATGGTGTTCTTCGAATGGTACGTGGGTCTACAGCGCCTGCATCTAGAAGATGTAATTGCCTATAAAACCAAAACCTGGAAACAGGTTTGGGATGAAGCAGCGCCACTACGTAAAAAGATGCGCCGTCAGGTACTGAAAGATTATGTATTCTTCCCGATTATTGCCGGTCCAAATGCCATTCCAGTATTTACTGGCAATGCAGTGGCCAATGTGATTCGTAGTCTGTGGGCTTCCGCTGTGATCTTTAACGGTCATTTCACGGAAGATGCTGAAACTTTTGAAATGGACAATACGGAAAATGAATCCCGTGCGGAATGGTATCTGCGTCAGATCCGTGGCTCGAGTAATTTCAGTGGTACCGAATGGCTGCATATTCTAAGTGGTAACTTGAGCCATCAGATTGAGCACCATTTATTCCCGGACATGCCAGCGAACCGTTATTCAGAAGTGGCACCAAAAATCAAAGCATTATGTGCTGAATATGGTATCCACTATAACGAAGCCAGTTTTATGAAGCAGTTTTCGACCGTTTGGGTTCGCGTTGCAAAATGCTCTGTACCAAACGAATGGCATGCACAAATTGCAGAAAAAGTGCAAAGCGCAAAATTTATATTGAATGCTGTAAAAGCCAAGTTCTTTTAATCACTTTTCTTTAACAGCATCATATTGATGTTTCTTAACCAGTTTGGTACTCCTCAATAACTTTGGATGGGTTATTGAGGATTTTTTTATCTGAGCTTCTTATACATATCAACTTGGTTGTAGATTGTCTTGGATCTAGTAATATTAGTTCCAATAAGCTTAAAAAATACTAATACCTTATCAAATTGAAGTATTTTAAAATATTTGATTCATTAGAATAATTAAGTAATACAACATATTTTATGGATAAAATGTGAAGAATTCTTTTCAAAAAAACACTCATGAAAACAGACTTGGTACGGCTGAAACGCTTTGCCTACAACAACTTGCTAAACTTTAGGAAAGTTATTTTTATAATGGCGGCGTCGTAACATTCAAGGTTTTAGTTTTGAAATATCTTAAATATTTTTCAGGAATCTCCTTATTATTGCTGTTAACTGCTTGTAACACCACTGAAGCGCCAGCTCCAGATTATCAGGGCAACTGGAAGAACACTCTGGAAAATCCAAAACTTGAAAATATCCTGGTAATTGCTAAAAATGGTGAAAATTATCTGATTACTAATACCATCAAAGATAAGGAAACCGGTAAAACAGAGAAAAAGAACCCGATGCCCGCGGCTGTAAATGAAAATGGCATGCTTCAGCTGAATGCAGGGGCGGGAATGGTTGATTTTGTAATTGATGAGAAAACTGGCAACCTTGTAGGGTCAGGTTCAGTCTACCAAAAAGCCAAATAATGCTCTAATCTAATCCTTTTAGAAATAACAACATCGATGTCATGAAATGGAATTATTCATGACATTTATTTATATAGATATTTAAGCAATATGCCTTAATAATTCGGTAAAACCCTGCACAAAATAATTTGCTCTGGCTTTAATCAGCTCGATTTCATGAACAGAATACTGATCATAAATTGCCACTACCTCTATTCCTGCATTATTCGCAGCTTCTACACCAATTAAAGAATCTTCAATAATCAGGCAATCTTTGGTTTCAATTTTGAAATGCTCAAGCACATTCAGATAAATTTCTGGATGTGGCTTGATGTTCTGGACATTTTCGCGGGTAAGGATTAAGGCAAAATCATCATCAAAGCTGATTTTAGCGTTAATATTTTGATTATTGTCCTGATAACGCTGCACATTGAATAAACTGGTGGTTGTGGTTAAGGCCAGTGGAATCTCTTGTTTTTTCAGGGCCTGGATTATAAGTTCCACCTGAGGTTTTAATTCGACCACATGATCCAGAAAATGTCGTGAAATACTGTAACGGCGGTTTTTGACGTCTTCTTTGTTTAGTTCAAAACCGTATAGTTCTTTTAAATAACCACAATATTCCAGATAAGGATCAGGCAAATGTCGAAAGGCTGTCAACTGTAGATCCCGCTGCTGCTGGATCAATTTTAAATTGGCTTTTATACCGGAAAGTTCATGAATCAGGGCTGCATCAACTTGGTTCCAGATACCGACTGAATCAATCAGGGTGCCATCCAGGTCAAAACATACCAATTTTTTGTTCTGAAACATGACACTTTTCCCTTAATTTCCATAGTCTATTCTGTGTGGCTGAGTATATAACATGCGACTTAAGTGTTTCAGCTGAAATAAAAGATAAGGGTTATCCATTTTACATGAAGTGGTATTTGACAGAGTTACAGATCGGGTAAACAGTATTTTTATTGCAAAACACATCCTGAATGATCATACAGATAGTCACAAAGTGTTATATTTGGACATTGGCACTAGATCAAATTGCGCGGATGATAGATCCGCCAAAATGATTAAGAAATTGAAGGAAATGTGTTTCTGTGTTTGAACTTGACTGTAAATTGCTCAGCATCTTTTATTATGTCTACAAATTTAAGAACGTCTCCCATGCAGCCGATTATCTGGATATGAGCCAACCGACGGTGAGTAATCTGCTCAATAAAATCCGTCAGCATTATAATGATCCTTTATTTTTGCGTATTGGCAATGAAATGCTGCCGACGGATCTGTCAAAGCAGCTATTTCCTTTGGTCAGTGAGGCGCTAAGTAAAGTCGAAACCATCAATAATTTTACTATTGATTTCGATCAGGCCACGTCCCAGCAACGCTTTACCTTGGCAATGACCGATGTATCGCATCTGGTCCTGTTGCCAAAAATTTCACAATATCTAAAACAGCACGCTTCGCATATTCGTCTGAATGTGCGTCCAATTACTTCAGAAACCAGCTATCAAATGGCCAATGGAGAAATTGATCTGGCTTTAGGTTTTTTGCCGAATCTGGAAAATGGTTTCTATCAGCAGAAATTGTTTGAACAGTATTATGTGGTGATTGCAGCCAAAGACCATCCACGGCTGGTTGGCGACAGCCTGACTATTGAAGAGTATTTGTGTGAAACGCATATTGATATTGATGCCGGGATGGGACATTACCATATTGAAAACGAATTGCTGAATCTGGAACTCAAGCGAGACATTCTGATGCGCTTGCCAAGCTATTTAGGCGTAGGGCTGGTGGTGCAGGAAACTGATGCAATTGCGACTGTGCCTTATTATTTGAGTGAAGTATTACTATCGCGTGGCAATCTCAAGATTTTTAATGCGCCGATTGCATTCCCGACCTATTCTGTGAAACAGTATTGGCACATGTCCTGTCATCATAAAACCAGTCATCAGTGGTTACGCAATATATTGCATGAGATTTTAAGTAAATAATCTTATAGCTATAGATCCGGACTTAGTCCTCATCTATAAATTTTAAAATCCCGGCCTATGCTGGGATTTTTGTGTTTTGGTGCATCTTGATGCCTATAACAGATTCTTGCACCTGAATTGATCAGTTAAAACCCCAAAAAGTATTACTAAATGGAAAAACAGTATTACTAAATTGGCATAGCCTTTGCATCTATCAAACTCATCATAAAGTGATCTAGGGTTCCGATACATGAACATTCATGTATGTCTGAGACCGAGAGTTCACGGCGAAAGGAAACACTGATCGCTACACGGAGGGATAAAAGCCCGGGAGGTAAACCGTCAAAGATTAGGGTAGATGCATATGAGCACAACAACTTATCACGAAGATCAGGTCCTATGGACTGAACGTTTACCGGGTGGACATCACTGGTCTGCACGCATTCAGCGCGGCGCAGTCTTACAACTGAAATCTTTAGGCAAAAATGCCAATGTCGCGCTGTACTGCGTCAACAGTGAAGATAAACTTGAACGCTATAACATGCCAGACAGCTTAAAAGGGCAACATGCGGCATTTTTAAGTACAGGGCATATTTTAGCCTCTGATTTGGGTCGAGCGATGATCTCGATTGTCAAAGATGATCACGGTTGGAATGACGCTTTTTGTGCACCAAGTACGGCACAGCAAATTGAACAACAATTCGGCACTAAAACCTTTCAAGATGCCCGTAATGAGATGTACCGCAACGGCAAAGACAGTTTATTACTGGAAATGACCAAATTTGGATTATCTGCAACCGACCTGAGCAGTACTTTAAATCTATTTTCAAAAGTTCAACCGGATGACAACGGCAATTTAAGCTATGTGGCATCGGATAATACCGATCAAGTGATTGAACTACGTTTTGAAATGGATTGTCTGGTGTTTTTATCGAGTGCACCGCATGCCTTAGATAACTCGTCTGAATATGCACCTGCCGATATACAATTGTCACTGTTTAAAGCACTTCCTTTAGGCGAGACCGATGTCTGCCGTGATTCGTGCCCGCAAAATCAGCGTGCGTTCCATAATAATAATCGCTACTACGCTTTAACTGCTTAAGGGGAATACATCATGACTGCACTCGTAAACCTAGAAAAATCTGTGTTAAGTGAAGTATGTCCTGCCGGTGAAGCGTGGATGTGCGAAGTCAAAAAAGGACAGTATTTCCGTATTGTTGACCTTGAAGGCAACCAGGCGGTGGATACTTTGTTTATTTCCGCACATAACCCTGAAGAGCGTTATAGCGCGACCGATACCTTGGCGATGAATCGTCAAATTTATCTCGAAAAAGGCACCACTTTATATACCAACTTTGGCAATAAAATCGCCACGATTAACGATGATAACTGCGGTCGTCATGACACTTTAGGTGGTGCATGTTCATGTGAAAGTAATACCGTACGTTATGCACATGACAAATACCCAATGCACAGTTGCCGTAACAATTTCATGATTGCACTATCTCAGCATCCGATTGCGAAAAAGCATGGTCTGAATGTGCGTCATATTGGGCCCAACATTAACTTTTTTATGAATGTGCCTGTGACATCGGAAGGTCATTTGAAATTTGATGATGGTATTTCCGCACCGGGGAAATATGTCGAGATTAAAGCCGAAATGGATCTCATCGTCCTTATCTCAAACTGCCCACAACTGAATAACCCATGTAATGCCTATAACCCAACAAAAATTCAACTGATTGTTCGTGAAGGCGAGGTATAAGACTATGACTTTAAAATATGGGTTTAATAAAGTTCTCATCGCCAACCGTGGTGCAATTGCGTGTCGTGTCATTCGTACCCTTAAAAAATTAGGCATTCAATCGGTTGCAGTCTATTCAGAAGCCGATCGTGATTCATTGCATGTGACTTTAGCCGATGAAGCCGTCTTTATTGGTGATGCACCTGCGAGCCAAAGCTATCTCAATGTCGATAAAATCTTAGAAGTGGCCAAACATACCGGTGCGCAAGCGATTCATCCGGGCTATGGATTCCTGTCTGAAAATGCCGAATTCTGTAATCTCTGTGAAGCACAAGGCATTGTGTTCTTGGGCCCAAATGCCGAGCAAATGAAAGCATTTGGTCTGAAACACACTGCACGTGAATTGGCGATTCAAGCCAATGTACCGTTATTGCCAGGTAGCCAATTATTGGCTGATGAAGCTGAAGCCCTGCTTGAGGCTGAGCGTATTGGCTATCCTGTGATGCTGAAAAGTACCGCAGGTGGTGGTGGTATTGGCATGCGTTTGGTGTGGAATGCGGAGGAGCTGAAAGAAGCTTATGCAACCGTGTCTTATTTAGCGCAAGCCAACTTTAAAGATGCAGGCCTTTACTTAGAAAAATTCGTACAAAATGCTCGTCATATCGAAGTGCAAATCTTTGGTGATGGCAATGGCTTGGTGTTGGCACTGGGTGAGCGTGATTGTTCGGTGCAACGTCGTAACCAAAAAGTGATTGAGGAAACCCCTGCACCACACCTTAATGATACGCAACGTGCCTATATCCAAAATATCGCGATTCAGTTGATGCAATCGGTGAATTACCGTTCTGCCGGAACCGTTGAATTTGTGATGGATACTGACACACAAGAATTCTACTTTCTGGAAGTGAATACTCGTCTGCAAGTTGAGCACGGTGTCACCGAGCAAGTCTTTGGTGTCGATTTAGTAGAATGGATGGTGACTTTAGGCAGTGGTGATTGGACGCCGCCAACAGCAAAGCTTGAATCTAAAGGTCATTCGATTCAAGTGCGTTTATATGCCGAAGACCCAATTAAAAACTTCCAACCAAGCGCAGGCTTACTGACTCATGTCGAATTCGATGAGAATGCCCGTAATGAAACGTGGGTAGAAACAGGTTCAAACGTGTCATCTTTCTATGACCCGATGATTGCCAAAATCATTGTGACAAGTGAGACCCGTGAATCGGCAATCCAAGCCATGACCGATACATTGGCTAAAACCCAAGTGGCGGGCATTGAAACCAACCTTGAATATCTACAAAACATTATCGACTGCAATGTCTTTAAAGCCGGTACGCAAACTACACGTTTTTTAAATACCTTTGAGTGGAAAACTCAAAAAATTGAAGTCCTGCAAGCCGGTATACAAACCGCCGTGCAAGATGTGACAGGACGTTTGGGTTATTGGGATGTCGGTGTACCACCATCAGGTGCGATTGATCCGCTGTCTTTAAATGTCGCGAACCAACTATTAGGCAATGTACCGAATACCGCAGGTTTGGAATGTACGCTACAAGGCCCAAGCTTAAAATTCCATTGCGATAGCCAAATTGTATTGGCAGGTGGCGATATGCCATCGACTTTGGATGGCGTTCAAGTTCCGATGTGGCAAACCGTGAATGTACGTAAAGGTCAGGTGCTGAAATGTGGCAAGATCGCCACAGGTTGCCGTACTTATATCGGGATTAAAGGCGGTCTGAATGTGCCTGAATATTTAGGCTCACAAGCGACCTTTACTCTAGGTCAGTTTGGTGGTCATGCAGGGCGTAATTTGCTGATTGGCGATATGCTTCCAATCACGGCATTTACATCTGATGAAGTGAAAGCATTAAGCAAAGATCAAATCCCTGCCTTCTCAAATACTTGGGAAATTGCGGTGATGTATGGTCCACATGGTGCACCGGATTTCTTTACTAAAAATGATATTGATACCTTCTTTGCCAACGAGTTTGAAATTCACTTCAACTCCAGCCGTACCGGAATTCGTTTGATTGGTCCAAAACCAGAATGGGCTCGTCAGGACGGTGGCGAAGCGGGTCTGCATCCATCCAATATTCACGACAATGCTTATGCGATTGGTGCCATCGACTTTACTGGGGATATGCCAATTATTTTGGGGCCAGATGGTCCAAGTTTAGGCGGATTTGTTTGTCCGGCGGTGGTAATCAATTCTGAACTTTGGAAATTAGGTCAGCTCAAAGCAGGCGATAAAGTCAAATTTGTGCCAGTCAGCTATCACCAAGCCAAATTGCTGAATGAAAAATATCATGCGCAATTAACTGCTCAAGATACACAAGCAGTCACCTTTGATGAATCGTTCTATCCTGAAATTAGTACGTTGAAATCTGCCATTTTAGATACCCTAAAAGGTCAAAATGGCACGCCTGATGTGGTGTATCGTCCTGCCGGTAACAACTATATGTTGGTGGAATATGGCGAGTTAGTTTTAGATTTAAACCTACGTTTCCGTATTCATGCGCTGATGCAATGGGTCAAAGATCAAAACATTCAAGGCATTATTGACCTGACACCGGGTATTCGTTCACTGCAAATTCATTTTGATTCGACCCAACTCGATCAGATGGATTTATTGCGTATGCTTCAAGTGGCAGAAGAGCAACTGCCTGATGTGACCGAGATGCAAGTGCCATCCCGTACTGTGTATTTACCGCTTGCTTGGGAAGATTCACAAACGCAACTTGCAACAGAACGTTATATGCAAACCGTGCGCCCAGATGCGCCGTGGTGTCCGGACAATATCGAATTTATCCGTCGTATTAATGGCTTAAAAGACAAACAAGCCGTGAAAGATGTGGTCTATAACGCCAGTTATTTGGTCATGGGTTTGGGTGATGTGTACTTGGGTGCACCTGTGGCAACGCCACTTGATCCACGTCAGCGTTTAGTCACCACCAAATATAACCCTGCACGCACTTGGACACCCGAAAATGCTGTTGGTATTGGCGGTGCGTATATGTGCGTTTATGGGATGGAAGGTCCGGGTGGTTATCAGTTTGTGGGACGCACTTCGCAAATGTGGTCGCGCTACCGTAAAAACCCTGACTTTGAACAAGGTATGCCGTGGTTACTGCGCTTCTTTGACCAAATTAAGTTTTATGAAGTGTCTGAAGCTGAATTGATGCAGATGCGTGAGGACTTTAAAGCAGGCCGTTTAAAACTACGAATTGAAGATGGTGTACTCAACCTGAAAGAATACAATGACTTCTTAACAGAAAACCAGAAATCGATTGCTGCCTTTAAAGCAGTGCAACAAGCCAACTTTGATGCAGAGCGCCGTCGCTGGCATGAAGCAGGCCTTGCAGAATATGTCTCTGAAAGTTTAGACACTGTAGATGATGGTGAAGGTGTTGAAGTGCCTGAAGGTGGTTGTGCGGTGGAATCGCATATGCCGGGTTCAATCTGGAAAATTGAATGTCAGTCGGGTGATATTGTGGAAGAAGGTGCAACGCTAGCAGTCATTGAAGCAATGAAGATTGAGATTCCAATTATTGCGCCTGAGCGTATGAAGGTTGAAGCGATTACCATTGAAAAAGGGCAAACAGTAAAAACAGGGCAGGTGTTGTTTACGTTGGTGCCAGTGGCTTAAAGAATCCTTCCTAACCCTCCTTTGAAAAAGGAGGGAATTCCCCCTCTTTATTCTTGCGCTATATAGCTCAGGGTTAGGGGAGATTGAGACCATCCATGGTTTTTTATACTTTAAATATTAGTATTCAGGTTAAATATGTGATCAATTAAAAATAATAGCTTTAAATAAATATTCATTTTTAATCCCAGCTCCCTAGGGAGCTGGGATTACCTAAAAAAATAAATGAAGAGTTATTACTAACGTCTACATGTTTGGGTATGCGAGCCAATGCCTCACCCAACTATCCAGATTACATATTGGGATAGGAGAAAGGCACGGCTTCGCAAGAATTATCTTAATATTACATATTAGGATAATTCGGACCACCACCACCTTCCGGTGTCACCCAGGTGATGTTCTGAGAAGGATCTTTGATGTCACAGGTCTTGCAGTGCACACAGTTGGCTGCATTGATCTGGAAGCGTTTTGAACCATCATCATTTTCCATGATTTCATATACACCCGCCGGGCAGTAGCGCTGAGCTGGCTCATCCCATTTTGGCAGGTTCACATTCACTGGAATTGAAGCATCAGTTAGTTTCAAATGCGCAGGCTGGTTTTCTTCATGCACGGTGTTCGATACAAACACTGAAGACAGACGGTCAAAAGTCAGCTTGCCATCCGGTTTTGGATAGTTCGGCTTGAAGTTCACCGCATCAACAGTTTTCAATGTCTTAAAGTCTGGCACCAGGTCATGCAGGGTAAATGGTACTTTAAACACGTTCTGGTCGATAAAGTTGAATGCACCACCCATCCATTGACCAAACTTATGCATTGCAGGGCCAAAGTTACGCGCGCTATACAGCTCTTCTTTCAGCCAGCTGTTGTTGAACTTGTCTGTATAAGCAGTCAACTCTTTTACGAAGAAATCTTCGCCTTCAGTTACACGTGCAACTGCCAGGTCACCGCCTTTCTCTACACCGGCCTTGATTGCTTCAAATACCGCTTCACCGCAGAGCATGCCTGACTTCATCGCAGTATGTGAGCCTTTGATCTTGGCAAAGTTCAGGAAGCCGGCATCATCACCGATTAAAGAACCACCTGGGAAAGTGAATTTTGGTAGTGAGTTAAAGCCACCTTTGGTCACGGCACGTGC
>NZ_LFRE01000034.1:0-871 GCF_001077515.1 Acinetobacter sp. VT 511 | reverse complement strand
GCCAGGATGGTGGCATCCGGGAAGTATTTACGTACTGCGCGAGCAGATTTACCGCCCTGAGTAGCAACCACGATCAGCGGAGCATCCAGTTTTTCAGCAGTTTCAACGGCACCACGGCATACCGCTTCGGTAATGCGCAGTTTACGGTTGTCATTGTTGAACTCGAGACGGCTGTTCATCACGCGGTCGGTACGTTCGCAGATGGTCGCCATGATAGAAACCGCTTCCAGCGGGTATTTACCTTTTGCGGATTCACCAGACAGCATCACTGCGTCAGTACCGTCGAGGATGGCGTTTGCAACGTCACCGGCTTCTGCGCGAGTCGGGCGTGGGTTTTTGATCATGGAATCCAGCATCTGGGTCGCAGTGATAACGACTTTACGTGCACGGATACATTTGCAATAAGCAGCAGCACTTCCTTCTCCCGTTCAGTCAGACCTGATTCACTCTCTCTCGCTGTACGTTGTCTGATTCCCCGGGTTAACGCCTGCGACACATCACCTGTCATAACAGGCATGCCTCTATAGGCCCCTTGCAGAGCATAGATCAGTTCTTCAGCAGAGACTGTCTTCAGTACATAACTTACCGCACCCGCTTCAATCGCTTGCACAACCAGATCATCCTCCAGGAAACTGGTAAGCATCACAATTTTCATCCCTGGAAATTCAGTCATGATGGCTTTTGTTGCTTCAGCACCATTCATTACAGGCATCATCAGATCCATTAGAATCAGGTCCGGCATTTCACTACCATTTAACTTACGTAACTGATCAAGCGCATCTTGCCCGTGGCCCGCTTCTCCCATCACATGAAAAGTAGGTTCCAGCATCAGATATGTTTTCAACCCCATGCGCACCATATCATGGTCATC
>NZ_LFRE01000033.1:0-80666 GCF_001077515.1 Acinetobacter sp. VT 511 | reverse complement strand
AAAATACAGCAGCCCAATTAAAAACCCTTTTAGAACGCCTTGAAGGACCAATCGAACTGGTAGCCACTTTAGATGCTTCAGATAAATCTGCAAAAATCAAAGAACTTGTAGAAGAAATCGCTGCACTGTCTGATTTAGTGACTGCCCGTTTTGATGGTACCAACAAACGTGCACCAAGTTTTGGTGTGGCTAAAGCCGGTGAACAGCCTCGTGTTTTCTTCGCAGGCCTGCCAATGGGTCATGAGTTCACATCGCTGATTCTGGCATTGCTGCAAACTTCGGGTTATGCACCGAAAGTATCGAATGAAGTTCTTGAATCGATCAAAGGTTTAGGAATCAAGTCTGACTTTGATGTGTTTGTCTCTTTAAGCTGTCATAACTGTCCGGATGTGGTTCAGGCACTCAACCTGATTGCTATCTATAACCCAGGTACAACAGCAACCATGATCGATGGTGCTTTCTTCCAGGAAGAAGTTGAAGAACGTAAAATCATGGCTGTACCTATGGTGTTCCAGGACAATGAACACATCGGTCAGGGTCGTATGACTTTGGCAGAAATCATTGCCAAGCTGGATACGGATTCTGCTGCCAAAGATGCGGAAAAGCTGAATGCCAAAGAAGCGTTTGATGTTCTTGTGATTGGTGGTGGTCCTGCGGGGAATACCTCTGCAATCTACGCAGCGCGTAAAGGCATCAAAACCGGGATCGTGGCTGAACGTATGGGCGGTCAGGTCATGGATACCATGGACATTGAGAACTTCACTTCAGTGCAAAAGACCCAAGGTCCAAAATTTGCTGCCGAGATGGAAGCCCACGTACGTGAATACGGTGTCGACATCATGAACCTGCAACGTGTATCTGACATCAAGGGTGCAGATGAAACTGCCAACGGTCTGGTTGAAGTGACTTTAGAAAATGGTGCCAAGCTTGAATCTAAAACTGTAATCCTGTCAACCGGTGCACGCTGGAGAGAGATGAATGTTCCGGGTGAGCAGGAATACAAAACCCGTGGTGTTGCCTACTGTCCACACTGTGATGGTCCACTGTTCAAAGGCAAACGTGTTGCGGTGATTGGTGGTGGTAACTCGGGTGTAGAAGCTGCGATCGACCTTGCTGGTATTGTTGAGCATGTCACCCTGGTGGAATTTGATACCAAACTACGTGCGGATCAGGTACTTCAGGACAAACTCAACAGCTTGCCGAACACCACGGTGATCAAGAATGCGCTTTCAACAGAAGTAGTGGGTGATGGTTCACAGGTAACTGCACTGAAATATAAAGACCGTGCGACCGATGAAGAACATACGGTTGAACTTGCAGGGATCTTCGTTCAGATCGGTTTGTTACCGAATACGGATTTCCTGAAAGAAACCAAAGTTGAGTTAAGCAACCGCGGTGAGATTGTGATTAACGAGCGCAATGAAACCAATGTGAAAGGTGTATTTGCTGCGGGTGACTGTACCACAGTACCTTACAAGCAGATCATCATTGCTACAGGTGAAGGCGCGAAAGCATCACTGTCTGCATTTGACTACATCATCCGTTCGGGTCAGTAATAAAGGAAAGCACCTGGGTTCCCCAAAACCCAGGTACTAGAACATCAATCGACTCTATTTCTTATTCCCTTTTTACAGGAACTCCGGACGCTAACACCAGAGTTCCTTTTTTTATATTTGCTTTCCTTCGTTTTAGATCAGTCAGAAGCATCCCCAATTGCTTCTGACTGTTCCTTTCCTCTGCGCTGTTTTTGTTTTAATTTATTATTATGTCTTCCCCAAGGTTGTTCTTTAGATGAGCATAAAATATGCCATCTTTAAGATTTCATTAAGAGTTGAATAGATTCAGTCCCTTAAATTTCTCCATCAATTGTTCTTTGGTCTCCACATGCTCCGGATGGGGCACAATGCACTCAATTGGACACACGGATACACAGGTTTGATGATCATAGAAACCGACGCATTCCGTACAGCGATTGACATCGATTTCATAGATTTTGTCACCTTCATAAATGGCATCATTCGGACACTCCGGCAGACACATGTCGCAGTTGATGCATTTATCGGTAATCAAGAGTGCCATGCTTAGCCTGCCTGATAAGCGAGTGAAGATGCGGAAATATCTGCAGTCGATGTCGGCAGGTTGCGAATCAGCAGGGCATATTGCATATCAATATCTGCTGGAATCGGAATTTCGACGATATGCCCCGAACCTTTGGCATCTTCAATCAGATTGCCTTTACGGTCTTTGATTTCCGTCAAGGTGAAGCTAATGTTGCCTTTAGGCGTCATCAGCTCCAGTGAGTCACCGACTACAAAACGGTTTTTCACATCGATCTTGATGTAATCTCCATTTCGCTCTAGTACTTCACCACAGAAAATTTGATGATCAAAACTGGAAGAACCATTTTCATAGTTCTGATATTCACTATGAACATGGCGACGCAGGAAGCCTTCGGTATAACCTCGATTTGCCAAACCTTCCAGTTGGGTCACCAGTGATGGGTCAAATGGCTTGCCAGCTAAAGCATCATCAATGGCTTTGCGGTAAATCTGTGCAGTACGTGCACAGTAGAAATAGGATTTAGTCCGACCTTCGATTTTTAGCGAATGCACACCGATTTTGGTTAATCGTTCTACATGCTGGACTGCACGCAAATCTTTTGAGTTCATGAAGTAAGTGCCATGTTCATCTTCTTCGGCAGCAAACATATCTTCATCGTTACGCTGAAGTAGGACCGGCTCGTCAAACTGATGTTGAGCTACTTTATGAGCTTCATCCATATCTTGGGAGCAGCAGCCTGAATCCAGATTTTTCACCGGTATCACATCACCGGTCACATCTTCTTTGGCATCCAGAACTTTGTATTCCCAGCGGCAAGCATTGGTGCAGGCACCTTGGTTGGCATCACGTTTATTTATGTAGCCAGATAACATGCAACGGCCTGAATAAGCCATGCACAGCGCGCCATGCACGAAAACTTCAATCTCCATATCTGGTACTTGCTGTTTGATTTCTGCAATTTCTTCAATGGATAGTTCACGTGACAGAATCACACGAGTAAGCCCCATATTTTTCCAGAACTTTACCGTTGCCCAGTTCACGGCATTGGCCTGTACAGACAGGTGAATGTCCATATGCGGGAAATGTTCACGCACCAGCATGATCAGACCTGGATCGGACATGATCAGTGCATCCGGTTGCATCGCGACCACAGGTTCAAGGTCACGGATAAAGTTTTTCAACTTGGAGTTATGTGGCTGGATATTTACCACCACATAGAATTTTTTGCCAAGATCATGTGCTTCTTGAATGCCAATCGCGAGATTATCATGGTCAAATTCGTTGTTACGTACACGTAGACTATAACGCGGCTGGCCGGCATAGACTGCATCTGCACCATAGGCAAAAGCATAACGCATATTTTTCAGTGAGCCAGCAGGTGAGAGAAGTTCAGTAACAGGGATGATACTCATGACGAAATCGAAAGACATATAAAAAGTACGGCTTTTATTTTATTCATCTAAAAACAAGATTCAACCAAGTAAATCACTCGGAAATCATGGTTTTTGTTGATATTTTCAACATTATCAAATAAGTAAAACTGAAATAAATATACAGACTATTGATCTTCGATTTCAGACCGTTCCAAGGTTTTCAGGATTTGACAATGGTCAACCGTAGTCGGTGTATTACAGCTATTTCTTAGCTCGGTAAGCTGAGTTTTAAAAGCTGCTAATTCTTTCATTTTACTGGTGATATCCTGTAGATGCTGGTCAATAATATTGTTAACTGCTGTACAGTTCTGCTCGGGATTTTGTTCCAGTTCGATTAAGGTCTCGATTTCCTTTAAGGACATATCCAGATCACGACAACGCTTGATAAAAATCAGTCTTTTAAGCGCTTCATCATCAAAATAACGATATTGATTATTTGCTCGAAAATTCGGCGTGATGAATCCTTTTTTCTCATAAAAACGCACCGTATCAGTAGTTAAATGTGACTTTTTGGCGATTTCTGAAATCAGATACAAAGACATATACACCTCAGGCTTGACCTTGGAGTTACTCCATAGTTTCTAATCACTGTATCGTATTTCGTATAAAAATACATCGGAGAAGAATATGGCCTGTAGCTGTAATCATGAACCGGCACCCATCAAGCCAAACAGCAAGTTTAGAATGGCTTTATGGATTGCCTTATGGATTAATCTCAGTATGTTTCTGGTAGAGCTGGTCGGTGGAGCCTATGCTCATTCTTCAGCTTTATGGGCCGACTCGCTAGATTTCTTTGGGGATGCAGTGAATTATGGGATTTCACTGGCTGTATTAGGCGCAAGCCTGTACTGGCGAGCCACTGTAGCCTTAATTAAAGGCCTGACTATGGCAGCCTTTGGTCTGGTGGTGATGGCTAAAGTCATCTATGCCTATCTGCTCGGTATTCCTCCTGAAGCCATCACGATGGGTATCATCGGCGCAATCGCTTTACTGGCCAATGTGATCACGGCTGTGATTCTTTATGCTTTCCGTGATGGAGACTCAAACATGAAGTCTGTGTGGCTGTGTAGCCGAAATGATGCAATTGGCAACGTAGCAGTTATTTTTGCGGCCATTGGTGTATTTGGAACCGGTAGTTTATGGCCCGATATGATTGTGGCGGTGATTATGGCCAGTCTGGGATTAACTGCAGGATATCAGGTGGTGAAGCAGGCATTACAAGAACGTCGTACAACTGCATGATAAAAATTAATACTAAATAAAAAACCGGGCAATTTTGCCCGGTTTTTTAGATTCAAGGCATCTTATTTTTCAACGAACGCACGTTCAATTACATAATCGCCTAGAACACCCATACGTGGAGATTCTTTCAGACCGTGTTGGTCAAGAAGGGCAGCAACGTCATCAAGGAAGGCTGGGCTACCGCATAGCATTGCGCGGTCAGTTTCAGGGTTAAAACGTGGCAGACCGATTTTTTCAAACAGTTCACCAGTTTCAATTGCAGTCGTTACACGGCCTTGATTTGGATATTCTTCACGAGTTACCGTCGGGTAATACACTAATTTTTCTTTAGCGCCCAATTCTGAGAAGAACTCATGGTTTGGAATTTCGTTCAGAATCAGATCTTGATAAGCCAGTTCTGAAATGAAACGTGTACCATGAACCACGATAATTTTCTCAAAACGTTCATAAGTTTCAGGATCGCGAATAGTCGACAGGAAAGGTGCAAGACCAGTACCTGAAGATAACAAGTACAGATTCTTACCAGGATTCAAGTCATCCAGAACCAGTGTACCTGTCGGTTTTTTAGAAACCAGGATTTCATCGCCAACTTTTACTTTTTGCAGAATAGAAGTCAGTGGGCCATCTGGAACTTTAATCGAGAAGAATTCCAGTTCTTCTTCATAGTTTGCACTTGCAATTGAATATGCACGCATTAAAGGCTTGCCATTGACCTCAAGGCCGATCATCACAAACTGACCGTTTTTAAAACGTAATGCAGTATCACGAGTCGTTTTAAAAGAGAATAATGTGTCATTCCAATGGTGGACGTGAGTAATCTTTTCGACGTTAAAAGCAGCCATTAAAGGTCTCAATAAGTTATCAAATTAGAACAGGTTGCTATTCTAAACCAAATTCATTCTCGATAAACTGAATATATTTAATTGAGCTTATCAAAAAAAGTGATTATGACTGAACTGACTATACCTGTAATCGGTATAATGAAATCTCCCTATAAAGAAAAATTTGGTATTCCACGTCAACCTAATCTGGTGGAAGTGGAATCCTATATTGAAATGCAGGCGCCTTATAATGATCTGCTGGCTTTTGAGGGAATTGAGGAGTTTAGCCATTTATGGCTGCTCTGGCAGTTCCATGACAATAAAAATCAGGAAAACAGCAAGTTTCGTCCACAGGTACGCCCACCACGTTTAGGTGGAAACCAGAAAATAGGGGTGTTCGCGACACGTAGTATGTATCGTCCTTCGCCGATTGGTTTATCCGTGGTCAAGCTGAAAGAAGTGAAAAAAGTTGGCAAAACAGTCCGTGTTTATGTGACGGGCAGTGATCTTTTAGATGGTACTCCGATTGTCGATATTAAACCTTATATTCATTATTCTGATGCTGTGATGGAAGCGCAAAGCGGTTATGCTCAGGAGGAGCCAGTGCGCAAATATGTGGTCTGGTCGGAACAGGCAGAGCTGGAAAGAGAGCAGTTAGTCCAAACGAAAGGTCTTTCGGAACAAGTCATTCGGGAACTGGCAGAGGTTTTATCCCTTGATCCACGTCCAGCCTATCAGGAGGATCCGGAGCGAATTTATGGTATGCACTTTGCAGATTTCAATATCAAATTTATTGTAAATGAAACGTCTGTTCTGATTGTAGAGATTGAGTGATGGCTAAAGGGCTAGGGTACTTATACTTTCTGCTCAAATCATTCTAAAGTTTTAGCGTCCACCACAAAATTCCGATCAAAACTGCCATATGTAGAATCTGTACAGGTACAAAATACATCGCATATTTGAATCCGCCTGACAGGCCGGAATTTACAGATTTTGCTAAAGCATGGGCTGCAAGGCCTATGAGCAGGGCCTGAATTAGCCGGGTATTGCTCGGGTCACCCTGAATGACCACACTGGCCATGGCTGCATGAATCTCAAATAGTGAAGCCAGCAGGGTACCTGCCAGCAAGCCGGCATCGCCGAGTAAGAGTTCCAGCCCATAAATCGCAGCCTGAATCAGTGTCAAAGTGACTGCAATGATGACCGCTTCTTTCAAGCTAAACATCCGGCTATCTTCTCCTTTTTCACAATTTTCTGGCGGTTTGGCTTTACGCAGCAATAGAAATGCACAGGCAGCCAGAATGGCCATTGCCACTAAGGAAGGAAGCAAAATAATTTTAAGCCAGCTAAAAGATACGCCTCCGACCACAATGAACAGCAGTACTAAAGTCGAGATACAGGACATGAGTGCGGCACCCGCATTGGATCGAGCATCCATCTCACCTTTACGAACCTGTAGACCCAACTGGGCCACTGTGGCTGTGCTGGAAACAAAACCAGAGGCAATGGAAGAAAGCATCAGGGCATTTTTTGTAGAAAGTAAACGTTTTGCAATATGTGCTAGCGCCTGTACCACTAAAATTAAAGTTAAGAGTTTCAGAATCAGGTAGGGATTAAGCACCTTGCCCCATAGCGGTGTATCGGGTGTCAAAGGTAAACCAATCAAGACCAATGCCAGTAACAGTAAACCATCCCGGAATTCAGCTTCAGTAATCCATTTTCCAGCAATGTTATGCATGGAATGTTTGGCCATCAGAATGACTGTAATGAGTACTGCAAGTCCGGCAGCCAGCGGAATATTCCACAGACAGATTGCCCCAATAAAATAGGCCATTACAAAAGCAAGTTCGGTGGTAATTCCAGGATCATCCGGCTGATTTCGGATAGAGGAAATGACCATGCCACCAATAATCAGTGCGCCCACCAAGCCAGTGATTATTCCGAATAAAAAACAGATAGCTCCCAATAGGGCGCAGATAGCAAAAGAACGTAAGCCTGCAAAGCTTGGCTGTTGCTCCCGCTGTTTATGCCGTTCTCGTTCCAGGCCTATCAATAAGCCACAGCCCAATGCTGAAGTCAGGATAGTGAGCAGTTCCTGAAAGGAGCTGTCATTCATGGGCACTGCGCTAAAATCCATATCCGGCCTCAGCTATGAATAAGTAATTATTTTCAAAGGTATCTCTAAAATATAGGCCATAAGCTAGAGGATGAACAAGAGAGAAATGTGAGAGATAAGATAGGGTGAAAAGATTGGTAACGCTAAAGATTGGCACCAGCTAGCAGAAACAGCCAGAAGACACAGCAGGAGAATGCGAAAAATAGCAAAAACTTGTTATAGTGAAGGCATGTTTAGGGGCCTATAACAATGAAATTTGACTTTGAAATTGATACCGCGTGGTGTCTGGAGCAACTTTTTAAAGACGGTAAGATCAGTGATAGAGACCGTATGCTGGTACAGACGACGCATCGTCAGCGTGAACAGCTGAAATGGCATCCTTTACAGTGGATTGCCAATTTTAATCTGGTCGACCACTCTCATCCCCAAAGTACACTTACCCTAAACCGTTTATGTCAGTGGCTGTCAGAAAAAACAAATCTGCCATTTTATATTATTGATCCTTTAAAAGCCGATGTTCAGGCACTTACCGCAGTAATGTCGCAGGAATACGCACTCCGTAACCGTATTCTCGCCGTTGAAATCCAGCTAGACAAAATCCTGATTGCTACCGATCAGCCTTATAAAATGGAATGGGTGTCGAATCTACAGCAGAATGTTAGCCCGCGCCGTATTGAACGGGTGCTACTGAATCCGGAACAGTTGCAACGATATATTGTCGAATATTATCAGGTTAGTCGTGCTGTCAGTGGATCACAAAAATCCTCGGCTTATGACCGTGAAAATAAGGGTGTAGAAGCACTTTTACAGCTCGGTGATTCGCAAAATCCAGATGCCAATGACCAGCATATTGTTAAACTGGTGGACTGGGTATTGCAGTTTGCCTTTGAACAGGGTGCCAGTGATATTCATATGGAACCACGCAAAGATACAGGGAAAATCCGTTTCCGTATTGATGGCGTGCTGCATACCATTTATAAAATGCCAGCCAATACGCTTACTGCAGTGATTTCACGTATTAAAATTCTGGGCCGGATGAATGTGGCAGAAAAGCGCAAGCCGCAGGATGGCCGTCTAAAAACCCGTACGCCTAAAGGGCAGGAAACGGAACTGCGTTTATCGACCTTACCCACCGCTTTTGGTGAAAAACTGGTAATGCGTATTTTCGATCCGGAGGTATTGGTACGCAGCTTCCAGCAACTGGGTTTTGAAGGGCATTTGCTGAATGAATGGAACACGCTGACCAGTCATAGTCATGGCATCATTCTGGTGACTGGACCTACAGGCTCGGGTAAAACGACTACGCTGTATTCAACTTTAAAGCAGCTGGCGACCGAAGAGGTCAATGTCTGTACCATTGAAGATCCGATCGAGATGCTGGAGCCAAGCTTTAACCAGATGCAGGTGAATACCGGAATTGATCTGGGTTTTGCCGATGGTGTACGGGCATTAATGCGTCAGGATCCAGATATCATCATGGTCGGTGAGATTCGTGATCAGGATACTGCCAATATGGCAATTCAGGCTGCCTTGACAGGTCACCTGGTTTTATCCACGTTACATACCAATGACGCACCGTCGAGTTTAACCCGTCTGCATGATCTGGGTGTACAACCGTTCCTGACTGCTGCAACGATTCTCGGTGTATTGGCTCAGCGTCTGGTGCGTAAGTTGTGTCCACACTGCAAAGCAGAAGGCTTTATGGATGAGCAGGAATGGCAGCATTTAGCAGCAGATTATCCATTGGCCCGTCCAGAATTTGTGTTCCGTCCAGTAGGTTGTGAGGAGTGTCGTCATACGGGTTATAAAGGGCGTATAGGGATCTATGAGTTTATGCCACTGAGTTTGGCAACCAAACAGCTGATTGGCGCAGATGCCAACTTGAACCATTTACGTGCTCAGGCGAAAAAAGAAGGTGTAGAGCCACTTAGAATTGCGGGCGCACGAAAAGTCATTGAAGGTGTCACCACGCTAGAGGAAGTACTACGTGTAGTGCCACTGAATTAATTTTTAAAACCTATTTTTGAAAATAAAGTTTTCTTAAGATTCAATTCATCTTCAGCTGTTTTAATAGCTTCATCGAAACAAGACAGCCTAAAAGGTACTGAATATGAAAAATATGACCAAAGCATTTGTAGCAGTGGCACTTATTGGCTCTGCAACAACTGTGACTATGGCAGAAAGTACAGTAAACCAAAGCGCTTTTGCCAAAACCGTAACTGTAAAACAAGCACTCACCATGAAAGATGACAGCAAGGTACAAATCAAAGGTCATGTGGTGAAATCAGTAGGCGACGAAAAATATCAGTTCCGTGACAACACAGGCAGCATCAATGTCGAAATTGATGATGAGTTATGGCAAGGCAAACCGATTTCTGCCAAAACATCAGTAACCATTATTGGTGAAGTAGATATCGATTACAAACCCACGAAACGTGTTGAAATCGATGTTGATGAAGTGCGTTTCAATTAAGGCATTGGCGATAGCCGAATGACCTGACTAGAGAAAACCACATGCAATATTACAAAAAGCATGTGGTTTTTTTTGTTTAAAATTCATGATTATATGTTGAAAATAAGAGAGAATTCAGCATGCGTATTCTTTTGGCAGAAGATGATACCTCACAGGCAGAAAGTATTCAGACCTGGCTGGAAATGGATGGCTATGTAATTGACTGGGTTGAGCGTGGGGACCATGCCATTCTGGCGCTTGAACAGCATCAGTATGACTGTGTGTTACTGGATCGTGGTTTACCGCGAGCCAGTGGGGATCAGATTCTGACAACGCTACGTAAACTGCAGAAAGATACGCCAGTTATTTTTATTACTGCTCGAGACAGTATTGATGACCGGGTAGAAGGACTTGATTTAGGTGCCAATGATTATCTGGTCAAACCTTTTAGCCTGGAAGAATTGTCTGCACGAATTCGTGCCCAGATCCGCTTGCAGCAAAAAAATCTGAGCCATGTGCTGACCTGGGAAGACTTGCAGCTGGATGTACAGGCCAAAACTCTGACTAAAGCAGGTGAAGTGGTGAACTTAACGGCCAAAGAATTTCAGATTTTGCATAAATTGATGCAAAAGCCAGAGCATGTAGTGACCCGGGAACAGCTGGAAGAATCTCTCTATGCCTGGGGGGATGAAATTGAGAGTAATGCCATCGAGGTTTTTATTTATCAACTGCGCAAGAAAATTGGCAGTCAGATGATCAAGACCATACGTGGGCTGGGTTATCGTATGCATAAAGCTGAAGGGTAGATCAATCATGGCTCAGGTGATTTCACTGCAACACAAGCTGATCAAGAATGCCATGTATAGCTCCATTCTGGCGGGCTGTCTGGCCTGGTTGTTATTGCTGGGCATTTCTGGCTATCAGTCTATGCAGATTCATGATGAACTGATGGAAGATATTGCGGAACTTTTACTTGGGGATGTGACTCAGTCCCAAGGTCACAATGTGGATGATATCAGTGAAGAGTTTGAGATACAGTATCGACTTTGGCTGGATCAAGATCAGCTAACCACTTCCGAAAATAACAATCTGTTGCAACATCAGTTACATCATCAATCAGGGCTGCACTTTCAGTTTGGAAATGGACAGTTATTACGAACTTTGATAGTTGAAGATAACGGGCTTAAAGTTCAGGTCATACAGCCAGTATCTATACGCTTTGAACAGATCTGGAATAGTATTTTAGGTTTTGGTTTAATCCTTCTAATATTATGGCTAGTGAAATGGTTGTTACTACATCTATTGATTAAACGTCAGTTAAAGCCACTTAACCGGATTTCACAGGATATTGCCTCCAAGTCCGCCCAGGATCTAAGTCCGGTTCAATCGCCCGAACCGCAAATTGCTGAGCTACAACCGATCGTCAGTCAGTTAAACCGGATGCTGGCTCGGGTAGAGCAGTCCCTAAGTGCAGAACAGCGCTTTACTGCAGATGCTTCGCATGAACTACGCTCACCCTTATCAGCGATTCAAATGCGCCTGCAGGTGTTAAAACGCAAATATCAGACTCATGAAACATTGTCTCAGGATCTGGCGCAGATTCAAAAAGATGTCAGTCGCGGTACTCAGGTTCTGGAAAACCTCTTGCTGCTGGCTCGACTGGACCCTGAACAAAATCATAACCTGCCACAACAAAAGTTAGATTTGCCTGAGCTTATTCAGGATGCTTTAAAAACACTCACGCCGTTCATAGAAGAGAAACAGCTGGACCTAAAACTTGAGCTAAATCATGCTGATATTTCAGGGAATGCCGAACTCATTTTCAGTTGCGTGCGAAACCTGATCGACAATGCCATCAAATATACGCCGTCTGCGGGTACAATTCTGATCCAGTGCCAGCATCAGGCGGATAAAACAGAAGTGGTGATTGAAAATTCAGGAGAGGGAATTTCTGAGGAAACTTTACAGCGACTGGGTGAGCGTTTTTATCGCGCTTTGGGCACTAAAACGCAAGGATCAGGCCTGGGATTATCTATCTGCCAGAAAATCATGCAATTGCATCATGGTGATATTCAATTTATGGCTTCTGATCTTGGCGGGTTAAAAGTCGTATTGCGCTTTTAGATCTAGAATCATGAAACAGACCAAATAAGAAAAGAAGCAGTACGCGCTGATTCATACTGCTGATGACCACGTTTATTATTGTGTGAGTTATTTTATTTAGTGAGAATGAGACGATTATTTCGGGTTAAGCGTAGGCGGTATTCTTCACCGGCATGCATGATGCGAATTTCGCGTCCGAGAGCAAACAGGTTATTTGAATGCAGCATCGGTAATGCATGATGAGCGTCATTGTTACGTGTAAACAGGCTAAAAGGTGCGTTCATTCCATCGACTCCGTGGTATGTGCTTGGATTGATTTAAATGATAATCATTATCGAATAGAGCTGTCAACGCCTAAATTTTGCAATTCCTAAAAAATCCGCTATCACTTACAATTCGTAATATTTCCAGCCAGTTTATCTTCGTATGTCCAAAGCAAATATTCATGTCGCGATTGCCTTGTTATTTCACCAAAATCAGGTTCTGGTTGGCTGGCGGGAAGCGAAACAGCATCAGGGAAATAAACATGAATTCCCTGGCGGCAAAGTAGAAGAAGGTGAAACACCGCTGCAAGCCTGCCGTCGTGAGATCCAGGAAGAAGTCGGTATTGATATCGAGCTTTGGCATCCTTTCGATTTTATTCGTCATGAATATGAAGATGTGATTGTGCATCTGCATTTATTTCATGCCAGTGTAGCTGAAGCACAGTTAGCCCAGATTCAGCAACCCTGGAAGTGGTATAGCCGCGAGCAGTTACAGCAGCTGAATTTTCCGAAAGCCAATGCGGTGATTTTAAAAAAACTGTTATGGCCACAGATGATTAAAATCAGCAGTGATCTGGCAGATCTGCATCAGCTCGACAAAGCGCAAATGCTGTATTGGCGAGTTGACGCCAACGCAGAACAGGCCGAGAAATTGGCAACCCTGCCGGTAGAACAATTATCCCAATTGATTATTAATCATGACTTATATCTGCTGCTGGATGAACAACAGCAACAGAGTATTCAGACTTTACATCTTAAACAGGCACAGCTGAATCAACTAAGTACCAGTGATCTGGTTATAGGGAAACGCTATATTGCGGCGTGTCATGATCATGCGTCTACACAACGGGCAGAACAGCTGGGCTGTGAAGCAATTTTTCTGAGTCCTGTGCTTCCAACAGCGACTCATACAGAAGTAGAGCCACTGGGATGGATTGCCTTTGAGCAGATTGCCAAACAGATTCAGATTCCTGTGTATGCACTTGGTGGAATGAACAAAGATGATTTGAGTCTGGCTCAATCCCATCATGCCTACGGGATCGCAGGCATTCGCGGGATATAAGTAAGTTAATTACTAAAAGTAATTATAGCTTAAAGAGCGCTTAATGCCTTCTGTGCTTTTTGAATGGTTTGTGGATTTTTTTGCAGCTGACCAGCTTTAAGAATCACCTGCCAGAGCTGCTTTTTCATGGCATTGCTTTGGGCATAGCTAAGGCCGCGCTGCGCAAACGCTTGTGCATTGGCGGGTTTATTCTTGCGGTTCGCCAGCATCCCTAAATACAGATAGGTTTCAGGAGACTGTGGTGCCATTCGCTGTGCCTGGGTAACATAGGCTTCAGCCTGATCAAACTTTTGTGCTTTATACGCTGTCTGAGTCTGCTGCATCAATTTCTTGAAAGCAGGTAACTGACGGCCATCATCAAACTGCTGTGGTTTAGGTTTCTGCTGCGGCACGACCACTTTTTGACGTTTGATTTCAGGATGATCATAAGGCGTAATCACTACGCCATCAGATTTCTGCACCCGTGGCTTTTCAGGTGCAGGCTTGGCTGGAGCAGATGGTTCCTGCTGTATGGACTGACAGCCGACTAAAGCAACTAAAATTGAACCAATCAGGATTTTTTGAAACATATATCTCACTCAATTAGGGTGAATAACTACCGCTTGAGATGATACGTGTATCTTGTAAAGAATCACGTTGGTTTTCCGTTTCAGTTTCTTCAATCCAGATCCCAATTTCATCGCTTGGATCGTCAGAACCTTGAGGTTCTTCTGAATCAATCGTATGTGGGGCAGGGGCATAATGCGATGCGCCACAAGCAGTAGCCTGATTTGGCATGCTGTGACGAGTCAGTGGAATATACATGGCACCTTCACAGCCTTGAGCAGACAAATGACCTGTCGCGCGATCGACCCATTGCCATTGTACCTCACCTGGTTGATGCAGATTTACCGGCTTCTGGCGTAGCTGCTTCATGACACTGGTCCATACCGGTAGCGCACCAGATGATCCGGTCAAACCAGTAATCTTATTGTCATCCAGACCTAACCAGACCACAGCTAGGTAATTACCAGAATAGCCTGCGAACCATGAGTCACGGGTATCATTGGTCGTCCCTGATTTGCCAGCCAGACCAAGATTACGTGGCAGGGTACTATAAGCAGATTGACCGGTACCGCTGCTCATGACCTGCTGTAAACCATTGTTCAGGATATAGGCATAAGCCGGATCAATGGTTGGCTGAACCGTCAGGCCATAGCGATCGACCAGACGACCATTGGCATCCACCACGGAACGAATGGCTTTGACCGGATATTTAAAACCACCAGTTGCAAAATTGCCATACAGACTCATCACTTCCATAGGTGACATATCTACCGCACCCAGATAAATGGAAGGGTAGGACGGAATATCAGAAGTCACACCAAATTTCTTCAGGTGATTGATAAAGGTTGACATACCGAATTCCTGCGCCAAACGTACCGCGGACAGGTTATAGGAATTTGCCAGTGCTTGAGACATTGGAACCACACCATGCGGGCGGCCACTATAGTTCTTGGGTGTCCAGGTCTTGCCATCAGTTTTAATACTTAGCTCGCTGTCTTCGATCGGGCTCCCCCAATGGTAACGGTTTGATTCAATTGCGGTCAGGTAAATCACAGGTTTTAATAACGAACCCACCTGACGCTTGGCATCCAAGGCACGGTTAAAGCCGGTAAAGTCCTGGGTCGAACCAACTGCAGCAACCAGTTCACCATTTTCTGGATGAGTGACCAGCACCGCACCTTGCAAATCTTTTAAACGTTTCGGATTTGATCTGCTTAAGTTCGCTACTGTATTTTTGAAGCTTTGCTGAATACGGGTCTGTGCCAATGGATCCAACGTGGTAAAGATGCGTAGGCCCTGATTAGTAATATCACCTTCCTGATATTCGGTACGCAGCTGACGACGCACAATATCCAAGAAGTCAGGAAAACGTGCTGGACCCAGGGTTGGTTTTGTAATGACATTGAGAGGGCGTGCCTTCTCGGTTTCATATTGCTCTTGGGTCAGATAACCCATAACCAGCATATTGTTCAGCACAATATCACGACGTCTTTTCGCCGTTTCAGGGTTACGCCATGGATTGTAGAGGGAAGGACCTTGTACCAGACCAACTAAAAATGCCTGTTGGGAAATATTTAATTCGCGCAACGGCAGACCAAAATAGAATTGGGAAGCCAGACCGTAACCATTAATAGAATAATTGCCATTCTGGCCCAGATTCACTTCATTTAAATAGGCTTCAAGGATTTCATCCTTGTCATAATGCAATTCAATCAACATCGCCATAAAGGCTTCATTGACTTTACGTTTTAACGTACGCTCTGGACTTAAATAGAAGTTTTTGACCAGCTGCTGGGTTAAAGTCGAGCCACCCTGACGTTTACCGCCGGTAATATTGCTGACCACTGCACGTGCAATCCCGCGTGGAGATACACCATGATGGTGGTAGAAATTACGGTCTTCGGTGGCGATCAGTGCTTCAATCAAAGATTTAGGTACTTTATTCAGCTTGATCAGTACCCGGTCTTCATTATGTTGGGGGTAAATCCCGCCAATTAATAAAGGTTCCAAACGGGCAATTCCGGACGTGGAGGGCTTGGTGGCACTTACGTCATTAATCTGTTCACCATTGAAGCTGACTTTTAAAATCTGCTCAGGCTCAACCCGGTCACCAAAGTCAAAACCACGGGTATGTACATATAAAGTATTACCAGAAGTCACATAACTTCCGGACTTGGTATAGCTTTCAGCACTCTTATATCCAAGCAGTTTGAGCTCTTCCAGAAGATCCTGTTGGCTGACAGGTGCATTGACATAGATTTCCATCGGACGTGCGAAGACTTTCGCAGGAATGTCCCAGCGCTGGCCTTCAAATTTGTCACGTACAATATTATCTAGACGAATCAGATAGATACTAAAGGCAACAAAAGCTGAAATGACCAAAACGGAAAAGATTAAGGCAATAAACCCCAAACCACGTTCATACTTCATAAATGATGATAAGCGTCTGTAAAATTCTGCTAATCATGCGAAGCTTTTAGGGAATTTGCAATATTTAAAGAGAAATTGGTTAAAAAATATCAATTAAAAAATACACTTAGTCTGCATAATATTATTTCTAACTTGCTCTACTTATACATAAAAACTAGGGAAAATTGTCAACGAGCCAGAGCTTAATGCTATTATAGGAGCGATTCGTAGCGGAGCGACGAGACTGGTGCTAATTTCACATAAGACATTCCGAAATATCGGGTTAGTAGGACGTCCTGATAAATCTTCAGTAGTTGAAACCTTATGTCTTATTCATGATCATTTGTTGAACGTGGGCCTGCATCCAGTGTTTGATGCAGATACCGCTGCGCTGGTACCTTATGAAAATACCCAGACAGTGAGCCGCGCCTTGCTTGGTGAGGTGGTCGATCTGGTCATTGTGGTTGGTGGTGATGGTTCATTGCTGCATGCTGCCCGGGCACTGGTCAAATATAATATTCCTGTCATCGGTGTGAACCGTGGCCGCTTGGGCTTCCTGACGGATATCAAGCCGACAGAAGTCATCTTCAAGCTGGATCAGGTCCTTAAAGGTGAATTCCAGCTTGAGCGACGTTTTCTGTTAGAACTGGAAATCCGGTCTAAAGGCGAAATTATCCATGATGCGATTGCCCTGAATGATGTCGTACTTCATTCCGGTAAATCCGTGCACATGATCGACTTTGAGCTGAATATTGATGGACAATATGTCTATCGTCAGCATAGTGATGGTCTGATCGTGTCGACACCAACAGGTTCAACTGCCTATGCACTTTCTGGTGGTGGACCAATTGTACATCCAAGTATGGATGCGATTGTGCTGGTACCCATGCATCCGCATACCCTGTCATCCCGACCGATTGTGGTTGGAGGACATAGTGAAATTAAGCTGGTGATCCGTAAAAATCGCGTGATGCCGATGGTCAGCGCAGATGGACAGCACAGCATTTCTTTGAATGTGGGAGATACGGTTCACATTCGTAAACACCCATTTAAACTGCAACTTTTACATCCACCGGGTTATGATTTCTATATGGCGTGTCGGACCAAGCTCGGCTGGAACCAAGACTTTGATTATCAGAATCGGGATTAAATCATGAATATTGAACAAATGCTTTCTATGCTCAATCCTGAGATTGTAGACCGACTGCGTACTGCGATTGAAATTGGTAAATGGCCGAACGGTGTGGCATTGACGGAAGAGCAGCGTCAGACGTGTATGCAAGCCGTGTATGCCTGGGAAATTAAACATCTGCCTGAAACTGAACGTAGTGGTTATATCGACCGTGGTACCAAAGAAGAAGGTGAAGAATGTGATGATGATCATCACAAGAATGAACCAGAATTCAGGCCCATTCGTTTCGTTTAATTGAAACCAAAAAGACCACAAACGTGGTCTTTTTAATGTCTGAAATAAATGATTTTGTTCAAACCGAAAGACGAGTATTCCAGAGTTCTTTAGCTTTCTGCATCGCTGCTTCATAGCTCTCACATTTGCCCATGGTATATAGCGCAATACCGATAGTTTCAACCACTGCGGTTTCGCCATACTCATGCGAACGTTGACCATCCCAGACTTCTTTAAATACAGCCAGATTCAGCTCTTCTTCAATCGGACTGCGATTGTCCGTCAGTTTAGGCAGTTCGTGTTCATACAGTTCGCCATTCTTGATACCACAAATTAAGGTTTTGGCATCAGGGTTACGTTCAAACTCGCCACCTTCACCTTTAATCACAGCACTATTTTGATAACCGAGCTGAAAAGCAGCGCGCTGGTGTGAACCACGATAAGCCGGATGGAAAATGGCCTGTAAAGTCGCTTTGGCATTGAATGGATTAATCAGGCGCGCCAATGTATGAATAGGAGAACGTAAACCCATAACATTTCGCAGTCCGATCAGCTCAGCCAGGATAGGTGAAATCACATTTAAAGGCAGATAAGCAAAATGTCTTTCTTGCAGCTGCTGTTCGACTTCAACCTCACTGTGGCAAATAGAATAGCCTAGGTATTCTAATACTTGCTCAGTATAAACCCGATTCAAAGTATGCCCAGCTGCACCATGCATGACAATATTATAGCCATGCTTGGCCAAGGTGAGGGCAGACAGGATAAACCATGGATAATGCTTGCGCTTGCCAGCATAAGATGACCAGTCCAAGTCTACATCCAGATCTTTAAAATTAAGCTGATCCCGGGTTGCCTGAACAAAACCTGCCAGTTCTTCGACGGATTCTTCTTTTACTCGTAGTAGCATCAGGAAGGCACCTAGCTGCACATCCAGCACCTCATTTTTCAGGATCATACTAAAAGCTTGATAGGCTTCATCATAACTGAGCGAGCGTGCACCATTCTTTCCTTTACCAATAATACGAATAAACTGGGCAAAAGGATGTTCAGCATCTTTATAAATATTTCGCTTTGTGGTCATAGGGATAGATCAATCATGTTTATCAAGTATTGGCATATTTTACGCTGATATTGGTATTTCACCTTCTTATTTTGCAGAAGAATTATGGTTTTATAAGACTATAGTCTAAGGAATATTGATTATTATTTAGACAAATTTAACATTTTGGGTTAAACAAAAGTCTAAAAAGCGGTTAAAATTTCTCTTGATTTTTTGTGTTTGCTTCATCTCCTGATCAATGCACTAACTTCTGCTGAAGAGCGGTGTTCCTGTAATTGTTAAACGTACATACACAATCTATTTTCGGTATCAGATTAATTTCTTGATACGTAAGCACTTTTTTGTTTAAGGCAATGAAGTATTGGATGCTTATTTTCTTAAATAAGTGAAAACTGAATATTGCTTCTTGTTAGAAGTATATTGTGAACTAAGGTCATGGCTAAAAAACCTATTTATAAGTCACTTTATTTTCAAGTGATTGTTGCCATTATTGCCGGTATCCTCGTGGGTCACTTCTCACCAAGCGGTACGCAAATTATCAATGGTGCTGAACAATATGTTCCTGGTTTGGGCGAACAGCTGAAACCATTGGGTGATGGCTTTATCCGCCTGATCAAAATGATTATCGCACCAGTAATTTTCTGTACGGTAGTGAGTGGTATTGCAGGTATGGAAAGCATGAAATCTGTCGGCAAGACAGGTGGTATTGCTTTACTATACTTTGAAATCGTATCGACGATTGCCTTGGTGATCGGTCTGCTTGTGATCAATATTGCCAAACCTGGTGTTGGTATGAACGTTGATCCAGCAACTCTGGATACGGAAGGTATCTCGAAATATGTTGCATCAGGTGAGTCACAATCGACCATCGATTTCTTCATGAATATCATTCCAAATACGGTAGTGGGCGCATTTGCTGAAGGGGAAATCCTTCAGGTACTGCTATTTGCTCTCCTGTTTGGTTTTGCCCTGCATCAGCTGGGTGATAATGGTAAGCCGGTATTAAAGTTCATTGACCAGATTTCACATGTATTCTTTAACATCGTGAACATGATCATGAAACTTGCACCTATCGGTGCGTTCGGTGCCATGGCATTTACGATCGGTAAATATGGTATCGGTACACTGGCGCAGCTGGGTCAATTAATTCTGTGCTTCTATATCACCTGTATCCTGTTTATTTTCATTATTCTTGGTTCAATTGCACGTTTCACCGGTTTTAGTATCATGAAAATGATCCGTCTGATCCGCGAAGAATTGCTGATTGTACTAGGTACTTCATCCTCTGAATCTGTATTGCCGCGTATGCTGAAAAAGCTGGAACTGGCAGGTGCAGAAAAATCAGTAGTCGGTCTGGTTATTCCAACAGGTTATTCTTTCAACCTGGACGGGACTTCTATTTACCTGACTATGGCGGCAGTCTTCATTGCTCAGGCAACCAATACCCAGCTAGATCTATCTCATCAGATTACCTTACTTCTTGTGCTATTGATTTCATCTAAAGGTGCAGCAGGTGTAACAGGTTCTGGCTTTATCGTAATGGCTGCAACCCTGTCTGCAGTAGGGCATATTCCGGTAGCGGGCTTGGCACTGATTCTGGGTATCGACCGTTTCATGTCTGAAGCACGTGCTTTGACTAACCTGATTGGCAACTCATTGGCGACTCTGGTTGTTGCAAAATGGGTCGGTCAGCTGGACAAAGAAAAACTGGATTATGCATTAAACAATCCGGCAGAAATTGATGAATTAATGCAGCAAGAAGGCGTTAAATCTCACTGATTTCAGTCTGTTTAAAAAAGGAAGCTTCGGCTTCCTTTTTTTAAATTTTTATTAAAATAAATTGACTGTAAAGTTTGAAAAAAATCATATTAGCGCATGACACTGACCTTAAAAATCGCTAGCCTGTTTGTGGAAATATAATGATAAACACCACAAGGATAGAACAATGCTGGCATATGATGCAGACCTGGAATTATTCCGCGATAACTTTAAACGCTTTATGGGCGAACAGATTGCACCGCACTATGAACAATGGGAACGTGAGGGCAAGATTCCACGTTCAGTCTGGAATGCGCTGGGTGAAAATGGCTTTCTTTGTGTGGATGTTCCAGAAGAATATGGTGGCTATGGTGTGCCAACCCATTACTCCTTAATGTTACTTGAAGAGTCGGCACGTGCAGGGTTTAGTGCACTCTCTATTGGTTTGTCATGTCACTCGGATATCGCTGCACCCTATATCCTGCATATCGCCACTGAAGAACAGAAGAAATACTGGCTGCCTAAAATGGTGACTGGTGAGGTGGTCGGTGCCATCGGTATGACTGAACCAGGTGCTGGTTCTGACTTGCAGGCAATTCGAACCAGTGCCATTTTGCAGGACGACCATTATCTGTTAAATGGTTCTAAAACTTTTATTTCGAATGGTCAGCATGCCGATCTGGTGGTGCTGGCTGTAAAAACCGATCCACAGGCACGTGCCAAAGGTGTTTCACTGCTTTTAGTAGATACTCATCTGGAAGGTTTCAAGAAAGGCACCAATCTGGACAAGATTGGCCTGCACTCACAAGATACCTCTGAGCTGTTCTTTGATAATGTCAAAGTGCCAAAAGATCAGTTACTCGGTCAACCAGGCCAAGGCTTTGCATACCTGATGCAAGAACTGCCACGTGAGCGCACTGCGATTGCGGCTACGGCTTTGGGCGCGATTCGTGGTTCAATTGATATCACCACGACCTATGTCAAAGAACGTCAAGCCTTTGGCCAGGCAGTGGGCCAATTCCAGAACACTCGCTTTGTACTGGCACAGGCCAAGATTGATGAACTGGCAACAGCGGCGTTTTATAACCAGAATGTTGAGTTGTATATGCAGGGCAAGCTGAATGTTGAAACTGCAGCAGCCTTAAAAAGTTTTTCAACTGACATGCAGATGAAAATTGCGGATAATTTGCTCCAGCTGTTTGGTGGCTATGGCTATATGACTGAATATCCGATTTCCCGTTTCTTTGTCGATGCGCGTATCCAAAGGATTTATGGTGGTACGAACGAGATCATGAAAGAAATCGTGGCACGTAGCCTATTAGGTCGATAAAAGTATTTCATTCGCTATAAAGTAAAAGTGAGCCTATAAGGGCTCATTTTTATGTAAGGGAGCAAATGACATTTTTCATATTTTAAGACCTTAATACTTCTAGGCACTCATCAATAAACACAGGTAAATCGTCTGGTGCACGTGAAGAGATCAACTGGTTATTATCATTGACCAGTTCTGCATCATAATAACGACCGCCTGCATCTTGCAGCCAGTGCGCATGGTCACGAATACTGGTAATAATCCGGTCCTTCAGCACGTCAGCCGCACCGAGTAATAATGAAGCATCGCAGATGCTAAAGATGGTTTTATTGGCTGCATTAAATTCCTGAATCAACTTTAGAACAACAGCATCTGAAGTGAAGGTCAGGGGAGATTCTCCACCTGGAATTAGTAATGCGTCAAAATCATCGACACAGATCTGGTCAATACTTTCATCTATAGTCACTGAAGCTGTATGTTTCTGACCATATATGACCTTTCCAGCTTCATGGTCAATATTGCAGATACTGTGACTGGCAGCACGAAAGGCTTCTACAGGTTCAAAATATTCCTGATCATCAAAGTTATGAGTGACGAGCACAGCTATTCTTTTTGGCATGTATTTGCTCCTGCCTAAGTTTTGAACAGACTAGCGGGATAAGGTTTAAAAATCGTCCCTGCTCTGTAAATAAATACATGTTAAATGTAAAAAGCTCTGTTAAAACAAGTAAAAAAAGCATATGTGCAGGAGGTTGAGCGGTAATTTTAAAATGAACTATTGATCATCTAGCAACGTCTTTCCATTGCTGATTTTTGAGTCTTTGCATGATTTTTCTTATGGTTAAAATCGTTATATAGATTAAGAAATAATGATAATTCATCCATCCTAAAATCAGTTAAGATGCAAACGCAAACTTTACAATTTGATAATGTAATTTTTGCTGAATACGCTGTGGAAAATGTTACTAAACATTGCAGATGCGATGAGTGATTAGGCAACGCATAAATAACTGACTTTTAAAAGACAAAGTCATATTGCGTAACATTTGAAAGCTTACTATTGTTATACTGAAACAGTTACGGTTTATGAAGGGCGACATAACAATGATCAACGACGATCAAAACACTACGACTTCTCTTGATTTGGCTAAGATTCGTGAAGATATCGATTCAGTTGATCAGCAAATCCAGCAATTGATTAATCGCCGTGCGCGTTTGGCAGAAGCTGTAGCAAAAGCAAAGTTTGCTTCAGAAGAGAATCCACTGTTTTACCGTCCTGAACGTGAAGCGCAGGTTTTGCGTAATGTTATGGAACGTAATGAGGGGCCATTGTCTGATACCACCATGGCACGTCTGTTCCGTGAAATCATGTCGGCATGTTTAGCGCTCGAAGCACCACAAAGTATTGCTTTCCTGGGGCCTGTGGGTACCTATACGCATTCAGCAGTATTGAAACATTTTGGGCATGATGCTGTAGTACGTCCATTGCCAACCATTGATGAAGTGTTTCGTGAAGTAGAAGCGGGAAGTGCGCATTATGGTCTGGTACCAGTTGAAAACTCGTCTGAAGGTGTGGTGAACCATACTTTAGACTGTTTCAAAACTTCGCATCTCAATGTGATTGGTGAAGTGGAATTGCCAATTCATCATCAGTTCCTGATCTCTGAAAATACCCGTAAAGACAGTATCAAGCAGATTTATGCGCATCAGCAGACTTTGGCACAATGCCGTAAATGGCTAGATGCCCATTATCCAGGTGTTGAGCGTGTTGCACTCAGCTCAAATGCCGAAGCCGCACGCCGTATTCAGAATGAGTGGCACTCTGCCGCGATTGCCTCTGAAATTGCTGCGAATATCTACAATCTTGAGATCATGCACAGCAATATCGAGGACAATCCGGAAAACACCACACGTTTCCTGGTGATTGGTCGCGAGAAAGTGCCACAAAGCGGTAATGACAAAACTTCACTGCTGGTGTCAGCGCATGACCGCGCCGGTGCATTGCTTGAGATCCTTGCACCATTTGCCAAGCACAACATTAGTCTAACAAGTATTGAAACTCGTCCTGCACTGCCTGAAAAATGGGCTTATGTGTTCTTTATCGATCTGGAAGGTCATATCGATCAGGAACATGTTAAAGCTGCGATTGAAGAAATTCGCCCATTGGTGAAAGAAGTTCGCGTATTGGGTTCATATCCTCAAGCTGTACTTTAAGTCAGCCATTTGTGGTCAGTGCGAGGGTGCTGACCACTGTTTCACACGTAAATCGGAATTATAAAATGTCGTTCGTGCCAGCCAATCAAGGCATCTCAAAGTTAAAGCCATACCAGCCAGGTAAGCCAATCAGTGAACTTGAACGTGAGTTAGGGATCACTGATATTGTGAAACTTGCTTCAAATGAAAACCCGTTGGGCTGTTCAGATAAAGTCAAAGAAGCAGTGGCTGCGGAACTGGCGGAAATTGGCCGTTATCCTGATGGCGGTGGCTTTATCCTGAAAGATCAGATCAAGACACAATTCGGTTTTGATCATAACCAGATTACTTTGGGTAATGGTTCAAACGACTTACTGGAAATATTTGCCCGTGCATTTGTTTCTGAAAAAGATTCAGTGGTGTATAGCCAGCATGCGTTTGCGGTATATGCACTGGTGACTCAAGCGATTAATGCCGAAGCGATTGAAGTGCCAGCAAAAGGCTTCTCTCATGACCTTGAAGCGATGGCGGCTGCGGTAAAAGACAACACCAAGCTGATCTTTATTGCGAATCCGAACAACCCGACAGGGACCTGGTTCGAAGAAGCTGAATTTGAAGCATTCATGCAAAAAGTTCCAGCGAATGTGATCGTAGTACTGGATGAAGCCTATGTGGAATATTTCCCGGAAAACTTCAATAGCCTAAAATTCCTGAAACAGTATCCAAACCTGATTGTCAGCCGTACGCTGTCTAAGTGCTATGGTTTGGCTGCACTGCGTGTTGGTTTTGCCCTGGCTTCTGTTGAAGTGACTGATTACCTGAACCGTATCCGTCAGCCATTCAACGTCAACCATTTAGCGATGGTGGCTGCAGTTGCTGCACTGAAAGACGAAGCATTCATCGAGAAATCTCGTGAAGTAAATAAAGCAGGTATGGCACAGCTTGAAGCTGGCTTGAAAGCTTTGGGCCTGAACTATGTACCTTCACGCGCGAATTTCATCTTGGTCGATGTACAGGCTGATCCAGCGGAAACATTTAACAAGTTATTGAAAGAAGGCGTGATCGTGCGTCCAGTGGGTATTCCAAACCACTTGCGTGTATCGATTGGTACTGAAGCTGAAAATGCCAAATTCCTTGCTGCATTAGGCAAAGTGCTTGGCTTAGAGGCGAAAGCTTAAGTTATGTCGCAGCCACTGTTTGAAAAAGTTGCCTTTATCGGGCTTGGACTGATTGGTTCAAGTCTGGCGCGTGTCATTCAGGCCGAGCATTTAGCCAATGACATCGTGGCATCGACCCGCTCACAAAAAACCTTGGAAGATGCCAAGGCACTTGGTCTGATTTCCAACGGCTATGCAAATCCTGTAGAAGCCGTTAAGGGGGCAGACCTAGTGGTGCTGGCACTACCTGTTCGTGCAACGCAAAAGGTATTGGAAACCATCAAGCCTTATCTGGCTGAAGGTACCATTATTACCGATGTGGGTAGCACAAAGGGGAATGTGGTAGATGCAGCCAAGGCTGTGTTTGGTGATGCATTACCTACAGGTTTTGTACCGGGTCATCCGATTGCCGGTGCAGAACATACGGGTGTGCATGCTGGTAAAGTTGATCTGTTTGCCAATCATAAGGTGATTTTGACGCCGTTGCCAACCAGTGCAGCGTGGGCAGTCGATAAACTGATTCAACTGTGGCAGGCGGCAAAAGCGGAAGTGATTTGCATGGATGTGGAAAAGCACGATGAAGTGCTGGCGCATACCAGTCATCTTCCGCATCTGATGGCCTTTAACCTGGTCGAACAACTGGCCAAGCGTGAAGACAATTTAGATATTTTTCGTTATGCTGCGGGCGGCTTTCGGGACTTCTCCCGAATTGCAGCCAGTGATCCACAAATGTGGCATGACATCTTTTTTGCCAACAAAAAAGCAATTCTTAATGCTGTAGATGGCTTTGAGGCTCAGCTGGAAATTATCCGCAAGCTGATTGAAGACGAAGATTCCCAAGCATTGATGGGCTTACTGGGACATGCGCAGGCGGCTCGCCAGCATTTCAACCATATGCTCGCCAAGAAACCTTTCATGGAGAAAAATCAAGTGACACAACAATTTACCATTCAGCCGGGTGCTAAGAAATTCCAGGGCAAATTTACCGTGCCAGGTGACAAATCTGTGTCACACCGTTCCATCATGTTTGGTGCTATCGCTGAAGGTACAACCCATGTGACCGGTTTCCTTGAAGGGGAAGATGCTTTAGCGACTCTGCAAGCTTTCCGTGATATGGGCGTGAGCATTGAGGGTCCTAAAAATGGTGAAGTGACGATTCATGGTGTGGGGATGCACGGTCTGAAAGCACCACAGTCTGCACTGTATATGGGCAACTCAGGTACCTCAATGCGTTTGCTGTCCGGTATGCTGGCAGCGCAGAAATTTGATTCTGTGATGACGGGTGATGCTTCTCTATCTAAACGTCCAATGGAGCGTATTGCCAAGCCTTTGCGTGAAATGGGTGCACAGATTCAGACTACAGGGGAACGTGGTACCCCGCCGGTATCCATTACAGGCAATCAAAACCTGAAAGGGATCCAGTACGACTTGCCAATGGCATCAGCTCAGGTGAAATCAGGGATTTTACTGGCAGGTCTTTGGGCTGAAGGTGAAACTTCGGTGACTGAGCCTGAACCAACACGTGACCATACTGAACGTATGCTGCGTGCCTTTGGTTATGAAGTGAAAACTGAAGGTAACCGGATTTCACTGCAAGGTGGCGGAAAATTGGTCGGCACCAATATCCAAGTGCCATCAGACATTTCATCTGCTGCCTTCTTTATGGTGGGTGCGGCAATTACTGAAAATGCAGACGTGACTTTAGAAGCTGTAGGTATTAACCCAACCCGTACCGGTGTCATTGAAATTCTGAAGCAAATGGGTGCGGATATTACGGTTGAAAACGAGCGTATTGCGGGCGGTGAACCGATTGCAGACATTCGTATTTGTGGTACTCGTACCTTAAAAGGTATTCATATGCCTGAAGATCAGGTGCCATTGGCAATTGATGAATTCCCGGCATTGTTTATTGCAGCGGCATGTGCGGAAGGTCAAACGATCCTGACGGGTGCGGCTGAACTCCGTGTCAAAGAATCGGATCGTATTCAAGTCATGGCAGATGGCCTAAAAACCATGGGCATCGACTGTACGCCGACTGATGATGGCATCATCATCGAAGGTAAAGGCAAGGCAGGTGACTGGTCACCAATCTTTACCGGTGGTGAAATTGAATCGCATCATGATCACCGTATCGCAATGAGTTTCTCGATTGCAGGTCTGCGTAACTCAGGTGAAATCAAGATTGTCGGGACTGAAACAGTCGCCACCAGCTTCCCAACCTTTACTGAACTGACGTCTCAGGCTGGTCTGGCGATTGAAGTGACAGAATAATCCTTAAATTTATGTGAAACAGCCAAGCTTTTGCTTGGCTGTTTTGTTTATATTGGCTTATGCTAAACCCATACAAGAAAAAAGCCATTTGGATGTAGCGATGCGAAAATTAAAATTTATTGCCAATACTCAAAGCCAACAGCAATTACAGGATAGTCGTGAGACCCAAGAGTATGTCGCGCAATTTCTTGCTGATGAACTCGGAAAATATGGCTTTCAAACCTTGCCACAAAGTGGTGGACAGGTTGCTGTTGCAGTAGATGAACACGCATTGCCACTTTCGGTGAGTTGTGAAAGTCGCGACAGTGAAGGGCATTTTGTCTGTGAGATTGCATCTTATCCAGATGAAGAACAAGACTGGCTGGATCGGATTACCGAACAAAGCCTCCTTAATCAACTGGCACAGGCCGTAGAAGCTTCACTCAAGGAGCAAGAAAGCTTTAGTGAATTCGAATGGAAAAATTAAAAAAAGCGGCCATTGAGCCGCTTTTTTTAATTATGGAATTTTTTACAGCATTAAAAAGCGCGTAATCGCAATACGCAACTGTTTGAGGTAACCAGTAAAGAAATGATTGGCACCTGGTAAAATGGTCAATAAATGACGCTGTGGTTTAGCCCATTCAATTAGATCCGACAACAGGGTCACATCATCGGCTTCACCATGCAGGAACAGAATGTCACCTTTAATATGCGGTGTTACATAGTGGCGTAAACCTGCTACGGTGGCGGTTGGCAAACCGCATAAAACCGTCTGTTTAGGCTGTAATTCTATAGGTAGCGTGGCATAGCTTTTGGCCATGACATGTGCACCGAAACTAAAGCCACCTGCATAGAATGGCAAGCCAATATGTTGAGTACGAGCGAATTTAATCACTTCAAGTACATCATCAGTTTCACCATAGCCTTCGTCGTGTATTCCATCACTTTGACCAGAACCACGGAAACTTGGACGATAGACAACACAACCACGCTCTAAAAACATTTGTGCCAGCAATACTGGAACTTTATGTTGTGGTGTACCGCCTTGCAATGGATGGGGGTGACAAACAACCGCGAATCCTTTCACTTCACCCTGAGGATAATCCACAAAAACTTCAATTTGTCCCACAGGACCCTGAAGGAAAATTTGTTCGGACATAGGAAAATCGATAAATGAGGGGAGAAAGGCGTATTTTAACGATTGTATTAAGTAAAAACATGAATTGGAATTAAAATAACTCGACTGATATAGTTTGATTAATCACTTTTTAACCAGGTTGGCTATGCTCGCATTAATTTCCCCTGCAAAGACCCTCGACTACGAATCATCGTTACCAACAGATCAGCATACGCAAGCAAGATTGCTGGAACATTCCCAGGAATTGATAGAAGTTGCCAGCAAGTTGTCAGCAACAGAAATTTCCAGCCTGATGTCGGTAAGTGAAAAAATTGCCAATCTTAATGTTGAGCGTTTCCGTGACTGGCAGCCAGAATTTGATCTGTCAAATGCACGACAGGCGATTTTTGCCTTTAAGGGTGATGTTTATACAGGTCTGGATGCCTATAACCTAAAAGATCATGACATTAGCTATGCTCAGGAGCATCTGCGTATGCTGTCCGGCTTATATGGTTTGTTACGTCCATTGGATCTGATGATGCCATATCGATTAGAGATGGGAACAAAACTTGCCAATTCTCGTGGTCATAACCTGTATGAATTCTGGGGACATACTATTACTGAGCTGATCAATTATGATCTTGCAGCGGCGAATTCAGAACTTTTGGTGAATATTGCTTCTGATGAATACTATAAATCTGTGAAGGAAAATAAAATCCAGGCAGAAATCATTAAGCCTGTGTTTCTGGATCAGAAAAATGGCAAATATAAAGTGATTAGCTTTTATGCCAAGAAAGCACGTGGCCTGATGGCACGCTTTATTATTGAAAACCAGATTGATCGCGTAGAGGATCTGAAAGGTTTTAATACTGAGGGGTACTACTTTGATGCAGAGAGTTCTCTTAAAGGTGAGCTGGTGTTCAAGCGTGATGAACAGCTCGCTGCTTGAAGTCTTATTTAATAGAGAAAAGATCACCTGTGGGTGATCTTTTTTTTATATATGAATAATTAAGCATTAAAAAGCGCATAAAATGAGCTTTTTCTTTTTACAGATAAGAATTCTGCTACAAAAAGGAGCATTAATTTTAAAGGATAAAATTTAGTCTATTTCAAAGTAGAACGGCAAATATTGGAGAGTTAAAGGTTAAAATATAAAAGCCTTTATCGATGATTTTGATAATGGACCAGAAGAAATTGATTTAGAAAAATTTATAGATAAGGCTGTAAGAAACTCAATTTTACTCATCTTTTATTTAAAAGAAATTAGAGTTCATTTAAATTAAATATTCACTGGAAATAGATATTTATTTAAGATTTTTATAATTAATTTTAATTATAGGATTCTTTCATAAATCATTTTTAAATCTCTATAAAGGGAATTACCTCTCCTACAAGGAGGTTTGCGGAGCATGCTCCTCAGGGAGAGGTTTTTTCTAAAAAACTCCCTCATTCTCTTCAAATTAATACTTCTCATCCCAAAGGGAGAAAGGGCTTTTAATATCTATAAATATGAATAGGATAATCATTTTTTGAGTTATGAAAGAAGTATATTTTAATAAAAATATTTAAGCAGATTAATACTTTGTATTTACGATAAAAGCATAATTTTTTTATTGTAGAATTCCTGATATTAATAAAGCTAAACTGAGTCAATTAGGTTACAAATTAATAATATTGATTACAATTCATATAGAATTTCACCTACTTTGTCACATGATTAGTTGATAATTTATTCATACAATTTTAAAAATGTAAAAGAATGCCTATAATTATGAAAAGTTATGTAATTCCAGTTTGCGCTTTATTGGTCGGGGTACTGGGATACTATGTGTATAAGCAAAGTGAAAACAGGCGCCAGCAGGAAATAAGCCGCATCATTACCGATGCCAAGATTTCTTTGCAGGCAATTGAGGGTAAGCATATTCGTCATTAAGACGATATCTGCTTGAGTAAGCTATTAACTGCATAAAATCAATGAACTTTTCAAATGACTGAACAGTTGAAACTTGAATAGAGAATTAAAGTTAAATTTTAGAAACAATAAAAAATCAATGTGTTATAATTCTGAAAACAAAATATTGGATCAGATTTGAGTTATTGTAACCAATTGATTCAATTCATTTATTAATGAGCTGCATAAGGTTATGCAGCTTTTTTGTTTAGTTTTTTTGTGCTTAGTGCATAGTTACTGTTTTGCTGTGCTTTAAGATTACTTGACCCGTCGAATAGCGATGCTGGCATATTCGTTGCTAACTCATCCGCAAAATCCTTTACCTAAGTAAGTAGAAGGATTTTATGGAATGCTCAGGCATAAAGTTTACTCAATAGGGGCTAGGTCATGACGACTCCTAATCCATCTTCCGAAAACATGCTGGAACGTCTGTTCAAACTGAGTGAAAACAAAACCAGTTTCCGTACAGAAGTTCTTGCAGGTGTAACGACATTCTTAACCATGTGTTACATCATTATTGTCAATCCAATGATTTTATCCGAAACAGGGATGGATCATGGGGCTGTCTTCGTTGCAACCTGTCTTGCAGCCGCAATTGGCTGTCTGGTGATGGGTCTTGTAGCAAACTATCCAATTGCGCTTGCACCTGGCATGGGCTTGAACGCTTTCTTTACCTATTCTGTATGTCTGGGAATGGGTGTGCCATGGCAAACTGCATTGGGCGCCGTTTTTGTGTCAGGTCTGGTATTTATTGCCATTAGTATGTTCAAAATACGTGAGGCAATCGTCAATGCTATTCCAATGTCCTTAAAACTGGCGATTGGTGGTGGTATTGGTTTGTTCCTTGCGCTTATCGCGCTGAAAAACGCAGGAATTATTGTCGATAACCCAGCAACTTTAGTTGGTCTAGGCGACCTTAAACAGCCATCGGTATTGCTTGCATTACTTGGTTTCTTAATGGTTGTGGTGATGCATCACTTTAAAGTTCGTGGTGCAATTATCATCAGTATTTTAGTACTGACGGGCATTTCGGCTGCCATGGGCCTGAGCGAATTTAAAGGTGTGGTCGGTGCTGTACCTTCAATTGCGCCAACCTTTATGCAAATGGACTTTGAAGGTTTGTTTACTGCAAGCTTGATCGGTGTCATCTTCGTATTCTTCTTGGTCGATTTATTCGACTCGACAGGTACTCTTGTTGGTGTTTCTCACCGCGCAGGTTTATTAAAAGATGGTAAATTACCTCGCTTGAAAAAAGCACTATTTGCTGACTCATCTGCAATTGTGGCAGGTGCAGCATTAGGTACGTCTTCAACTACACCATATATTGAGTCTTCAGCAGGTGTAGCTGCAGGTGGTCGTACAGGCTTAACCGCAGTGATTGTCGGTTTCTTGTTTATTGCCTGCTTATTCTTGGCACCACTTGCTCAATCTGTACCAAGCTTTGCAACAGCACCAGCCCTTTTGTTTGTGGGTGTGTTGATGATTCAAGGTATCGTGCATATTGATTGGGACGATATTACAGAAGCTGTTCCAGCATTCTTGACTATCGTATTCATGCCATTCACGTATTCAATTGCTGATGGTATAGCGATGGGTTTTATCAGCTATGCTTTGATTAAATTACTCACAGGTAAGGCTTCAACTGTACCGTATATGGTGTGGATTGTAGCTGTGCTTTGGGCATTGAAATTCGCGCTATTCGGTGGCTGATTTTTGTCAAATTCAGAAAGGGTGTAAACTCAGTTTGCGCCCTTTTTTATTTTTCTCAGGTTTAATCAGGAGTAGTGATGAACCGTCTTGAATTAATACAGGCGATGCCAAAAGCAGAGCTGCACGTGCATATTGAAGGTACTTTTGAACCTGAGTTAATGTTTGCAATTGCACAACGTAATGAGATTGCCATTCCTTACCAGTCGGTTGAGGAAGTCAGGCAGGCCTATAATTTCCATAATCTGCAATCCTTTTTAGATATTTATTATGCTGGTGCCAATGTTCTGATTTATGAACAGGATTTTTACGATCTGGCCTGGGCATATTTTGAAAAATGTGCCGAAGACAATGTTGTACATACCGAAATGTTCTTCGATCCACAAACCCATACCGATCGTGGAATTGCTTTCGAAACGGTACTGAATGGTCTGCAACGTGCGTGTGATGATGCCGCAGAAAAACTTGGTATTACTTCACATCTGATCATGTGTTTCCTGCGCCATTTAAGTGAAGAAACAGCATTTGAAACTCTAGAACAGGCTTTGCCATATAAAGATCAAATTATTGGGGTGGGGCTGGATTCAAGTGAAGTCGGGCATCCGCCTTCTAAATTTGAACGTGTCTTTGCTAAAGCGCGTGAAGCAGGTTTCCTGATTGTGGCACATGCGGGTGAAGAAGGTCCGGCAGAATATGTCTGGGAAGCTTTAGATCTGTTGAAAGTGAACCGTATTGATCACGGTGTGCGTTCTGAGGAAGACCCGGCATTGATGCAGCGTTTGATTGCAGAAAAAATGCCGCTGACAGTATGCCCACTTTCAAACTTAAAGCTTTGTGTGGTAGATGATATGCAGCAACATAATATTCGTCGCCTGTTACAGCAGGGCGTGCATGTCACTGTGAATTCGGATGATCCATCTTATTTTGGTGGTTATATGAATGACAATTTCATTGCCATTGCTGAAGCTCTGGATCTAAGCAATGATGAGTTAAAACAGCTGGCAATCAATTCCTTTGAAGCCTCATTTATCAGTGAAGCAGACAAGGCTAACTGGATTAGTAAGATCAAAGCATTGGTTTAAGTAAACTGTACATAAGAGGTGGAGTTCGCTCCGCCTTTTTCTGTTGAATGAGTAAATTCATGAAAAAATATATTATCGCGATATCTGTGGCTGTTTTGGCTTTCTGGACACATAGTCATGCCGATATAAGTCTGACTCAAAAAGCTTTAAAGCCAGTGATTGCCTATCAATGTGGGCAAGAGCTCAAAGATTCCACAGTCTGGAAAGTTTCGACCTATCTGATGCAGGAGGCTAATAAAGCCAAACTGGAACACAATGTCTGTGATTGTGTGGGTAAACATGCTTTAAAAGATGTGCCGACATCAACTTTGCTTAAAGCAACAGTAAATGAAGAAGCGAAAAACCAGTTGGCACGTCAAGCCGTAGCGAATAGTCTGAAAGGCTGTGTACAGGAATTAGTGAAATAGGTCAGGGTTTTTCAATGGGCGTCGTTTAATTGCACAACTGACTCCATGGGCTGAAATAGTGATTTATTCACGCTTTAATTTTCGGCAAAATAGTGCATCTTTAATTCACAACATAGGATTTACAGTGAAAAAATTAGCAGCTGTACTTGCACCCATGGCTTTTGTTTTAACTGCTTGTGTTACCACTGATGGTACAACAGGTTCAACTGCTGCAACTACAGCGAACGGCTTGGCAATGGCCGCAGTAAAAGTGGGTGTGCAGGCTAAATGCGTCACTGAAATCAATAATAATACTTACTGGAAAACAGCATCTAAGTTGATGACTGAAACTCAGCAAACTGAATTACAAAACGAAGTATGTTCATGTGTAGCTGAGAAAGCGACTACCAGCGTAACAGCAGCTGACCTGGTTGTTGCTGCAATGGACAAAAATTCTCAAGCAACCTTGGTAACTAAAGTGGTAAGTAGCACATTGAATGCCTGTGTTGTAGAAACTTTGAAAAACTAAGCAAGATTTGCTTAAATGAGCGGCCACTTTGGCCGCTTTTATATTTGGGCTGAATAATTGAAGGAAATATGATGCGAATTGCAGGTGTAGATGAGGCAGGGCGTGGTCCATTGGTGGGTTCAGTGGTGGCGGCTGCAGTTATTCTTGATCCGAATAATCCGATTGAAGGCCTGAATGACTCGAAAAAACTCACTGAAAAGAAACGTGAGAAGTTATTTGTTGAAATTCAGGAAAAAGCATTGGCTTGGGCAATTGCCGAAGCGTCTGCAGCAGAAATTGATAAACATAATATTTTGCAGGCTTCATTGCTGGCGATGCGTCGTGCGGTAGAAGCACTTGATATTCAACCAGATCATGTACTGGTTGATGGCAACAAGATTCCTCGAGGTTTGGCGATGAGTTGTGATGCTGTCATTGGTGGGGATGCACTGCATGCCGAGATTTCAGCAGCCAGTATTTTGGCAAAAGTTACTCGTGATCATCAGATGGTTGAAATGGATCATAAATTCCCACACTTTGGTTTTGCCAAGCACAAAGGTTATCCGACCAAAGCTCATTTTGAAGCAATTGCCTTGCATGGGGTAATTGAAGAGCATCGACGTAGTTTTGGTCCTGTGCGTAAAGCCATTGCAGCTATGCAGGAACAGAGTGAACTGGAGCTATAAGACATTTATAGAATATTTTATAAATACATAGAATGTCTAAGTGAACTGCGGTAAAAGTGTAGAAAAAAATAAAAGCGGCCTAGAGCCGCTTTATTATTTTTCGCAGAAATTAACGATTAAAGTTATTCTGAGAAGAGGTATCATCTTCAAATGAAGGCTGATAGTCCTGGTCAATATGTTGAAGATGCTCATGCATTGCACGTTCATGCTGAATACGCTGGTAAATTTCTTCACGGTGGACAGAAACTTCCTTTGGCGCATTCACCCCAATACGTACCTGGTTGCCCTTTACGCCAAGCACAGTCACGCTGACTTGGTCTCCAATCATCAAAGTTTCTCCGACACGGCGAGTCAGAATCAGCATGTTTATCTCCTTGCAAAACGCTAAACGTGCATTCAATTTAGAATGTATGTTGAAACACAACTTGAAATCACAAGAGAAAATCGAACAGATCACCACGCACCATCTTGGTTGGGATTATCATCTATTTAAATTTTCTATAAATCCTCGCCCTTAATATAACAGAGCCACTATAAAAAAAACTATAGTGGCTCTGATTTTTTATGAAGTTTTGCAAAATAATGTCAGACAACGACAATAAATTACAAATCAATCATTAAGCACGTGCGCTTGATTCGCCAGACTCACGATCTAGACCAAATGCAGTGTGAAGCGAACGTACCGCAAGTTCCAGGTAGTTTTCTTCAATGATCACTGAAATTTTAATTTCAGAAGTCGAGATCATCAGAATGTTAATGCCTTCGTCTGCAAGAGCAGTAAACATTTTACTTGCTACGCCTGCATGTGAACGCATACCTACACCTACGATTGATACTTTTACGATGTCATCACGAGTCGCTACTTCACGTGCACCAATCGCTTGCGCTGTTTCTTCAAGGATTTTTTTCGCTTTTGCAAGCTCGCCACGGTTGACTGTGAACGTGAAGTCGGTGGTGCCATCTTCTTCAACGTTTTGGATGATCATATCGACTTCGATATTGGCATCACCAATTGGTTTTAAAATTTTAGAGGCAATACCTGGTTCGTCTGGAACACCCAGAATAGTCAGTTTAGCTTCGTCACGGTTAAACGCGATACCAGAGATAATTGGCTGTTCCATGTTGTCTTCCAATTCAGTAGTGATAAGGGTTCCGACGTTGTTTTTGAAGTCTTCATCAAATGCGCCATCGTTGTCGTTGTCGAAGCTTGAAAGTACACGTAATGGCACTTGGTATTTACCTGCAAACTCAACTGAGCGAATTTGAAGGACTTTAGAACCAAGGGATGCCATTTCCAGCATTTCTTCAAACGAAATACGGTCAACTTTTTTCGCTTTTGGTGCAACACGCGGATCAGTTGTATAAACACCATCTACATCTGTGTAAATTTGGCATTCATCAGCTTTTAATGCAGCGGCAAGTGCAACACCAGAAGTATCTGAACCACCACGACCTAGAGTCGTTGTGTTGCCATTCGCATCAAAGCCTTGGAAACCTGCCACGACAATGACACGGCCAGCATCTAGGTTTTCAGTCAAAACATCGGTATCAATCGATTCAATACGAGCCTTGGTGAAAGCGCTGTCGGTTTTAATCCCAACTTGGCGACCAGTCAAAGATTTAGCTTCAACACCGATCGAGTTCAATGCCATTGCTAACATCGAAATCGTTACCTGTTCACCGGTAGAAACCATTTGGTCAAGTTCACGCGGGTCAGGGGTTTCGGTAATGGCTTTCGCTAAAGCAAGTAAGCGGTTGGTTTCACCACTCATCGCTGATACAACCACCACCACCTTGTGGCCGTGGTCATGCCAGCGCTTCACACGACGAGCAACATTTAAAATGCGCTCGGGAGTACCCATTGAGGTACCGCCATATTTTTGAACGATTAATGCCATAGTTGTTCCATTCAAACCATGACCCTGATGTTCCAATCAGGGTCAGTTACACAAAATGAAGTTTTTATTTTGCTTCAAGCCAAGCTGCTAGATCAGCCATCACTGTTGCAAACTTCTCGTTAAGTGGCGCGCCACCTTGTGCCAAGTCAGGTTTACCACCACCTTTACCACCAAGCTCAGTTGCCAAGTGTTTGATGATGTCACCCGCTTTAATAGAAGCAGTAAAGTCTTTCGCCACAGATGCGATCAAGCTCACCTTGTCACCCTCTACACCTGCAAGAACAATCACTGCATTTTCTAATTTAGATTTCACACCATCGTGCAAGTTGCGAAGTGCTTTTGCATCCATGCCTTGAACGGTTGTGATCAGTGTTTGACGACCTGCAATCGTTTGAACTTGGCTTAACAGTTCACCCGCTTGTAGGCTTGCCAATTTTTGAGTCAGTTGTTCGATTTGTTTTTGCAAGCTTGATGCTGTGTCAACAATCGCTTCAACTTTCTCTAAAGTTTGGTCTTTTTGTGCTTTCAATAAGCCATTAATCGTGTTGATGTCACGATCCGCCTTTTGAGCAACTTCAATGGCTTTAGTGCCTGTCACCGCTTCAATACGACGCACACCGGCTGCCACACCACCTTCAGACGTGATTTTGAACAGGCCAATGTCACCTGTACGTTTTACGTGAATACCACCACATAGTTCGATTGAGAAGTTTTTCTCTTCAATCACTGAACCCATAGACAGTACGCGTACTTCGTCACCGTATTTCTCACCAAACAACATCATCGCACCTTTTGCTTTCGCAGATTCGATATCAAGCAGTTCAGTCGTTACTTCAGTGTTGGCAATCACTTCAGCATTCACAAGACGTTCAATTTCTTGAAGTTGTTCAAATGTCACAGGTTGGTCGTTGGCAAAGTCGAAACGTAATACGTCAGACGCAACCAATGAGCCTTTTTGCTGTACGTGTGAACCTAAAATTTGACGAAGCGCAGCATGTAGAAGATGCGTTGCAGAGTGGTTACGTGCAGTCGCTGCACGGATGTCTGCTTTTACAGTCGCTTCTACATTTTGAGTAACTTTCAGGTTACCCATGGTCACGATACCTTGGTGAACGAACGCACCGCCAGATTTCTTGGTATCTTGAACTTCGAAAATACCGGTATCGTTTTTAAAGATACCTGTATCGCCGATCTGACCACCGCTTTCTGCATAGAAAGGTGTTTGATTCAGTACGATTAATGCTTCATCGCCTTCAACCACTTCATCGACTTGCTCGCCATCTTTATAGATTGCGATGATTTGACCTTCACCCGCAGTTGCATCGTAGCCGTCAAATTGAGTTTCACCTTCAACTTTCACAACAGAGTTGTAGTCGATCGTGAATTTACCGGCATCACGTGCACGTTGACGCTGAGCAGCCATTTCAGTTTCAAAACCAGCTTCATCAATCGTTAAATCACGTTCACGTGCGATGTCCGCTGTAAGGTCAGTTGGGAAGCCATACGTATCGTAAAGTTTGAATACAACTTCACCTGGAATCACGGAACCTTTCAGTTGAGCTAATTCACCTTCAAGCAATTTCAAACCTTGCTCAAGTGTTTTTGCAAATTGCTCTTCTTCTTTCAGAAGTTGCGCTTCGATACGAACTTGTTGTGCTTCAAGTTCAGGGTAGGCAGCACCCATCACTTCAATCAAAGGCTTCAACATTTTGTGGAAGAATGAACCTGTCGCACCCAATTTGTTACCGTGACGAACTGCACGGCGGATGATACGACGTAGGACATAACCACGACCTTCGTTTGATGGATTTACGCCATCAGCGATGAGGAATGAACATGAACGTGCATGGTCAGCAACCACTTTAAGTGATGCAGGGTATTCAACTGGTTTGCCTTCAGCTTGTGCTTTCGCTTCAAGTTCAGCTGTATCTAAACCAATGATTTCCGCAGCTGCTTTTAACAAATGTTGGAATAGGTCGATTTCGTAGTTTGAGTTGACGTGTTGTAGAACTGCCGAAATACGCTCTAAGCCCATACCTGTATCAACAGAAGGAGCAGGAAGAGGGTGAAGCACCCCATCAGCAGTACGGTTGAACTGCATGAATACGTTGTTCCAGATCTCGATGAAACGGTCGCCATCTTCTTCAGGTGTGCCCGGTAAACCGCCCCAAATGTGATCGCCATGGTCATAGAAAATTTCAGAACATGGGCCACAAGGACCTGTATCGCCCATTGCCCAGAAGTTATCTGATGCGTATTGACCGCCTTTGTTGTCACCAATACGGATAATGCGAGATGCATCCAGACCGATTTCTTTGTTCCAGATGTCAAAAGCTTCGTCATCGGTGTGGTAAACCGTGGCATAAAGTTTGTCTTTAGGAAGACCTAACCATTTTTCGTTGGTTAAGAAATCCCAAGCAAATTTGATCGCATCACGCTTGAAGTAGTCACCAAACGAGAAGTTACCCAGCATTTCAAAAAATGTGTGGTGACGCGCTGTGTAGCCAACGTTATCTAAGTCGTTGTGCTTACCGCCTGCGCGTACGCATTTTTGTGAAGATGTTGCACGGACATAATCGCGTTTTTCCAGACCTAAGAAGCAGTCTTTAAACTGGTTCATACCGGCGTTGGTAAACAATAATGTTGGGTCGTTGGCAGGAACCAGAGAACTCGACGCGACACGTGTATGCCCTTGCGATTCAAAGTAGCTTAAAAAAGCTTCGCGAATTTCAGCTGATGTCATAAAACGAGTACTCACAACCAAGTCACTCCATAATTTCTGATTGGGCAAAAGCAGTGCAGTCTGACAAGAAGGTTGGTTCTTTGCTGCAATGCGGGGCTTAAATTTTTAAAAACGCCAAATTATAACGGAAAATGCCTGTTCGACCAATGATTTTCATATTTATAGATCATAAAACTCTAAGGAATGAATATTGGTAAATTCTGGAAAATGACTACAAAATCAAAAGCTATTGTCAGAACAGCAATTTATTTCAAATCTGTCAGGATTAAAGAGAATATTCACGATGATAAAGCATAAATTATTCGGTGAAATATTGGACATGCTGTGTAAATTTTAAAGGATTTGGCTGAATAGTTATCAGTCAGCTGTATAATTCCATTAATATAGGGCACTCAAAGTTTTATGCTGCTTAAGGGAATGTCGATGCAACGTATCGCAATTAATGGTTTTGGGCGAATCGGACGCAATGTGTTACGTGCATGGTTTGAAAATCCGAAAGATTTTAATTTTGACATCGTTGCTATTAATGACATTGCCGATGTGGAAACTTTACTGCATCTGTTCAAATACGACACCACTCATGGCCGCTTTCCAGGGCAGGTCGATCTCAGCTATGAACAGGAACGTGTTTATCTGCATGTGTCTTATCAGGATGCCAGTTTAAAAGTCGAAGTCCTGCGTCAAGCCAGCCCGGCTCAGATGCCATGGCAAGAACAGAATGTTGATGTGGTACTGGAGTGTACCGGTCTGTTCCGTTCCCGTGAAGCAGCGACACAGCATATTACTGCCGGTGCCAAACGTGTAATTATTGGTGCAGCGCCATTTGACAGTGTAGATGCTGCAATTGTTTATGGCGTGAACCATCGTGATGTGAAAAACAGTGACCAGATCATTTCCAGCGTATCTTGTACCACGCAGGCATTAGTGCCGCTGGTTAAAATCATAGATGATGCTTTCGGTATTGATACCGCGCTAATGACTGAAATTCATGCGGTCACTGCGGATCAATCAGTCCTAGACCATGCGCATCGTGACTTACGTCGTGCCCGAGCTTCAGGGCAAAATATTATTCCGACGACGTCATCTGCTTTAGGCGCACTCAAGCAGGTCATGCCGAAAATGGAAAACCGGATTGATGGTTATTCGATTCGTGTACCGACCATTAATGTGGCAGCGATTGATTTAACTTTTGTAACTCAAGCCAATATTACCGATCATCAGCTGAATGACGTCCTAATCAAAGCAGTGGCTCAGGACTATACTGAAATCATGTCGATCACGGATGAACCTTTAGTCTCTTCCGATTTTAATCATTCACCATATTCATTGATTGTGGATATGACCCAGACCATAGTCGTAGGCAAGCAGGCCAAAGTATTTGCCTGGTATGACAATGAATGGGGTTATGCCAACCGGTTACTAGATTTATGTCATTCCTTTAATGCATAAAGCGCTCTAATCTATGGCTTAAGTAAATTTTATTCTCAAGTATATTGATGTATAAAGAAAATTAATCTAATTTGCCAGTCGATATCTGGTGCTGGCATTCCGATAAAATCGTTACAATATCGCCTGTTTTTTTGATTATGATAAAACTCAGGCGACCAACTAGAAGAGCAAAAGCAATGTTATTAATGTGGGGCTTTATTACACTCCTGACACTGGCGGTGATTTTCCTGATCTGGCTGCAGTTCAATCAGGTTGAAACTGGTCCTGAATTGGAGGGTGTTGCGGTCGAGCAAAAGGTCGCGAATCTGGAAGATAATCTAAAAAAGACCTTAGAGATTATGCAGGATCTGGCTAAAAAGATGCATGTACAGCAAGAAGTACTGGACCAGACCACGACCAAACTAAAACAGGTCGAATTACAGAATGCCGAGCTGGTGCATCTGCTGGCAAAAGTGGTTGAACCAAAACAATAATCTTCGAAAATGGTTTTCTGATTAAGCAGTCTAAAAGAGCGGGCTGCGTGAAACTCCTGCCGAAATTACCCTCATCATAATGGTAGGCAGCATGCCGAAACCTGATGTATTACATATAGATGTAGGCTAAATTTAATCTAATAACGAAGTGTATTTGTATAATGAAGTGCAGCGTATTGTCCTGTTAACTTCAAATTTGCCTGAATAGTGCTGTTTTCTTAGGTATTCAAATCCGTGCATCTTGCATTTATGCGGGATTTTTTTAAACATTTAAAAATGAATTTTTCTGAAGTATTTGCTGGTTATTTTGGAAAGTATAGAGTTCAAGATAAAACCTTAAAGTTTTTTTAAGGAATAAAATTTTTAAAATCATGTTGATACTTTAGCTTTTGATATCTTTTTAATTGACTTGGCCCAAGTCTTCACCGCCGGATTTTCATTATCAATGTTAGTCATTTGATCAGTCAGAGAAAATTATAAAAATTGCGATGCACAGCCTAAATGATCGTGCTAGACTAGGAGAAATCGGGTGTGCTCCCGATTTTTTTATGCGGATTTGTTCCGCGCTGACAAGAATTTAGGTTTACAACATGCCCATTTCAGAGACATGGTTATTACCTGATGGTGTAGCTGATGTATTACCAGAACAAGCGCAAGTCCTTGAGCATTTGCGTCGTAAATCACTGGATTTCCTCGCATCTCGAGGTTATCAGCTGGTGTACACGCCATTCATTGAATACATTGAATCTCTATCTTCTCTCTCAGAATCGAATCAGGATTTAGACTTAGCCACTTTTAAAGTGATCGACCAGCTTTCTGGCCGTTTGCTTGGTGTGCGTGCCGATATGACACCACAAGTGGCTCGTATCGATGCACATGTACATCCAGTGGAAGGTGTAGCACGTTATTGCTATGCAGGTACTGTACTTCATACCAAGCCACAGGGTTTTAACACCACGCGTGCACCGCTGCAGCTGGGTGCAGAATTATTCGGTTCAGACAGTATTGATGCCGATGTAGAAATGATTGACCTGATGGTGAGTCTGATTCAGGAATCTGGTCTGGCAGATGGTATTCACCTTGACTTGGGTCATGTCGGTCTGTTCCGTAGTCTTGTAGCTCAAGCGGGCTTAAGTAAGGCAGCTGAACGTCAATTGTCTGACCTGTATCAGCGTAAAGCATTGCCAGAACTGCAAGAGTTTACTGCGACACTAAATCAGGGTCATGATTTCTACGTATTGGGTCGCTATGCAAGTGACTTGAATGCATTACAAACACAATTGAGTGCTGAAGTGCTGGCGAATCCAGACTTTAAACAGGCACTGGATGCATTGATCACTACTCAACAGGAAATCCAGGCACGCTGGCCGAATCTGGAGATTGGTGTCGATGTGGTTGAATTGCGTTCTTACCATTACCACACTGGCCTGATGTATGCCGTGTATGCACCAAACCGTGCTGCACCACTGGCACAAGGTGGCCGTTATGACAGTATTGGTCAACACTTTGGTCGTGCTCGTCCTGCAACCGGTTTCTCTTGTGACTTGTATAGCTTAAGTGCAGGCAAATTTGAAACTGCACAGATTATTGTTGCGCCTAAAGGTAATGATGCTGCTTTGCTTGATGCGATTCAGGCAACACGTGCACAAGGCTTAAGTGTAATTCAGTTATTAGGTAATGACGGTTTAAACTCGGTGCCGTATGCAACTCACCAGCTGGTGAATGTTGACGGTGAGTGGACAGTCAAAACAATTTAATGGTCAGGCTCAGTATTCATGTCGCTGGGCCAGGCTTTTCAACTTTAACAGCATGATGTAATGAGGCTATTATGGGCAAGAATGTTGTGGTACTTGGTACCCAATGGGGCGACGAAGGTAAAGGTAAAATCGTCGACCTGCTCACAGATCAAGCGGCAGCAGTTGTACGTTATCAAGGCGGTCACAACGCAGGCCATACTCTTGTAGTTGGTGGTAAAAAGACAGTTCTTCACCTCATTCCATCAGGTATTTTACGTGAAAACGTACTGTGCTTAATTGGTAACGGTGTGGTTCTTTCACCTGAAGCGCTCATCAAAGAGATGGATATTCTTGAAAAAGAAGGCGTGCCTGTTAAAGAGCGTCTGCGTATTTCTCCAAACTGTCCTTTGATTCTTCCAAACCACATTGCGCTTGATCAAGCACGTGAAATCAAACGTGGTAATGCGAAAATTGGTACGACTGGTCGCGGTATTGGCCCAGCTTACGAAGATAAAGTGGCTCGTCGTGCAATCCGTGTTGCTGATCTGGTACGTGGTGGTGAACATCTTAAAGCGCAGTTAACTGAGCTTCTTGAATACCATAACTTCCAGTTAACTCAATTCTACGGCGTAGAAGCTGTTAAGCTTGAAGAAGTACTTGCACTTTGCGACCAATGGCGTGAAGTGGTTGCGCCGCTTGTTATCGACGTAACAGGTGAGTTGCATAAATACCGTAAAAACGGTGATAACATCATGTTTGAAGGTGCGCAAGGTTCACTTCTTGACGTTGACCACGGTACATATCCGTACGTGACTTCTTCAAATACGACTGCGGGCGGCGTAAGCTCAGGTTCAGGTCTTGGTCCATTACACCTTGATTATGTATTGGGTATTACCAAAGCATACACAACACGTGTAGGTGCTGGTCCATTCCCAACTGAACTTGTGTACGATGCTGCAAATGATGTTGGCGATGCAATCGGTAAACACTTAGGTACTGTAGGTTCGGAATTTGGTGCGTCTACTGGCCGTCAACGTCGTTGTGGCTGGTTCGATGCTGAAATCCTGCGCCGTTCAGTAGAAGTAAACTCACTTTCAGGTATTTGCCTGACTAAACTTGACGTTCTTGACGGTTTAGAAGAAGTAAAAATCTGTGTAGGTTACGAAGCTGCTGATTCTGGCTGTGTAGGTTCTTCTGATGCACTTGCATTCGAAACTTTAAGACCGATCTACGAAACGATGCCAGGCTGGTCTGAGTCTACTTTCGGTGCCAAATCATTAGATCAATTGCCACAAGCTGCAATTAATTATGTGAAACGTCTTGAGCAATTGATTGAATGTCCAATCGACATCATTTCAACTGGTCCAGACCGTGAAGAAACAATTGTTCTTCGTCATCCGTTTGATGCTTAATCCTTTAAGCTGAAATGAGAAAAACCCTGTGAATTTCACAGGGTTTTTTTATAACGTATCGAGTAAGGAATACTGGCGCACGACTAAAGTTGCATCACAGAGTGATGTGTAATGCTGCTGTGCTTGTTAGAATAAATATTAAAGAAAATATAAGAGCTTGCAGGATGCAAAAAAATATCTCGGCAACCATGTTCTATTCGTTGCTATTTGCCATGGGCGGGGCTCCCACCATTGCCATGCTGATTATTCGTGCTCAAACCAGTAATCCTGAAATTATCTATAATGCGCTGGTAGGCTTAAGTGTCATTATTGCCTGCATATTGGTGCCAGTGATCCTGATCCAGAACGCGATCCTGTTTGCCAAGCGCAAAAGTGAAAGTCTGGAGTTGAAGATCCAACCTTTGAGCCAGTTTTATCTGGTTTTAAATGTACTTTGTCTAATTTATTGGCTTAGCATACAATTCATCACCTGAAATATTACATAAATGCTAAAAAGATGAAGTAATTACACGTTTCAGGTATGGCGATGTTTCAATTATAATTTTTATCAAGTATTGTGCCTTGAAACTGGGGTGGAGAATCTATAATGAAAAATAAATTTTTGTTCAGCATGTGTGCGGCTACAGTCGTCACTTTATCAGGTTGTACCACTGTCGCTGATATAGCGGGCGCGGATACATCAACCTTAAACGCTGTAGCGACACAAGGCTTTAACAAGACCGTTCAGGAAGCACGTGCTGCCAATACACTGGATACGTCTTCTGCTACTTATAAGCGCATCAACACTGTATTTAACAAATTGCGTCCTTATGCAGACCAGCTGAACCAGACAGGCACCCGATTTGACTGGCAGCTGGCTGTACTGAAGAGCGATCAGGTCAATGCTTATGTTGCCCCAGGTGGTAAGGTGGTGTTCTATACGGGTATCGTCAATAAATTGAGCTTAACTGATGCTGAAATTGCAGCAATTATGGGTCATGAAATGGTGCATGCGCTAGAAGAGCATTCTAAACAGAAGATTGGTGCTCAGGCACTGACTGACTTGGCTTTAGGTATTGGCCTGAGTGCAGCAGGTGTGGGTCAGGGTGGTGCAGCAGCTGCACAGCTGGGTAGCCAGATTGGTATTGGTCTACCATACTCACGTAACTTGGAAAGCCGTGCTGACCAAGGTGGCTTAATGTTGATGGCTCGTGCAGGTTATAACCCGAATGCTGCAATTACTCTTTGGGAAAAAATGAGTAAGCAAACCAGTAGTGGTGTCGCGTTCTTATCGACTCACCCATCAAGCAGTCAGCGTATTGCCGCAATGCGTCAAAATCTGCCAGCCGCAATGCAGATTTATAACCAACGTAAATAACCATTGCTTGAATTATAAAAAAAGCAGGGCAGAGGCTCTGCTTTTTTATGCCTGAATAAAATATATAGGCAACAAAAAAAGGCAAAGTTTTCACTTTGCCTTTTGCACTTCAGATCAATCAATCTTAGTGGTGGTGACCGCCTGCACCGTGTACGTGACCATGGTCAAGTTCTTCTTGAGAAGCTTCACGGATTTCCACGATTTCAACGTCGAAAGTCAGGTCTTGGCCAGCAAGTGGGAAGTTCGCATCAACAACAATGTTTTCGCCTTCAACTGCTTTAACAGTTACGATTTGAACGCCGTCATCAGTTTGCGCCTGGAATTGCATACCAGGTTGGATGTTGTCCACACCTTGGAACATTTTCGCAGGAACTTCTTGTACTAGCTCTGGGTTGTATTCGCCATAGCCTTCAGCTGCTGGAACAGTTACAGTGAATTTGTCGCCTACAGTTTTACCAAGTAGTGCATTTTCAAGGCCAGGAATGATGTTGCCTGCACCATGCAAATATGCAAGTGGTTCACCTTGAGATTTATCGAGAGTTTCACCCTCTGCGTTAGTCAATGTGTAGTGGAAAGAAACCACGAGGTCATTTGCAACTGCAGTCATGATATTGATCCAATCAAATTTTTTAAGAGATACATCATAAAGTGAAATTGAGTTTTTGTAGACTAAAATTAGCAAAAAAAATGCAATTTCCCTATATAAATGCTGATTTTTTCATTGATGGGGGCGCATCTGTAAATTTCAATGCAATTTTATCTTCGGCGAGATTTTTCTTGTAACGAAGTCTTTTACCGTCATTACCCCAGCCTGAGTATAGCCCAAGATCGTGGCCTGATGCAGCCGATATAATGAAACATACATCGACTTGGCGACAAAGCCCTGTACATTGACCTGACCGAGTAATTCACCTACGGCTTTATTTTCACTTAAGGACACCAGAGAACCTTTATCCGAGAAGACAAACATCGGTAACTGTGTCTGACCATTCGCACGTAATCGTAAAGAATTGACAAGGAAACTGGCCTGCTGGCTTGCAACCTGTGCACGTGGTCCCAAGACGGGTTCATCAGCTCTAGGCTTGCAATGTGCACAATCCCCAAAGGCAAAAATATTCGGATCTGCGGTCGTCTGCAATGTCGCATAAACTTTAAGGCGATGAATATTGTCTCTTTCCAGTCCCTCAAGTTGCGTGAGTACCTCAGGCGCCTTGATCCCGGCTGCCCAGACTTTTACTTCTGCTTCCAGACTTGAACCATCTGCAAAATAAATATGCTCTTCATCGACTTTAGCCACACGATGTTGAGTCAGTACTTCAATACCTAGCTGTTTCAGCTGCTTCATCGTGTGCTCAGCAACTTTGGAAGACAGGGCAGGAAGAATACGATCTGCAGCTTCAATCAGGGTAATTTTGACCTTATTCGGATCGATCTTGTTTAGACCATATTTATGAAAATTATTCTTGGCAGAAACCAGTTCTGCTGCCAGTTCAACGCCTGTAGCACCTGCACCGATAATAGCAATTTTCAGTTCACGGCTATCTGCTTCATTCTGGGCATTTAAGTAAAGATGCAGCAGGTCTTGCTGGAAAATATCCGCCTGTTCGCGGCTGTCGAGGAAATGACAGAACTGTTTGACACCTTCAGTATTAAAGTCATTTGAAGTGGAGCCTAAAGCAAGCACCAAGGTGTCATAGTCAATGCTTCTATTCTTGGTAGGTTGGACTTTTTTAGAAAAGTATTCGGTTTCAACCAGAATCTGTTTGGTTTCACGGTCAATATTTTTAAACGTGCCCAGAACAAATTCATAATGATTTGCTGCGGCATGGGCAAAATAATTGGTTTCTTCTTCATGCGGATTGAGTGTTCCCGCTGCAATTTCGTGAAGAAGAGGTTTCCAGATATGGGTCAGCTTCTGGTCGATCAGGGTAATCTGGGCCTTACCATTTCTGCCTAAGCTTTGTCCTAACTGGGTAGCCAGTTCCAGACCACCTGCACCACCACCTACAATCACAATTTTATGGGCTGTCATACCTTGTTAACCTATTTATTTTTTTAATGAAATAGAAAGAAAACATACTATGACAGGCTTAAAATAAGGTCTTGATAAGAATTGTTATACAGCTTACAAATTGTAGCAATTCAAGGATATAAATTAATAATGTCTTTTATGGAGGTTGCTATTGGTAAAATTAAAAATAAATGCAGGCAATAAAAAAAGGACGGCTAATTAATATAATTGCCATCCTTTGTCTGTCTCAGATTTTATTTGCCAATCGGATACAATATAACGTCTGCATTCGTACTTGAGAATAGGCCAAATAACCATTGCAGGAACTTTTCAAAGAAATTCGATTCTTCAATATCGACCTGATCTTCAATCAGGATGGTACGAATCAACTGATTATTCTGATAGACGTTTACCGTTGCCAATTGCATGACTTTTGCCAGTGGCGCGGTCAGTTGGGTCTCATTCACTTCAATGTTTAAGTGGGTCTGAGTTTCGCGTAATGGCTCAATGCTTTGTAGAGTATCATTCCCTGTATCTAACATCACGCGTTGAGTACTTTGATCAAACTGGTTCAGGTCAATGCTATAGCTCTGATCATAGAGTGAAGTAGTAATTAATTCAGGTTTTTTGGTCGCTACCTTAAACATTTTCAGGGTAGATTGAACCACAGGCAGTTCGGCCAGCACTTGCTTGTCCTTGAGTGCTACCTCATTGCGGGTATAGGTATAGGCCAGGTTCATTAGCTTATGAGCGACTTCCGCACGTTTTATAGCGCTTTTGCTCCCCATCACCACGACGATTAAACGACGGTTAGATAAACTCATGTCCATGCTTGGACGGATCGCAGTTGCAGCCAGGTTATAACCTGCAGCACGGGTAAAACCAGTTTTCAAGCCGTCTACTGTTGGGTCTATTTTTAGCAATAGATTGGTGGCACGGTGAAAATGCTGGTTATAACTGAAGCTCTGTTGCTTGGAATAGAACAGATAGTTTGGCGTTTCATTGACCAAAGCCTGAGATAGTTTGGCCAGGTCGGCTGCTGTGGAATAATGCTCAGGCATGGTGATACCAGCTGGATTCTGGAAATGAGAATGGGTCATTCCTAAAGCCTGTGCTTCCTTATTCATACGCTCCACAAATTTGGGTACGCTTCCAGAAATTTTTTCCGCCAACGTCACTGCGGCATCATTGGCAGACATTATAATTAAGCCTGCCAATAACTGATCTACTGAAATCTGATCACCTTCTTTTAGGTACATCTGGGATTCATCCCACATCACCATATTGACTACAGACGTTGCAGTTATTACTTCATTTTTATCTAATTTTCCGGCCTGAATTTCCTTGAGCGTGATATAAGCTACCATCATTTTGGTCAGGGAAGCCGGAGCACGTTGCAGGTCTTCATTATGTGAAGCAATAGTCTGACCGGTCTGGCTGTCCAGAATGGTCCAGGCTTCTGCCTCAACACTTTCAGGATTAATATTAAGTAGGGCAGCATGCGAGATTGCGGACATAAAAAAGCACAATGTCGCAATCAGTGAGGCGATAAATTTCAAGGGAGTTCCTTATTCGACCAGTCCATTGGCGAGCAAAAAAAATTTTAGGCATGCTAAGCCTTTTTTTTTGTCATGGCTAGTACTCATTGTAGACATTTAAGACACTTCCGCAATGTATTGGAAAAAAATGTTAAGCTTAGACTTAACACATTCTAATTTCTTTTGAATCGCCCATTATGTTGCATTATCAAATCGAATTTGACGATTATCGTCAGCATCTTGTTCACGTGACTGTTCGCTTTTTAGCAGACCCTACACAGGTGTTGTCTTTGCCAACGTGGATTCCGGGCAGTTACCTGATTCGTGAATTTTCCAAGCACATTGAAGGGGTGAAAGCCTTTGATGAAGCAGGACGCCAGCTGAAAATCCAGAAATTTGAAAAGAATAAATGGCGCCTGTTTAATACCGACCATGAACTGATCACGGTTGAATATGATGTCTATGCCTATGATCTGTCCGTACGCGGTGCGTATGTCGATGAAACACGTCTATATGTGAACCCGGCCTGTGCTTGTCTGGGGCTGGAAGGACAAGAAAGTAAAGCGATTGAAGTTGAAATCTTCCTGCCAGATGAACTGAAACACTTCCAGTTAGCAACCGGTATGGCATCCAAGAGCCTGGTCAAAGGCCGCTATACGCTTAAAGCAGAAAATTATGCCGAGCTGATCGATTCACCATTTGAACTGGCAGAACAGACCCGTTTTAGCTTTGAAGCCAATGGTATTCCGCATGAGTTCGTGGTTTCTGGCAAACATGAGATGAATGCTGAACGCATGCAGCAGGATCTGGAAAAGATCTGTAGTACCGAAATTTCTATGTTTGGTTCGGCGCCATTTAGTAACTATACCTTTATGACCATGGCAACAGGCAACAGTTATGGCGGTCTGGAACATCCAAACTCAACCAGTCTGATTACACCACGTGACGATCTGCCGAAAGCCAACGAGCCGGAAGAGCCATCGAAGGATTATCAGCGTTTCTTAGGTTTATGTAGCCATGAATATTTCCACTCTTGGTTAGTGAAATTTATTCGCCCTGATAACTTTGTGAATTACGATTTAAACAAAGAAGGCTACACCTCTTTACTTTGGATCTTTGAAGGATTTACTTCTTATTATGATGATCTGATTCTGCTACGTAGTGGTGTGATTAACCAGGAATCATATATTGCTTTACTGAAAGCACAGATTGACCGTTATTTGCAAAACCCAGGTCGCTTTATTCAAAGTGTGTCTGAATCAAGCTTTGATGCCTGGGTGAAATTCTATCGTCAGGATGAAAACTCGAATAATGCTGGCACCAGCTATTACAACAAAGGTTGTTTAGTGGCACTTTGCTTAGATTTAGGCTTGCGTCTACGTGGTTCAAGCCTGGATGCCTTGATGCGCAAGTTGTATGAAAATGCGCAAAATGGCATTCAGGTGAACGAGCGTACTATCTTCGAGTTATGTGAAGAATTGACTGGCGATAACTGGTTAGAACAGATCAACCATCTGATCAATACCACAGAAGACTTACCACTGGATCAGTTATTCCCTGAGTTTGGGGTAAGCTATACCCTGAAAAATGACAAGTCTCTGCCATTTGGTTTGAAGTTGGTAGATAAGCCTGAAGGTGTATTCATTCAATCCGCTCGTCGTGATAGTGCTGCTGCGAAAGCAGGCCTGTCAGCCAATGATGTGATCATTGCAATTGATGGCTTGAAAGCGACGACAAAGCTTGCCGAAAAATATGCGAAGCAGGAAGGAACCTATACTGTTCATGCATTCCGTCGTGATGAGTTAATGGCCTTTGATATTCAAGCAGCTGGTTCTGCATTGACTGAAGTCGAACTTAAAATTGAAGATCAAACTAAAGCTGAGAAATGGTTGAAAGCGTAATTTGCATAGTTTAAATAAACCATGTAAAACCGGTGCTTAGGCATCGGTTTTTTTATGTGAATATGAATAAGAAGAGTTTAAATTGGGGAATGGGAATTACGGTTGTCTGGTTAGCCATAATTTTTATATTTTGGTTTTTCGGAGATTTGAAAAGTCCAATATCTTTAAATGAATTAGGTGATTTTCTTGCAGGTATTTTTGCGCCTGTAGCATTTCTTTGGCTAGTACTTGGTTATGTGCAACAAGGTAAGCAACTTGAACAAAATACCAAAGCGTTAGAACAACAAGAACAAGCATTACAGCTTCAAATTGATGAGATGAAGGAAAGTGTGAAACAGCAGAAAAGATTGGTTGATGATCAGCAAAAATACTATAATTCTCTGCAAGAATCTGTGAAGCCTATACTAGAGCTTACTCATCCTAAAATTAGATTAAAACCACATTCTATTGATGCACTAGATGCCAATATAGAATATCAAGAAGCACCATTGTTTCAGTTTAGAGTTTTTAATGATGGTAAAGAAAAAGCCTGTTTTATTGAGGTTTTAGGTGGGGTTGATAAGCTAAAATTAATACGAAAATTAAACCGTATAAATGATTTCCAGAGTGTTTGGATAGCATCTTATCTAACAATAAATGAAGCCGAAATTTTAAATAAATGTAATGAAATTAAATACAAAATACTTATTAATTTTGAAGATATTTATGGAAATGAATTTCAATTGGAACACTACTTTAATATTCAAATAAAGAGTAAAAATAAGGTGCTAATTATCAATAGTGAATCAATTTCCCCGATACGTTGAATATCCATAAGAACTTAACAACAGTGGAATATGGTAATGCTCCAAAGTACCATCAATCACAAACACAACCGGAATTTCTGGGAAAAAGGTGCGTTGATTATTTGCCTTAAACCAGTCGCCCGTTTTAAAAGTCACCTTATAAATGCCTTTTTGTAGCGCAGTCTCTTTAGGATAGAATTCTTTAATCCGGCCATTATTATCGGTTTTGGCTTCATTGAGTTTGACCCATTTCTCACCTTGCTGGGCTTCTAAAGTTACCGTGATATTGGCAGAAGGCAGGCCAGTTTCCTGATTTAGCACATGCACACTGAGTGGATTGGCAAAGCCAAAAGTTGAAAGGGAAGTCGCAGCTAAAGCAAAAATAATTTTTTTCATGAGACCCATCACAAAATGAATACTTATAATTATTCTAAAAGACTGAAAAATAAAAAATATTAAAGTTATGTAATAAAAAAAGCCCACCTTCGTGAGCTTTCATTGATTCATTTAAATATTATCCACGACCGCGTCCGCGACCACGTGGTGCTTTGGTATTTGGACGTGTCGTACCATTGGTCTTACGACGTGGTTTTTCACCTTCTTCCAGTTGCCAAACACGTGGAGTACCGGTTTTCTTCTTGGTACCGTCTTTATTCACTTTTTTATTGAGTGGTTTGCCGCCCGTACCACCTGGTTTTTTCACGTAAGAACGTGAACGGTATGGCTCTTCTGCGGGTACATCTTTAAAGTCAGGGTAAAGCAAAGGTTCAATTTCTTTGGTTTCACCTGGTTGCAGACCCAATTGAACCAGATCAATAGAACCGATTTTGGTACGGATCAAACGTAAAGTCGGGAAACCTACGGCAGCAGTCATACGACGTACCTGACGGTTACGGCCTTCACAAATCGAAATTTCTACCCATGACGTTGGTACAGAAGCACGGTAACGAACTGGAGGATCACGATCCCATAACCATTCAGGTTGCTGAACCTTGATTGCTTTTGCAGGTAAGGTCATACCATCTTTCAGCTCTACACCTTTACGTAACTGCTCAAGTGCTTCTTCAGTCACGTCGCCTTCAACCTGAACCAGGTAAGTCTTGAATTTTTTATTGGCAGGATTGGTAATGAACTGGTTTAAACCACCATGATCGGTCAGGAATACCAAGCCTTCCGAGTCCATATCGAGACGACCTGCCAGACGCAGTGTAGGATCATCTACGAAATCAGACATCGTCATGTGTGCTTCGTCTTTACGAAACTGGGAGAGGACGTCATAAGGTTTATTTAGAATGACGATTTTCATAGGAAAAGACTTCTATAATTACAAAAATTTGAAAATGAGCAGATTTCTTCGCGTGGGGATAGTCGTGATCTCCCATTGAAATCTAAAAAACGGTGGATTTATATATGGGTATTATGAGGGAAGACGGCCTTAAAGTGTTGCTTATCTCGAAATATTTTTGAAACTGTTCGCAGTTGAACCTGTGAATAGTATCTTGTAAAAGGGTAAAGTGCAGCTATAAGCGTTAATAAAAATCAAACCTGAATCTGTTTTAAAATTAAACGGAACAGCTCAGCCTGAAAGATCGCATCCTGTAATGCATTATGATTGCCTCTGCTTTGTGGCTTTAAAATTTCAATAATATTCTTTGCCCGTGTATCTGACCAACGTCCGCCAAATGTACCCATATAAAGAGATTTAATATCGAGTGAGGAAACACCAAAAGGATTGTGTCCGATAAATTTATGGAAATAATAATTCATAAAAGACCAGTCAAAACCGGCATTTAATCCGACAAAAATTGGTGTTTCAGATTTGGAAAGATGTTGCTCAAGCCAAGTGGCGCAATTCTGCATCGCAGTGGTGGGGTCTATCCCATTTTTTGTTAAATCTTCTAAATTGAAACCGCTAACGGCCAAGGCTTTCGGGTCAGCTTTATGGGGGACCGGCTTTAATTCACAATAAAACTGGATCTCAGGTTGATCGACAAGACACATGCCGATAGATAGCAAATCATATTCCCCAGGAATCGGGCCGGAAGCTTCAATATCGACGGAAATAAACACTTCTTTTTTAGCCATTTTTGTCTGACCACTCTCATCTATCTGTAAAAATTTTAATCTTGCTTGCCAGGTTTTCTGAATATCCATATTAAAATCACTATTGTGGCAGAGAAGGGACTCTTCCAATATCTTAGATAAACAATACAGGGTTAAAATGACCGAGTTAAAGTCATCATAATCTGTGATCTTTACAGTCGGAACTGACACTAAAATCTTGGCTTCATATTTATAAATCTCAATATATAAATTATACGCTGAGTAATCTCATGTTTCAGTCTGCAAAAATCTGTAAAACTTGTAATTACAAAAAACCATGTCCACTTAAAACAGAATAACTTAGTTAAAGTGTAATTACATTGAAGCAATTAGATACGACTCTGGCATTGGTTATTTATTTATAGTGGTTAGAGTAGAAAAACAATCTTTTTGATCGAGATGAGTAGGAGTCAAAAATGGCTAGATCTCAGGCAAAACATAAGCAGGTTCAGCAAAAGGACAAAAAGGATTCCATGCAGGATGAGGAACAGCAGCAACAGCAGCAACCTCAAAAATCTAAACCATCACGGGCGAAAAAACGTAAATAGTCCATGATTTTGAATTGGTGATAATCAATGACAAAACCCTCTATAAGAGGGTTTTGTTGTTTAGAGGAGAAAAAATAATATTCAAAGGAATCATCAATAAAAATTACAAGAACAGCACGTGTAATCAGATTGAATTGAATAAGATTATTTTAAGAAGTATGAATGAGAAATTGCAGTGCCGAATGTAAGAGCTTCCTTATTATTAATTATTGTATTGATACTTCTGAGTGGCTGTCAGCCACCACCTTCTGGTGAGTCAGCGGGCTGGAAAAGTCCTTATCTATATTGGCAATTGAGAAAAGAAACTTTATCACAACCTTTAACCATTCCAGTCGAAGGTGTGACCCAAAGACAGCTCAATGATACTTGGGGTGCTTCACGAAGTGCAGGCCGTAAGCATGAAGGAATTGATATCTTTGCTCAACGAGGTACACCTGTGCTGAGTGCAACCCAGGGTATCATCAGAAATATTGGAACTAATAACTTGGGCGGTAAAGTGATCTGGATAACAGGACCTGAGCTGAGCCAGCATTATTATGCACATCTGGAGGATTATGCTGAGCATATACAGGAAGGTGACTGGGTGGAAGCTGGCGAAGTCATTGCCTATGTGGGCAACACCGGTAATGCTAAAACCACACCACCACATTTGCATTATGGAATTTATTTTAGTGGGCAGGGCGCAACGAATCCTTATCCTTACTTGAAAGCTGAGGAATTAGAATAAACGCCATAATGTAAGATAAATATAAAAAAATTTATTCTGAAATTGGAAAGGCATAAAATAGCTTATCTCCCGCTTTTCCTGTTTTTATGAGTATTGCCTACAGACCAGATATCGATGGCCTACGTGCTATTGCGGTATCTCTGGTTATTTTCAATCATTTAGGCTGGTCACTATTTTCTGGTGGCTATATTGGTGTAGATATCTTTTTTGTGATTTCAGGTTATCTGATCACCATTATTCTCACACGCGATATTCAGGCCCAACAATTTTCAATTGCAAGATTCTATAAAAAACGTGTAGTCCGTTTGGCACCAGCGTATTTTACCGTACTCGCTGTGGTTAGCCTGATTGCCTGGCAGGTGATGCTGCCGGGTGAACTAACTGAATATTTTAAGAGTTTCATGTATGCCACTGTGCTCATTGCGAATCTCTATATGCGCAATGAAGTGGGGGATTACTTTAGCCCGAGCGTGGAAAATGTACCGCTATTGCACCTATGGTCATTAGGGGTGGAAGAACAGTTCTATATTTTCTGGCCTTTAATATTATGGCTATTTCTTGCCAGAGCATCACGCAAATATCTCTGGTTGATGATCAGTACATTGATTATTGTTCTACTGGTTTATGCTCAGTACCAACTCACGCAAAATCCAGCCAAGGCCTATTACAGCATGCCGGTCCGGGCTTTTGAGTTACTGATTGGCGCATTGATTACCTGTTTGCCACGACCAAAACTCCCTAAAAAATTACTACAGATCCTGGTGTGGCTCGGAGTCTTTGTTTTATTTGCAGCAGCAATATATTTTGATCAATACACGCCATTTCCCGGTCTTATGGCGCTGATTCCGTGTCTGGCAACAGCAGTAATTATTTATCTGGGCCAATCTGTACCCGCAACCAATCTGTTACTCAGTAATCAGCTGAGCACCTGGATCGGAAAAATTTCATATCCGCTGTATTTATGGCACTGGCCGATTATCGTGCTATTTGGCATTTATATGCTGCCACTCAATACAGAAAATCAGATCATCATTCTCCTGCTGTCAGTGCTTTTGGCATTTCTTACCTATCAGCTGGCAGAACAACCCCTAAAACGCTTTGTAATGGCTGCCAATTACAAGGTGATTCTTCTCGGATTTGTAATTCCTGCGATCATCTTTATTGTTATCGCTCAGATTATTAAAAACAATGAGGGTTTTCCTGATCGGTTTCCACCCTCCGTATATGTCAAGCAGGAAGCATTGCAGGCTTATGCGCATGTGATTCGTAGCCAGTGTATGGATACGAATCCGAAAACCTTACCTGATCCCAAAGATTGCATATTAGGACACACGAAGGATGATATTGATTTCTTATTGATCGGTGATTCACATGCCAATGCCTATACTGCAATGCTAGATGAATGGGCTAAAGATGCCAATTTACGTGGTTATGATATTGCCCAGAGTTCAACTTTTTATTTGCCTGGTATACAGCGTTCTGAGTTAAAGCTCGGACGTTGGGAAGAACTCATTAAGTTTCAGCAACGTAATAATGCTCTTACCGAACATCTGTCTAAAACCCATTATCCAATGATTATTTTAGCCGGTTCTTATGCGCCATATTTTGGAGATGAGGTAAAACTTAAAGATGGGATTCATCAGCGCAATAATGAAATCTTTAAAGTCGGCTTGATGAAAGCGCTAGAAATTGCCCACAAAGCGAGTGATCAAGTAGTAATACTGAACGATGTACCACGATTGGATTGGGATGGAATACCTTCAGACTGTAATATCCGTAACGAGATTCTAAATCGACATGCACAATGTACGGTTTCTAGAAAAAGCTACGATACTTATCTAAAACCATTTAATCAGATTCTGGCTGAAGCCAAACTGAAATACCCTGATTTGAAAATCATTGATCCAACCAAAGTGATCTGTGATCAGCAGGTATGTAAGATCATCGTGAATGATGTGCCTTTATATCGCCTAAAAGATGATAACCATATTAATGATCAGGGTTCACGTCAATTAGGGATTGAATATCTGAAACAATTTGGTAATCCACTAAAAGACTTAAAAGCAAATTAATTATAAAAAAACCGCGCTATTAAACGCGGTTTTTTTATCGGTGCTATTAACGAATTTTTGCCAGGAAACGGCTCAAACGGTTAATAGCTTCACGCAGTTCATTTTCTGCTGGCAGAAATACTACACGGAAATGATCCGGAGTTGGCCAGTTAAAGCCTGTACCTTGAACCAGCAATACTTTCTCGGCACGCAGCAGATCCAGCATCAGTTTTTCATCATCTTCAATCGGGTAAATTTCCGGATCCAGACGCGGGAAGCAGTACATTGCACCTTCTGGTTTCACACAAGTCACACCAGGAATTTCATTGAGCATTTCCCATGCAATATTGCGCTGCTCATACAGGCGACCACCTGGGCGGATCAGGTCATTAATTGACTGGTAACCACCGAGAGCAGTCTGAATTGCATATTGAGCCTGATGGTTGGCACAAAGGCGCATCGATGCCAGCATATCCAGACCTTCGATGTAATCTGCTGCACGAGACTTATCACCCGTAATAGCCATCCAGCCAGAACGGTAACCCGCAATACGGTAAGCTTTAGATAGGCCATTGAAAGAGATACATAGCTGATCACCGGCAAGTGATGCAACGGCAACATGCTCAACACCGTCATAAACGATCTTGTCATAAATTTCGTCAGCAAACAAAATCAGGTCGTGCTTTTTCGCCAGATCCACGATTTGCTGTAATACGTGACGTGGATAAACTGAGCCTGTCGGGTTATTCGGGTTAATGATCACGATACCGCGGGTATTTGGTGTGATCTTGCTTTCCATATCTGCGATGTCTGGATACCAGTAATTTTCTTCATCACATTTATAGTGAATCGCAGTACCACCAGACAGGTTCACTGCCGCAGTCCACAACGGATAATCAGGCATTGGAATCAGCATTTCATCGCCGTCATCCAGCAAGCCTTGCATTGCCATTACAATCAGCTCGGACACACCGTTACCCACATACACATCATTGACGTGCATATCTAGAATGCCTTTTTGCTGGTAGTACTGACAGATCGCCTTGCGTGCCGGGAAAATACCTTTTGAGTCGGTATATCCAATCGCATTTGGCAGGTTGAGTGCCACATCATTGATAATTTCTTGGGGTGCTTCAAAACCAAATGGAGCAGGGTTGCCGATATTCAGCTTAATGATCTTATGTCCGGCTTCCTCCATCTCGTTGGCCGCTCGTAACACTGGTCCGCGAATGTCGTAGCATACATGCTCGAGTTTAGACGATTTTTTGATTTCGCGAGATTTTTGGAAAGTGTTCGGCATTTTGATGTTCTCTGAAAGAGTGGAGGTCACTTTTGCATAACGATATAAATAGCTTTTAAATGTCTCAGTGGTGACTAGATCGAGATCGTGCTCATCTCGGAGTAATGCAACAATTTTTTCATGCGTAAATCCAAGCTGTTGATATTGTTTAATCACCGGCAATAGATTTTTAAAAATTACGCTTTTTTTTTGCGACATTATTTAATCCTGAGCAAATTTAGTACCAAGCCTAACACTAAAATTGCTCACAAAAAAGCATTTAATGAACGAAATGCTCACTTTTATTTTGTTTATTTGCTTACTTTTTGCTTTTTTGGGAATTATATGTCTTTTGTAAAATGTTAAACAAACACTAGAATTTTTAAAATGAATCACGTAAATATAGAATTATCCTATTTAAAATAGCAAGATAGAAAGGACCGTCATCATGGGAAAACTCAGTAAATCAGACAGAGAATGGCAAAGAGAGTTATCACCTGAAGAGTTCCGTATTACACGTCAAAAAGGGACGGAGCCAGCATTTACCGGTAAATACTGGAATACGAAACAAGATGGTACTTATGTATGCCGTTGTTGTGGTGAACCTTTATTTACCTCAGAAACCAAATATGACAGTGGCTGTGGCTGGCCAAGCTTCTATAAGGCGATCAACGGCTCTGCAATTGAAGAGCATTTAGACACATCTCATGGTATGGTCAGAACAGAAATTGTTTGCCATCATTGTGATGCACATTTAGGGCATGTTTTCACTGATGGACCTCAGCCAACAGGCTTACGTTATTGTGTGAACTCCGCTTCATTAGAATTAAAAACACAAGAAAAAAATGATGAGGAAACTTATCCATGACCAGCATATATCAGTTTGAAGCTGAATTGTTAGATGGAAAAACCAAACAATTTGCAGACTATGAAGGAAAGGTACTGTTAATTGTGAATACCGCAAGTAAGTGCGGTTTCACACCGCAGTTCGCCGGCCTGGAAAAACTTTACGAGAAATATAAAGATCGTGGCCTGGAAGTTTTAGGCTTTCCCTGTAACCAGTTTGGTGGACAGGATCCGGGCAGTAATGAGCAAATTGGTGCATATTGCCAGAAGAACTATGGGGTGACATTTCCGATGTTCTCCAAGATCGATGTCAAAGGTCCTGAAGCACATGCAATTTTCCGTTATCTGACCAATAATTCTAAAGGGATTCTAGGTAATGGTATTAAATGGAACTTTACCAAGTTCCTGATTGGGCGTGATGGCAAGGTACTGAACCGTTTTGCGCCAACCACCAAGCCTGAAGACCTGGAAGCTGAGATTGAAAAAGCGCTATAAGGCGCTTATTCAGGGCGGTTATTGGCCGCCTTTACTCTCTTCAAGCCATTGCCATGCCATCCAGACTCCTCGTTCAGAGCCTGCTATTTAGCGCCTGTATCGGGCTGTTTTTAGCTCCTGCTTATGCACAGGATGAAAAAACCCGGCAATTACTAAAAAGGCTGAAGCAGCCTGTTCCAGCGTATCAGCCGCCTACTGTCAAAAATGCTGTGCCACCACATTTGCTGGCGAAGCAAGGCTATGAAGTCAGCTGGCTAAAAGTACCGTATCTGAGATTTAATGATGCAGAACTGCAACGTGCCAAGACAGTAATCGTGCAAATGACGGTCATCGCCAGTACAGGGCAGATTACCGACGTTGAGATCATTCAGAGTTCTGGCTTGAGAGTTGTCGATGCTAAAGTTAAAGAAGCGGTGCTGGCTGCCAAGCTGGAGCCGATTAAGGGTGTAGACCACAATCTGGTGTATAGTCTGGAACATAAGATTGAAATAAAAAATCCACTATAAATATAGTGGATTTTTTATTAAAAATTTTAGGTTAAAGAATGGCTTTTAAGCGCTCAATGACCTGTTCACATTGTGCCAGATCAGCAACCAATGCCAGACGTACATGGTTTTCACCTGGATTGCCTTGCTCTGTATCACGAGACAGGTAGCGGCCAGGAAGTACTTTGATATGTGCCTGTTCCATTAAGCGTTTGGCAAATTCTTCATCATTGTCTACTTTCAACCAGTAGTAGAAACCCGCATCCGGTTTTTTCAGTGGCAACAAGTGACCAAGCTCTTTCTGGAACAGATCAAACTTGGCACGGTACTGTACGCGGTTTTCTTCAACATGTGCTTCATCATCCCAGGCAGCAATTGAAGCCAGCTGATGTTGAACCGGCATCGCTGCACCGTGGTAAGTACGATATTGCAGATAAGGTTTAAGCAAATCCGCATCACCCGCAACAAAGCCTGAACGCATGCCTGGAAGATTCGAGCGTTTAGAGAGTGAATGGAATACTACGCAGTTTTTGTAGTCATCACGTCCAATTTCTGCACAGACTTCCAGTAAACCGATGGGGGCTTCATCAAACCATAACTCTGAGTAGCATTCATCTGAAGCAATCACAAAATCATATTGATCAGAAAGTGCAATTAGCTTTTTAAACTGCTCTTTAGACAGGACTGCACCTGTCGGGTTACCCGGTGTACAGACAAATAGAAGTGCGGTTCTTTCCCAGACTTCAGCAGGGACTGTATCAAAATCACCAAGATAATTATTTTCCTCAGTGCAGTTGATAAAGTACGGTTTTGCACCTGCAAGTAGCGTTGCACCTTCATAAATCTGATAAAAAGGATTTGGCATCACCACATAAGGTGCATCTTCACGATTAATCAGGGCCTGTACAAAAGAGAAGATTGCTTCACGGGTACCCGATACTGGCAAGATATTGCTGTCTGCGCTAATGCTATTCAGTTTAAAACGGCGAGTCAGCCAGTTGGCGATACTGGTACGCAGTTCAGGTAAACCTTTCGAGTTTGGATAACTCGAAAGGTGCTGGAAATTATCAATAATCGCCTGTTTCACGAACTCAGGAGCTGGATGCTTTGGTTCACCAATCGATAGGGGAATGAGTGGCATATTCGCAGGCTTAATATCCGCAAAAAGCTTATTCAACTTTTCAAATGGATAAGGATGCAATAAAGACAAGCTAGAGTTCATGAATGAGTTACCGCGTTTTAATGTGAGTGTTGACTGTTGACCTGATTAGAGGCTTCATCCAGCGCTGCTTTTAACGCAGAGGCAAATTCAGAAGATTCTTCAGGGTTCAACGGCATGCCATCTTTTTTAGTGACAAAGAAAATGTCTTCGGCACGTTCGCCAAGTGTGGCAATTTTAGCAGAATGGATATCCAGACCACGCATCATAAATAATCCGCCTACTTTGGCAAGTAGACCCGGTTGGTCGAGCGTGGCAATTTCCACCATATTCTGGTTCAAAACAGGGTTCAGGCTGATATCTACCGTATTTTCAATATCAAAATGACGGAGCTGACGTGGAATACGGCGCTGCATCAGGCCTGGGTATTTATCGGAATGACTTAAAGCATCTTTAAGTGCATCAATCACTTTCAGCTCGCGTTCCGGATCGGTAAGCAGCGTACCGAAACGGTCAAGCACGACATACGTGTCTAGGCTGAACGCCTTGGTTGCTGTGATAATTCTTGCATCCTGTACATCCAGGTCCATGCGGTCCAGAACGGCCACTGTGGTGGCAAACAGGTTTGGTTTATCTTGCGTATAAATAAAGATCTGCACTGCATCTTGCGCATATTTACGATGCGGGCGCATCAGCACCAGCGGTTCAGAATTATCACCATGCTGTAAAATGGCACGGGTATGCCAGGCGATTTCATCTGGCGATTCTTTCAGGAAGTAGTCATCACCGAGTTCCTGCCAGATGGTTTCCACATCATATAAAGAGAAGTCCTGTACCAATAGTTCGCTGGCAGCAAACTTGGTGTCTTCAATCAGCATCTGATAATCCACCGGACGACCCAGACCAGAACGGATTACATCACGCGCATGCGTATATAGCTGACGCATTAAAGACGCACGCCAGGTATTCCACAGTTTTGGATTGGTGGCATTAATGTCGGCAACAGTCAGGGTGTACAGATAGTCCAGGTGCTCCATATCACCCATTTTTTCTGCAAATTCACGGACCACATCCGGATCAGAAATATCTTTTTTCTGTGAAGTCACAGACATAATTAGGTGATTTTGAATCAGCCATGCAACCAGATTGCATTCACGTTCGGTAAAGCCATGCGTGCGGCAGAATGCAATCGCATCTGTGGCACCGAGTTCGCTATGGTCACCACCACGACCTTTGGCAATGTCATGGAACAGGGCAGCCAGATAGACGATGTCACGACGGGCCAGACGCTGAAACACCGAACTGACTACCGGGAATTCCTTGGCGAATTCCGGTTCCTTAAAGCGGTTCAGGTTGCGTAATAGCAATAGGGTATGCGCATCTACAGTATAGATATGGAACAGGTCGTACTGCATCAGCCCCATAATCTGGCCAAAGGCCGGAATATAATTCCCCAGTACGCCGTAGCGTTTCATTGCCACCAAGGTTTCATATAAACGATGTGGTGAACGGATAATTGCCATGAACAGCGCTTGATGAACGGGATTATTGCGATAATCCTGATCAATCCGTTTTGCTGCGAGCGTTAAAAGACGCAAAGTACGGGCACGGATGCCTTCAATCTCTGGACGGTTTGCCAGAAGATAAAAGATTTCCAGAATTGCGCTTGGATTTTCCGAGAAAGTTTTATGGTGCTGTACCGCAAGTTTGCCATCAACCAGTTTAAAGTTCTGGTTAATTTCTTCGATATTACGCTCATAGTTTGGCAGGCGCGGGGTAATTACCGATTCATTGAAATAAGCCAACAGCATTTCATTCAGCGTCGATACCTGCTGTGCATTGCGGTAATAGCGCTTCATAAACTGTTCGATCGGATAGTTCTGCGGCTGGCCTTCTTCACGTACATAGCCGAACTTCGCGGCGATATCACGCTGATAGTCGAATAACAGGCGGTTTTCATCGCGTTTGGTAATGCGATGCAGATGATGACGGATTTCCCAGAGGAAGCTTTCGGCTTCTTCTAAAACGGCCAGTTCAAATTCTGAAATAAAACCAAGATGTACCAGATCATAAATACGGTTTACGCGGAAATGGCGTTTAGCAATCCAGCCGATCTGGTTAATATCCCGAATACCACCCGGAGCATTTTTAATGTCCGGTTCGAGATTACTTTCGGTATTGTTATGTTGAGCATAGCGTTTATGCTGCTCTTCCATTTTGGCATCAAAAAAGGTCTTGTCGGTCCAGGATTGAGACACGATACGACGTGGCCATTTGGCCAGGCTTTCATTACCGGTAATCAGACGGGACTCAATCAGGGTCGTGGCTACAGTCAGGTCACTGCTGGCCTGATTGACACATTCACTAATGGTGCGGACGCTAATACCTGGCTTGAAATTGCCGACATCCCATAAAGATGAAATAAAGGTCGAAATCAACTGTTCCTGTTCAGACGTAATTTCATCTTCTGACAGGATCATGATATCGACATCAGAATAGGGCAGCATTTCGCGGCGGCCGTAGCCACCGACAGCAAATAGACCCAGATCAGTCTGATCGAGTTCAGCATGCTTCCACAGGAACTGTAGCGCTTCATCAATCAGATTTGATCGGGTCAGAATAATGTCACGGATCGACTCACCATTTTCAAAACATTCCTGCAGCTGGTGCTCGACATCACTGCGCCATTCGTTAATGGCTTTAATGTCATGGTTACTTTTGGTGTAATTCAGCAATGGCAGGGTATTGATCATGAACAGTCGTCCGTTTCGTTTTTCAGCTTAGTTTTGGTTGACACTGACTTGTTGAGCCACCTGTTGCGCAAGTTCACGTGCCTGATCTGTTGTTTCAGCACGTGCAGTTGCTACACCCATACGACGTCGTTTGAAGCCTTCAGGCTTGCCAAACAGGCGCAAGTCTGTATTGCCATCTGCTAAAGCAAGATCCAGACCAGAATAAGAAAGATTCTGATCATCTACACCAGCGTAAATCACAGCACTGGCTGCAACGCTATGACGAGTGGTATTTACCGGAAGACCCAGGATCGCACGCGCATGCAACTCAAATTCACTTTGGAACTGGGAAGCTAAAGTGACTAAGCCGGTGTCGTGTGGACGTGGTGACACTTCACTAAACCATACTTTGTCGCCTTTGACAAAGAGTTCTACCCCAAAAATACCGCAACCACCGAGCGCAACGGTTACTTTATTGGCAATTCGCTTGGCTTCTTCCAATGCAGCAGGTGTCATTGGCTGAGGTTGCCAGCTTTCAACATAGTCCCCAGAATCCTGACGGTGACCAATAGGGTCGCAATAAGAGGTTTCGATTTCACCTGTTCTCGGATTTTTGGCACGAACAGTGAGCAGGGTGATTTCAAAATCAAAATCAATCTGTGACTCAACAATGACGGTACCTTGATTTACACGACCACCCGTTTGCGCATATTCCCAGGCAGCATCAACTTCATCGAAGCTTTTGACACGAGACTGACCTTTGCCTGAAGAGGACATCACAGGCTTCACAAAGTTTGGATAACCAATATCATCACAAGCGGCACGGAAAGATTCTAAAGTATCGGCAAAACGGTAAGCAGATGTTGGCAGGCCCAGTTCTTCAGCAGCCAGACGACGGATGCCTTCACGGTTCATGGTCAGATTCACTGCTTTCGCGGATGGAATTACCGTTGCGATATTCTGCTCTTCAATTTCAACCAGCACCTGGGTGGCAATCGCTTCAATTTCCGGAACAATCAGATTTGGTTTCACCTGATCAATCAGCTGTCTAAGTTCTGCTGGATCAGCCATATTCAGGGTATGCGACTGATGGGCAACTTGCATGGCAGGTGCATGGTCATAGCGGTCAGCTGCGTGAACCTCGACACCTAACCGTTGCAGGGAAATCACCACTTCCTTGCCCAGTTCGCCTGAACCCAGTAATAAGACCTTGAAGGCAGAAGCCTGTAGTGGGGTACCAATCGTCACGCTCATGTAAATCATCCATGCTTGATTTTATGGGCTTTTAGCATAGCAGAACTCTCTGCGGAGATAAGCCAAGTTTCATACAAAATTGTGATATTGACCAACAATTTTATTTATAAAGTTCGCAAAATTTAGATTAAGAAATCAGAAAGATACTTCCACTGGATCGATTTGAGGATCTAAATAATAAATATGATTTTGCGGATTGAGTTTTTTCATTTTCAGAAGCTGGCCCGGACTTAAATCCAGCCAAGGTAGGAGTTTCATGGTTTGGTTGCGTTGCTAAGAGAGATGGGGAGAACAAAGTCAATCGTAAATATTGTAATGCTCCACTCCAGCGCTGATGGATAAAGATTTTCCGCTCAAGCATTTGTCTTGGTTCAAACATGCCAATTTTCTTATTATCATTAAAAAAAGGCTTATACCGGAACGTAGCATAAGCCTCTTATATTCATTGATTCATTTTTTAAAAATGAATCGGTAGGTAAGTATAAATCAGGCCATAGGTAAGGGCAGCCGTCAAAGTGGCCATCACAATGCGTTTAAACTTGAAATACAGCACTGTTAATACAATAAAACCGGCCAGCATCGCCACACTTTTATCGGGAGTTTCCAGCAAAGGCGGTAGTGTCGCCACGACCAACATTGAGCTAATTGCAGAAATTCCAATCGCACCTAAGGCAATTTTTAACCACAGCGCACCACGCTTTTGTGAACCTTGCTGCGATTTCTGAATCACAAAAAAAGGTCCGAAACGGGAAGCGAAATTGGCAATCCCGACCAGAATACCAACCAGAATAATTTCTAAATTCATAGTTCTTCTCCCATATGCTCAGGATCGGGACGTTTGAGTACATAGTGCTTGAACAGGCCTGCCAGAATACCGGAACTGATGCCGATAAAGATTGCAGCAGACAGGTCAATCATGTAGCAGGCAATAGCAGAAACAACAATCGTCACACTGACAACAAAAGTATGTTTCTTTTCAAAGGCTGCCAGCAGGAAGCTTAGGAATAGCGCAGGTAACAGGAAGTCTAAAGCGGCCTGTAAAAATTGCGGTAAGTTGCTGACCTGATCTGCAAATAAGCCACCGAGAAAAGAACCTGTTGCCCAGGACAGCCAGCTGAATAAACTCAACCCCAGCATCCACGATTCAGACCATTCCTGACGCCGTTGCGACAGTTTGATCATGCCAGAGGCAAATACCTCATCGGTGAGTCCCCAAGCCCAGACTGCGGTTTTTTTCAGATTAAGCCGATCCTGAATCAAATTCTGTAGCGCAGGGCCATAAAGTAGATGACGGATATCCAGAGCAATCACGGTTAATGCAGTCATCCAGATGGAAGTGCCACTCCCTAAGAGTGCAACAACCAGGAATTGACTGGCACCTGCATACATAGAGCAGGACAGGAATAATGCTTCCCATGCGGTAAAGCCAAACTGGGTCGCAGAAACCCCAAAGGCAAAAGAAACGGGCAAATAGGTAAAAATAATCGCCTGGCTGTCTTTGGCACCTTGCCAAAAACTGGCAGGTTTTACAGCGTGTTGATTCAGTTCGGACACAGCACACCTTGGAGGGAGAGTTGAACAAGGGGTCAAATGGTAATTGAGTATTGTACGTGAATTTAATAGCATAGTGCCGAATTGTTTAAGATGGCGAGCCTGATAATGTTCATGTTCAAGACACGTTATATACTGAGTGTTGCTTTAGTCAGCACAGCATTGTTATTACAGGCATGCGGAAATGAGGGTTCAGGCAATCAAGCACCGGAAATTAAGCCAGCCCCGAAACTGAGCAATGATGCGACCACTTATGCCCATGAAGCTTGGACATTTATGAATGAAGTAGATCCGCTGGTCTACAACAAGCAGATTGATCAAATTGAAAAACGCGTTCGTCAGCCTGCGCGCAAGTTGAGCACGGATTGGCGCATTAATGTGAAAATGACTGATTCCGTGACTGAAGGAAAATATGCATTATGTCGTAAGGCTTTAACCAGTCTGGAAATCTGGGCACGAACCACACTTGAAAATGGGAATAGTCTGGCACAGAAGCAAGCCGATTATGAACGTGACAAAAAACAGTGTGAAAGTGCAATTGCTCATCCACAACTGGGCAATACTGATCCGAAACAGGTGGGTGTTGCCAGCTGATCGATATTTTGTTTGTGTCAACTTAAGGCTGAGTCATATGCTCAGCCTTTTTGATTTTCTTAGTTCGGAATCAGTGAAGTGGAACGCCAGTCAATTGATGTAGTCGTTGCACATCCAGAATTTCAATCTGTTTAAAGGCAATTTTCAGGATATTCATTTTTTCCAGCTGTTGCAGTTCCTGATTAATAGTCTGGCGGGAACACATCAGCATTTGTGACAATTGTTCCTGCGACAACTGAATGGTACGGTTTTTAATGACCAGGTGATTGCCATAGCCTTGCAAAATAAATAGTAAACGCTGCGCTAGGCGTTGTTGCATGGTTTGGGTCTGAATAGAAAATAATTCCAGAAACACATAACGTAATTTTTGGCTCATGAGCTGGGAGATGTGAAACCAGAATGCAGGATGTTCAGCCACCAGCTTATAAATAAATTGCGCAGGTATATGCAAGAGCAGGGATTTCTTGCAGGCGATGGCGTGATGAGAACGCGGCTGCTCATCTACCAATGAAATTTCACCAAACCAGACAATAGGTTCTACAATTGCAGAAACTGCCTCTTTACCCTCAATATTGATAGAACCTAAACCAATTGCACCTTCTAACACAGCATAAATTCCATCAAACACATCACCTGAATAAAATACGGTCTGGTCTTTATCGACAGATAAGGTAACTGCATGTTTCAGCAGGCTGTTCTGGAAATGAGAAGGTAATTTTGAGAACCAGGAATTTTTTTCTAATTCAACAAGATATTTTTCTTCCACTCGCTTTATTGCTCCAAGTTTTATGAGTTGTCGTCCAGCTGACAACTTGTCTTTTATTGTTGCGCTATAGTCAAATTCTATGGCCAGTCAAGGAAGAATAATATGACCAGAGTAGAACGACTATTAAGCCAGTATGCAGCTTATCATTTAGACCGTAAGAATGTCATGACACATTTTATTGGGGTCCCATTAATTGTTTTTTCCATTATTTGTCTTACTGCACGTGTATCACTGATGATGTCCGGCTTTGAGGTGACTCTCGCCTTGGGACTTCTCATTGTTTCAATTCTTTATTATTTAACTATTGATGTATTTTTTGCATTGATCATGGCCTTCATTTTTATGTTTGTTTATCCTTATGCCTATAATGTGGCACAGTGGGATACTGGAACCTGGCTGAGTACCAGCGTTGGAATTTTTGCCATTGGATGGGCATTCCAGTTTGTAGGTCATTTCTACGAAAAGAAAAAACCGGCATTTATGGATGATCTGATTGGCTTGGCGATCGGACCTTTATTTGTTCTTGCGGAATTAATTTTCCTGTTCGGCTTTCGCAAGGAACTAGAAGCAAAAATGTTACTTGAAGCACGTAAGCAACGCTTGCTAATGGAACAAGACACCCCATATGCGGAAATAGCAGCTGATTAATCCTTTTTAAAATACATAAAAAATGCCCCGAATTATCGGGGCATTTTTATCTTCAACTTATACGTTGAAGCGGAAGTGCAGAACATCGCCGTCCTGAACGATATAAGTTTTACCTTCCAGACGCCATTTACCTGCTTCTTTGGCGCCAGCTTCGCCGTTGTACTGTACGAAGTCATCATAAGCAATACATTCAGCACGGATAAAGCCTTTTTCGAAGTCAGTGTGGATTACACCTGCGGCTTGAGGGGCAGTCGCACCCACTTTTACTGTCCAGGCACGAACTTCCTGTACGCCAGCAGTAAAGTAAGTTTGTAGACCAAGCAATGAATAACCTGCACGAATCACCACGTTCAGACCTGGTTCTTCCATGCCCATAGCTTCCAGGAATTCAGCACGGTCTTCATCTTCAAGTAATGAAATTTCTGCTTCGATCTGGTTACAAAGTGGAACCACGATTGCATTTTCAGCAGCAGCCAGTTCACGTACAGCATCTAAATGCGGGTTATTTTCAAAACCGTCTTCAGCCACGTTGGCGATATACATGGTTGGTTTAAGCGTTAACAGACCAAAACCACGTACCAGTTTACGTTCGTCATCATCTAAGGTTGCAGCACGAGCAGGTTTGCCTTCATCTAAAAGAGGAAGAATTTTATCTAGAACTGCTTTAGTCGCGATCGCTTCTTTATCGCCACCTTTTGCAGATTTCGCTAAACGAGTCACTGCTTTAGTCACAGTTTCAAGATCGGCTAGAGCAAGCTCAGTATTAATGGTTGCGATGTCATCAAGCGGATCAATTTTGCCGTTTACGTGAATCACGTTTTCATCTTCGAAACAACGGACCACGTGAGCAATTGCATCAGTTTCACGGATGTTTGCCAGGAACTGGTTACCCAGACCTTCACCTTTAGATGCACCAGCGACAAGGCCCGCGATGTCCACGAATTCCATAGTTGTCGGGATCACGCGTTGTGGTTTTACGATTTCAGCAAGTTTGTCCAGGCGTGGATCTGGCACAGGCACGATACCGGTGTTTGGTTCAATGGTACAGAATGGGAAGTTTTCCGCAGCAATTGCAGCTTTGGTTAATGCATTGAAAAGCGTAGATTTACCAACGTTAGGCAGGCCTACAATACCACAATTAAAACCCATGAAATAACTCACAAAGCGTTATATAAAAATTGCCAGTGATTTTACATGAAAGCCATGACAAAGTCAGGTCATGGCTGAGGGCTTTGTTGAAAACTTATGAAAAGAGAGGTTTTTAAATTTTGCGTTTGTCGAGCTGATTGGACAGGGTGTCACCAGCGGTCTGAATCAGCATTACCAGAATAACCAGTACTACAATCACGGCCAGCATGATCTGCATATCAAAACGCTGATAACCATAACGGTATGCAATATCACCTAAACCGCCGGCACCAATCGCACCGGCAATGGCTGATGAATTGATCATAGTGACTAAGGTAACGGTAAAGCCAGCCACAATTCCTGGTAAAGCTTCAGGCAATAACACATGCCAGATGATCTGCTTACGGTTACAGCCAATGGCTTGTGCAGCTTCGATCAGTCCCTGATCCACTTCACGTAAACTGACTTCAGCAATCCGCGCAAAGAAAGGGGTAGCTGCCAAGGTTAAAGGCACAACTGCGGCCCAGACCCCATAACTGGTGCCGACAATCCAGCGGGTAATTGGAATCAGCGCGACCATCAGAATCAGGAAAGGCACAGAACGGGTGATATTTACAATCCAGCCCAAAGCCTGATTAATTGGTTTGGATGGATAAATGCCATGCTCCGAGGTACTGACCAAAACCACCGCCATTGGTAACCCAATCAGAAAAGCAACGATGGCAGAGACACCCACCATGATTAAGGTATCGGTAGTTCCCGTCAGTAATAAATCAATGAGTTGGTCGTGCATAGCCAATCACCTCAATCTGTGTAATGTGTTGTTTGAGTTTTTGCTGGAGCAGGTTGGTATCCAGATTGAGGTCAGCCACCGCGACAATCAGGCTGCCGACCAGATGGTTCTGGATACTGTCGATATGGCTCTGATAGAGGTAAACCGGATGATCAAAATGCTCAAAAATCACCTTTAAATCTGGTGAATACTGAACACTAGAGGCATAGCGCAGTTTGACAATGCTATGCGTGGTATCCGCGGTTACTTCAGGACTAATGGCAAATGGGAGTTCCAGTTGTTCCAGATTCAGCAGTTCCTGGGTAATCTGCTGCTGAGGATTGGAAAATACTGACCAGACTTCACCCGCTTCGACAATTTCACCTTTATCGATCACTACCACCTGATCGCAGATTTCACGGATCACCTGCATTTCATGCGTAATCAGCACAATGGTAATGCCAAGTTTCTGGTTGATTTCTTTCAGTAAAGACAGCACCACGGAGGTACTTTCTGGATCTAGTGCAGAAGTGGCTTCATCACAGAGTAAAATTTCCGGATGATGCACCAACGCGCGGGCAATACCGACACGCTGTTTTTGTCCACCAGAGAGCTGCGAAGGATAATTCTGCGCTTTTTTGCTTAAGCCCACCAGTTGCAGTACTTCATTGACACGTGCATTGATGTCTGACTTTTTATAGTTTGAAACTTTGAGCGGCAGAGCGACATTTTCCCAGACAGTTTTGGCAGACATCAGATTGAAGTGCTGAAAGATCATGCCAATGCGCTGACGTAACTGGATCAGTTCAGCATGGGTGAGTCCAGCCAGATCCTGCTGATGAATATGGATATGACCTTCGCTGATCTGTTCCAGACCATTCAAAGTACGTAACAGCGAGGATTTTCCTGCGCCACTTTTCCCGATAATTCCGAAAATTTTACTTTCAGGTATATCTAGGTTGATGTTCTTTAAGGCATGTACCGATTTGCCTTGTACCTCATAGTATTTATTCAGGTTACGGATTTTGATATGCGGGACGGAAAACGCCACCTGAGAACCAAAACTCACCATAGTATTCTCCTTATTTCCAGCCCGGGAACCAGAGCTTTGCACCAAAGTCAGCATCAAGAGCTTCCTTTACGCGAGGTGAATTCTGATAGATGTTGACAAATCTCTTCAGCTTGTCATTCTTGTCCTGATAGTCCTCACGCACTGCAAATAGAATTGCATAACGGTTGTCCTTATTAGAATCAAATAACAGTGCTTTTTCAGGATCAGCTGTTTTTGCCAGACGTAGATAGTGTGGATAGCCGAATGCCAGATCAACGTCATCAATGGCACGTGCAGTTTGTGGACCTTCAACTTCAACAAACTGCAGGTTTTTTGGATTGGCTGCAATATCTTTCAGGCTAGATAAGTGGTTATTTGAATCTTTGAGTGTTACCAGTTTTGCCTGTTGCAATAACAGTAGGGCACGACCTTGGTTGACTAGATCGTTTGGCACCACAACTTTCGCGCCGTCTTTTAGCTCATCCAGGCTTTTTATTTTTTTGGAATAAAGGCCAACATGAGTGGCTGCACCTTTAGCAAAGGCTTTGATCTTAAAGTCGGTTTCTTTCTTGGCATTATCCAAAAACGGCTGATGCTGGAAGAAATTGGCATCAATATCGCCATGATTCAGGGTGATATTTGGCGTATTCCAGTCGGAGAACTCGACTAGTTTGACATTGACACCTTGCTGTTTGGCCTCAATTGCTGCGACCTGTAAAGGTTTGGCAAAAGACGGACTGATACCAATGACCAGTTCATCCGAACCAGATTTTTTTTGTTGGTTCCATACCCCCAGTCCGATAATGACGACGGCAATAATTACCCCAATAATGCTGAATTTTGTTTTAGCGGTTTGTGCCATGTTGCACCTCAAAATAAATTTATGCTGATTGTTTTTGCTTTAGGTTTATGTTCGCTGTTGAGGCGGAGCTTTGACATCGAAATTGCTGCACTGGATGAGCGCTGGATAAGCGATCTCCTTGCTGGAATAGCTTGTGTCTGAAACTACCTTGTTTATATTCAGTTTTATAGCGTCCGCGCTGCTGTAATTCAGGAATAACAAAACGGATAAAATCCAAATGCGATTCTGGAGCCACCGTACGGGTCAGGTTGAAGCCATCTATACCGGTTTCATCGATCAGCTGAATCAGCTTTTCTGCCACCGTTGCGCCGCTACCTACGATCAGTGGATAACGCCCACCCAGTACATGCAGTGCTTTCAGATCAGTTGGTGTAAGCTGTTGTTCTTTAAACTTGTTATTGACTGAAGCAATGCTGTTGGTTTGCTGGTAAGGAATTGGCTCATCATCGGCAAATTTGGACAGGTCAATCCCGACCGAGCTGGAGAAATGTGCAAGACCAGCTTTAGGGCTGGCATAAAAACGATATTCTTCCAGCTTTTGCTGCGCCAGTTCATCCGTTTCTGCGGTTACCACAGTGATACCAACAAAAATCTTGATCGCTTCAGGATCACGTCCTTGTTCAGTGGCCTGACGACGGATCTGATCTACCTGTTTCTTGATTTTGTCCGGATGATCACCACCAATAAACATGCCTTCCGCATGCTGGGTGGCAAAGGCCATACCACGTGGTGAAGCACCAGCCTGGAACAGTACCGGAGTACGTTGAACAGAAGGAGAAACCTGAAATACGCCCTGACTGCGGTAGAACTGACCTTGATGATTAACCTGATGCACTTTGGCTGGATCGGTAAAGATCCGCTGCTGTTTGTCTTTCAGCATGGCATCATCTTCCCAGGAACCTTCCCAGAACTTGTAGCACAACTGTAAAAATTCTTCGGCCTGCTCGTAGCGTCGATCATGGTCTTTCAGACCATTTTCACCGATCAGGCGCTGGGCACTGTCCAGATAACCAGTGACCATATTCCAGCCGATACGGCCATGGGTCAGATGATCCAGACTGGCGAAGCGACGGGCGAACTGATAAGGCGATTCATAGCTGAGATTGACTGTAACGCCAAAACCAAGATGCTGGGTCACGGCTGCCATGGCAGACACAAGGGTGCTTGGATCATGACTCGGTAATTGAATCGATTCTTTTAACGTCAGGTCAATCCCATTCTGGTAGACATCATAGACACCGGTGATGTCGGCAATAAACAGACCATCAAACAATCCTAGTTCTAAGGTTTTTGCCAGATCGGTCCAGTAGCTGAGCTCATTAAAGCGATGCGATTCATCCCGTGGATGAGTCCACAAGCCATGATTGATATGACCCACGCAGTTCATATCAAAAGCATTGAGCAGGATTTTTTTAGCTTTTGGATTAGTCGTTGTAATTGTCATTACAATGTCCCCCGGCGTGGAGGCAGAACCCCATTCAGCAAATAATTGGCGATAAAATAGTATTTCCAGCGTGAGGCATCATGCAGGGTATGCACGCGGGCATTGCGCCAGAAACGATCCAAGCCATCTTCGCGTTGGCTGCCACGGCTACCCGCCAGCTCAATCAGTTTAGATGATGCTTTTAAGGCAGTTTCACTACTGTGCGCACGGGCTTTCGCTACATCTAAAGAGGCTTTGGCAACACTGACTTCAGTCGGATCAGCTTTAGCAGCATCAACAGAATGGGCGGCCTGTTTAAGTAACACTTCTGAAGCACGTACATCAGCGACCATGCGGCCCAGTTCAAGTTTGGTCAGCGGATCATCGGTGGCCTTGTCCACACCAGAATCAATCCACGGACGCGCCTGACGTACACGGTTTAAGGTTTCTTCGAATGCAGCACGGGCAATGCCAGTTTCAATAGAAGCATGTAGCAATTGTGCGAAAGGGCCAGAAATAGTGGGGCGGGAATAGGCTGTATCAAAACGTACCACATCTTCTTCGAGCACCTGCACGTTGTCGAATTTCACTGTTCCACTGCCAGTGGTGCGCTGACCAAAACCGCTCCAGTCATCAATCAAGGTGAGACCTTCACTGTCACGTGGAACAAAGGCTAAGAACTGCTGTTCATGTTCATCTACGACCAGTGTTGGAATGCGATGTGCAAACAGGCTACCAGTGCAATAGAACTTTTCGCCGTTAATCACATAGCCTTGCTCGGTTTTGCGAATTGCGGTCTGGCGCTGTGCCGCGGTCTTGGTCTTGAACTCAGCCAGGGCATTACCAAAACGAACACCTTTTAAGACTTCGGCATAGAGTTTCTGTTTTTGTTCCTCCGTGCCGTTATTGCGCAGGATTTCGAGACTATAGAAATGGTTTTGCGGAATCTGACCGATTGATCCATCCACACCGCTCATTAGGGCAATGACTTGTGCCACCGTATAGCTAGACACTTCTGCACCACCATATTCTTTAGGTACGGTAATCGCCCAGAGTCCGGACTGGCTATAAGCCTCGATTTCTTCGAAAGGCAGAATACGTTCAGCATCACGTTGTACTGAATTAATCTTGAACTGCTCTGCCAGATTATGGGCAATTTCTAGTGCTTCTTCATCAGATTTGATGATGTGCGCATGTGCCAGCTGTTCTGACTGCAATGGACTAATGTTTTGAAATGAAGTCATGGCAAATATCCTTAAATCCAGGCGTGGCGGGCAGGGAGTTTATGATTTAGGTAATAATCCCCAAGTGCATGCAGCTTCCAGCGGATCGGGTCATGCAAGGTATGCACACGGGCATTACGCCAATGCTGATCCAGATTGTGCTGACTCAGGCTGGAGCGACTTCCACCCAATTCCAGTAATTTTTCCGAAATATTTAAGGCTGCATCATTGGCATAGACCTTGGCTTCAGCCACCAGAATTGAGGCTTTGGCTGCCTGCTCATCGGTCACTGCTTTCAGTTGATCCAGTTCATCCAGATATTCAGCAGCTTCATCCAGCAGTAAAATCGCGGCATCTAATAACACAGATGACTTACCCACTTCCTGCAGGGTGTAATGCTCAAAGCTGGCTTTTTCGACTTGTGCATCCACAACCGGACGAGCCTTATGTATGGCAGTCAACGTATCGGCAAAAGCCGCTTCAGCAATCCCGACATCAATTGCCACCTGCATCAGCTGAGAATAGGCACCACGGTAACTTGGTTGATTCCCTAACAGACGCTCATCAAAAATCAGTAGTGGATCGACTTCGACATGTTGCAGTTTAACGGTACCGCTAGAGGTGGTGCGTTGACCAAAACCATTCCAGTTATCAATCACTTCAACACCGTCGGCAGTCCGGTCGACAATAGTGAGCACCACATGCCCTTCAGGATGAATCGCTTTAATTGCCAGCCAGTGCGCGAAGCTGCTACCAGTTGAATAGAATTTTTCGCCATCGATAAAATAGCGACCATTTTCGATTGTAAGCGTGGTTGCCAGGGTTTTAGTATCTTTGGTATGACGTTCCGGACCGCCATTGGCCAGACGTTTACCCTTTAAAATTTCGCTATAAATAAACTGTTTTTGTTGTTCTGTACCCATGATCTGGATCATGTTGAGTAATGCGATCTGGTTCTGAGGGATTTGCCCGACACTCGAGTCAGCTTTATTCACAATACGGAATACATGTGCCAGGGTTTTATTGGAAACGAAAGCACCGCCGTACTGTTTTGGAATACGTATACCGCCCAGACCCCTTTGGCTGAACAGGTCAATTTCAGCAAGAGGGAATACACGTTGCCGATCACGCTGATTTCGGCCTTCCAGAGCAAAGTCTGCAACATGGTAGGCAGCATTAATTGCGTCGTGATCATTTTTAATAATATGAACTTTTTCAAAAGTTAAACGAGACATAATGACATCCTAAATCGATATCAAAACGTTACAGGCTAAGCTTTATGAGATTAAGTAATTGCTTTCGCAAAGCTTATGAAAAAACCTATTTAGGACAAAAATTGCTAGGTTTCTATCAATTTTGAATATAGTAAGTAATTAAAATATTTAAAATTTTATTTTATATTTAGTATGAGTGGCTTGGTCTAAAATAGAATATATCTGCTTTAAAGATATTTAAGGCGGAAAAATGTATAAAAATAAACATTGTAGAGTTGAATAAACAACATCTTAATTTTGAATTAAAAGCACATTGTATTTCCAATGAAGGGTGTCTAAAGTATCCAACTGAAATAGATGGTTTTAATGCGACCGAATTTAATAATCAACATGGAGATTTTATGCGCACCTTATACCAGTTTCCTTTATCACATTTTTGTGAAAAAGCACGTTGGATGCTTGATCATAAAGAACTGGATTATGTCGCACAAAACCTCATGCCAGGTGCGCATCGTGCCTTTGCTCGTCTTAAAACCGGACAGAACCGTCTGCCAATTTTGCGTGACAAGGAACAATGGATTGCAGATTCAACCCAGATCGCCTTATATCTGGATGAACATTATCCTGAGCATCGTTTATTACCCGTAGAAGGGCGCTTACGTCAAAAAGTGCTGGAGATTGATGAAAAGACTCAGGAACTAGGACGCCATATCCGTCGCTGGATGTTGGCTCAGGCTTTATCTCATGATCATGAATCGATGGAGATCCTGATTGGTGAAAAGGGATATCTACGTCAGTTCGAAAAATTTTCCAAGCCTTTGCTTAAAACTCTTCTCAGCAAAGGTTATGCACTTACTGAAGATACACTTGCTCAGTCCCGCGAATATATTAAAGAGACAGTTGAACAGCTGAACCAGACACTGATCGAGAATAAGGGAGCTTATTTTGCGGGATCGCGTTTTAGTCTGGCTGATATTGCAGTCTGTTCAATGTTGGCACCTTTGTTGGCAATTTCCGGTACGCCGTGGGAGCGTGAGAGTTTTGAATCAATGTCAGATGAATATCGGGATTATCAGACCTATCTCTCGGAATTGCCTTTAGGCCAATATATTAAAAACATCTATCGTCATGAACGTAATGCTCGTATTGATTGGCGCGGTGTATAAGTTAAATAGTGAAATAAAAAACGCGCTTAAAGCGCGTTTTTTATTGGATACTTAGCCCCAAGGGTTTGTGAGATCAATATCACTCTGTTTATTAAAGCCACTGAGAAGTGAGCTAAAGTCAAACTTCGGTAATGGACTCCCGCTCGAGATATTGGAAATTGTTTCTTTGATGGTCGGAATAATTTCAGTAATACTGATATTGTTATTAACTGAGCTACCATCTGAAATAAGATCACCTAATTCTGGAATAATGCTCGAACCTAAGTCGCCTAGACTTCCATCAAGTAAGCCTTCAAATGCATTTGAACCTAAACCATTGCCTAGGTCGCCTAAACCACCCAGTAAGCCACTCAGATCAGAGCTATCATTCGCACTCAAGAGACCACCAAGTAAATTGGTCAATTGTGAAAGGTCGAAGTCACCGCCATTATTGCTGAAGCCAGAAATAATATCGGTAATCGCACCTAGGTCGAAGTCACCAAGACCACCTGAACCACCAATTAAGCCACCGACCAGTTGAGCGATCTGACCGATATCGATGTCACCATTGCCTTCAATTAAGCCGCCAACCAAGCCTGCAATTGCCCCGATGTCGATACCTTCAAGACCACCAGAGCCACCGATTAAGCCACCGACAAGTTGAGCGATCTGCGCGATATCAATATCGCCATTCCCGCCAATCAGATTGCCGACTAGTCCTGCGATTGCACCAATATCAACACCCTCAAGACCGCCAGAACCACCAATTAGGCCACCGACGAGCTGAGCAATTTGCGCGATATCAATGTCACCGCCTTGCAGAAGGTTACCAGCCAGGTCAGCAATTTTACTGAGATCTAAATTACCTGAACTACCACCAATTAACCCACTGACTAATTTAATCACGGCATTTAAATCTAAATTTGATGTATTGTTACCCATTAAACTACCCAGCAGATTACTGATCGAACCCAGATCAAAACTGCCGCCGTTGGCTTGAGTGAGTTTGCTAATTAAACTGTTAATATCGAGTTTTGTAGCATTCGAACCGGTAAATTGAGTAATTAAATCAGTCAGGGAGCTTGAACTTAAACTCTTACCTGAAAGTAAGCTATTTAAGAGGGAGTCTAGGGAAGGAGTAGCGGGAGTAGAACCCGTGATAGAACCAATAATGCCAGAAAGACTGCCACCTAACAAACCGCTAAGTAAACTCTTGTTTTGCGTCTCTATCGTGAGTACCGGGCTGAGTTTACTTTTAATTGAACTAAAAATACTGAAAGCCATAACCGTTCCTTGCGTTTTTGTCTTGTTTTGATTATTTTGCGTTGTAAATAAAACGCCTAATTTTTATTCAATTTCTATACAAGTGTAAATCTAAGCATGAATAATCACGTTTCGAAAATAGTATTATTTGCCTGAATAAAAGATCTCTTTCATAAATCAAAAAACGATCTTCTTTTTGGTTAATATTTGCACTCCGGATTTCTTGGCATTCGTGCATAATCTGCGGATGAAATACATCGATTCGAACAAGCTTTCTGATCCTCAGTTCAAGCGATACACAGGCATCTCATGGTCAACTTTCTATTTGATGGTTGAGCAATTGCAGAAGCATGTCTCTGCCAAAGGCAGACCGCCCAAGTTAAGCCTGGAGGATCAGGTTCTGCTCTGTCTGAGCTATTGGCGGGAATACCGAACCTTATTTCACGTTGCGACGAGTTACGGGGTTTCAGAGCCCACAGCCTCAAGAATTGTCCGTCATGTTGAAGACTGCCTGATTCGGTCCAATCTGTTTAATTTACCCAAAGATCTACCCGAGGGCGAAGGCATCGACTGGAATGTTGTGATCGTGGATGCCACGGAAATTCCAATCCAAAGGCCTAAAAAAACAGAAGAAAAGCTATAGCGGCAAGAAAAAGACCGATACCTTTAAAGTACAGGCCATGATTCACTACAAAACTCAGCAAATTCTGAGTTTATGTACCAGTCGCGGTGCAGTGCATGATTTCGAGTTGTTCAAACGCAATTTAAACCAGATTCCTTTTGGGGCTTTTATCCTTGCAGATAAAGGCTATCAGGGGATTTATGTGTTGTATCCGAATAGCCTGTTGTCATTAAAAGCCAAGAGACACTGTAAATTGGATCCTGAATTGAAAATCTATAATCAGGAAATCAATAAAAGAAGAATCGGAATTGAGCATGTATTTGGCAGCCTGAAAACCTTCA
>NZ_LFRE01000032.1:0-412 GCF_001077515.1 Acinetobacter sp. VT 511 | reverse complement strand
TTTACCATTCATAATGAGGGACGGGATCAGAGCCTGATTGCAGCAAAACCACTGCCTTCCAAAGAGTGGGTTCATGTCGCTGTAACCCTTCAGGGTGATGTGGGCACTCTATATGTGAATGGTACATCGGTTGCAAGCAGCTCTGAGATTACTTTTAACCCGAAAGATCTGCAGGTAACGGAAGCTTATGTAGGCAAGAGTCGTTATACGTCTGATCCGTTCTACAAAGGCAGCTTGGATAATGTAAAAGTGTATGATAAAGCATTAACAGCCAAGGAAATACAGCGTCAGGCCAAAGAAAAACCATAAGTTAGAGTCCTATCATAGGCGTTGGACTCCATAGCGAACAAACCTATAAAGCAGCCAACGTAATAAACTGCACCCATCTGTTAGAGACGACTAACAGCGGCGT
>NZ_LFRE01000031.1:0-44046 GCF_001077515.1 Acinetobacter sp. VT 511 | reverse complement strand
TCCGAGCGATTGCAACCCGATTTGATAAGCTTGCACGAAATTACCAGTCTATGATTTACATTGCTTGCATGTTTATTTGGTGTAAAGCCAAATGAGGACACGCCCTAGAAGGTAAGCAGACTCCTGAAGAAACTATTCAAAATACAACAGAATTATTGAAGTCAAATATTAGAGCAGAACTTTTACAACTTATTAAAGAGAAAACACCAAAGTTCTTTGAGCAGCTTGTAGTCGATCTTCTTGTGGCAATGGGTTATGGTGGATCACATCAGGACGCGGCTCAAGCAATTGGCAAAACGAATGATGGGGGAGTAGATGGTATTATTAGTGAAGATAGATTAGGTCTAGATAAAATCTATATTCAAGCCAAGCGTTGGGAAAATACAGTTGGTCGTCCTGAGATTCAACAATTCAAAGGTGCTTTGGCAGATCAAGTTGCCAAGAAAGGTGTATTTATTACCACTTCTAATTTCAGTAAAGAAGCTATTGAGTCCGCAAAGAAATCAGGCATTGTTTTGATTGATGGAGACAAGCTCACATCCTTAATGATTGAATTTGGTTTAGGCATACAGATCGAACGGAGCTTTCATATTTATAAAATCGATCAAGACCGTTTCGATGAAGATATCTTTTAACTAGGTTCCTAAGATTTTAATTGCCCGATCCTTATTCCACGAGCCTTGTGACAGCAGTACGACATTAGGACTGGTTAAAGGGTCATACTGCTCTACTCGGTTCCGTCCGTTGGCCTTGGCCTGATACAGCGCAATATCCGCCTGTTTAATTACGGTATACAGGTCCGTTTCACAGGTTTCCAAGATCGCCGCACCCACTGAAATGGTGAATTTTAAGGATTGAACTTGATCAAGAAACACTTCGGTCTGTTCAATGCGCTGCCTTAAACAATCGGCAATTTTTAGAGCATCATCCAGATGCGTATCAGGAAGCAGGGCAATAAACTCTTCCCCGCCGTAGCGCGCCAGAATATCAGTATTTCGCATTTCACTTTGAGCTGTTTTCGCAATGATTTGCAGTACCTGGTCACCAATATCATGACCATAGTTATCATTAATCTTTTTAAAATGATCGACGTCAAACACGATTAATGAACTAGGACTCGGTGTTCCTTCTTCAAGCCTATGTGTTAGATGTTGCTGAGCCAAATATTCAAAAAAGCGGCGATTATTTAATCCTGTTAGGGAATCGGTATGCGCCATATACTCAAAAGCCTGACGGTTATATTCGTTCAAGGTATGTTGTAAAAATACAATCCGAGATTTAAGCGTTGAATTCCAGCTGATATAGATACTAAAACTTAGCACCGGCAAATAAATCAGAGAAAACAGAACCAGCTGTTGCAGATCACCTTTAACATTTAAATACACACCAATATAGATCATGAGGGTAATCAGGACCGAGATGGTCAGGGAAGGTCTGAAACGGATATGTACACTTAAATTTGCCAGAACGATAAAGACCAGAGAGGAATATTGATAGATCAGGTTATAAGCACTTTCTGACTGATTTAAATTAAAAAACCAGACCGCACTGGCACCAATAATCGAAGTGGGTAGCAATAGATCAAAGAGTGGTAAATTCCGGCTATGCTGGTACATCCAGACCGTGATCAGGGTCATGACTGAGGTAAAACCCAGTTTGGTTACAAGCAACAGGGTGTGGATGTCACGCAGTACATAAATATCTGCAAGGGTATAGGAAGCATAAGCAAACTGTGCAAACAGATTCACCTGAAGCAGATATCTCAGATGCAGCTTTTTCTGATGAGAATAATAGGCAGATTTTAATGGCTGAGGAATACACACCAGAGGATCTTTAAGCGCCTGCTGAATCAGAAGGCGTGACTCCTTATGATATTCCTGTGGCATTCAGCCTTCCCCATAAAAAATAAAATTTTTTATATATTAAGTTTTGTATAAATTTTATTCTATTCCTTAAAAATTCACTTTAAAAGTAGTCATCTAGAATAAATATTTTCGGTTACAAAAAAGGGAGAGTGAGTACAAAGCAACAAAGGAGATAGGCTGGATTGACTGTCTATACGTTTAAGTCACCTCTATGACTGTTCATAAGTTAATATATTTTTCAGTATAAAAATTCTGTAAATCAGATTGAAACGGTGAACTCATATCTGGACGATACACTTCAATCCGGTTACGTCCACTCTTCTTGGCAGCATAAAGCGCCACATCCGCTTTTTTAATCAGATCATCCAGGTCCTGAGTATGGGACTCTAACTCAGCAATACCAATCGAAACTGTAAATTTCAGTACCAGCTCAGGCCGGGCATAGAGATACTGCTGCTGAATCGAATTACGAATGCGCTCGGCAATTACCAAAGCATCCTGCAACTGTGTATCGGACAGCAAAATAATAAATTCCTCACCACCAAAGCGTGCCAGTACATCACTATGGCGCATTTCCTTACGCGCTGTATCTGCAATTAATTGTAGTACCCGATCCCCGACATCATGCCCATAACTATCATTGATCTGCTTGAAATGGTCCACATCAAACATCAGCAGACAGGTGCTTGAATATCTTGGCCAGTCATGAATACAGTTTTCTGCCAGATTAACAAAATGCCGGCGGTTATAGAGCTGAGTCAGTTCATCAGTATGGGCGAGATTACGCACCATATGGTAGTTCCATTCATCTAATAAAGTACGGATAAATGCACGACGGGTATGCAAGATATTATTCCAGTTAAAATACAGGCTAAACAGCAACACTGGGCTGAACACGACCATAAAGATAAAAGCTTCCGATAACGTCATTAGCTGCGTTATTGCTATCAGGACCAGCAGGCTGATTAGGATTGAACAATATAGTGCAGCCCTAAATTGAACCTTGATGCAGAGATTGGCAATCAGAATAAAAATGGATGCAGCATATAAGTAATTTTCTACATGTAGGCTGGTAGAAGAGAGCAGGAGCAGGATCCATACTCCAGTACAAAGCGTAGTCCCTATCGGCAGGATCAGATCGAGCAAGCGAATGTTCTGGCTGTATTGAAATAACAGTTCACAGACGATCCAGAAAGCTAAGACCAAAATCACCCGAGTAAACCCAGAAACCATCATCAGGTCGGGGATAATAAAGATATCGGCAAAGAAATATAGCAGGAACACCAACTGTGCCAGTAAGTGGATCTGGCGCAGACTATGGTAGTTATGCCGGTACAGATAGTCATAAAAATGGGGTAGAAATTGGACAGGAATACGGGCGTACCGATCCACAAGTGCATCTTCTAGCACTTGACGGTTCTTCAGGTCATTCTCGGAAGGTTGCAGTTGTTCCGAAGAATGCCGATTAAGACTCTGCAAGGAAGCCTGCATATTTGCATGCATCCTGCCATCGGCAATCGTCATTTTTCAATCCATTAAAAATTCGCACATATTATGAGCAAATTTTGGGGTCAGGAATCTATGGTCAAACGGATAGATTGCGACGCATGGAGAAGGAAAAAGTAACAAAACATTTTTTCTGTGAAAGGAGAAAGCCAAAACTTAGGTATTATTGAATTAATTATTTGATTTAATGTACAAAAAAATAAATATAAGCCTGTTTCACGTGAAACAATCCGAGATAATTGTTTGTTGCAGTATGTGTAAACCTCACCTTATTAAAATGAAAAATGCTAAAAAAGGTTTGGGTGATCTTTACCTAATTGCGACCTCGAATTTTAAGGATAGATTCAAGATTTGGAGTACCCATGAAAACAAGAAATCAGATCAAGTACAGATCAGACCGTTGAAGTTAAAGATTGTTGCAAATATGACAAGCACAATCCTGAAAGTAGCACTCTTTTTACCGATCTGAATTGCTATGATCTTTTGACCCAGCCGAGTGAGCCAGAACATGTCGAATAATAATGATATCGAACTTTTCAATTCAGATGATTGCACGAAATACGTCAATCAGTTTATTGCAGAATTTCCATTACGCCGTGCTGAAATTGGTCAGGGAACAGTGATCAAGCGTGCGTTACCAAGCCGGTATAAACGGATGATCGGGGCATGGTGTTTTCTGGATCATGCCGGACCTGCTCATTTCCCGCAGGGAGACGGCCTAGATGTAGGACCACATCCACATATTGGTCTGCAGACTTTTACCTGGATGATTGAAGGCACCATGATGCATCGTGACAGTCTAGGCAGTGCGCAGTTACTACGTCCGCGTCAGGTCAATCTGATGACGGCTGGTTATGGCATTTCCCATTCTGAAGTTGCACCTGAAACAGAAACCAAGATGCATGCCGCACAGCTCTGGATCGCTTTGCCAGATGATATGGTCAATATGGCACCCGCGTTTGATCATTATCCGGAATTACCTGTGGTTGAAGATCAAGGCATTGAGTTCACGGTACTGGTCGGGGAATATCTTAAGGCTATATCACCAGTAAAGGTACATAGTGAACTGCTCGGGGTGGATCTGTATGCGGCAGACAGTACCCAGGCAGTATTACCGCTTCATCCGAAATTTGAATATGGTTTTCTGGTACTGGAAGGGACGGCCAGTATCAACGGACATGAACTGACTGAAGATAATATGGTGATTCTGGAACCGGGGCTGGATCGGGTACATGTCGAGATTCATGCCGGAAGCCGTGTACTGTTGCTGGGGGGCGAACCTTTTGAAAGCCCGATTTTACTATGGTGGAACTTTGTTGGCCGCACGACTGAAGAATTGAAAATGGCACGTGAGCAATGGATTGCAGAGCATGAACGATTTGGCTCGATTCCTGCCTACGAGGGACCACGACTTGAAGCCCCTGCTTTCCCGGGCCATATGCGTCCTTCAAAATAAATGGATCATCAATAAAATAAGGAAGAAGAAATGGCCATGCTTGCAAGTGCTCGTGTACATAGTCTGGAAACACCATGGCAGGGACAGATCAGTCATGGCAATCACCAATATCTGACAGATAAGCCGGAAGCTTTTGGTGGTCAGGATCGTGGTCCCGCACCTTATGATTTTCTGCTGGCAGGCTTGATTTCCTGCACCATGATTAGCTTGCGTATGTATGCCAGCCATAAAGATCTGGAGCTGGGGGAGTTTCAGGTTGAAGCCGATTTCTTTGCCAATCGGGAAGGGCAGGAATGGATTGAACGACGTTTAAGTTTTCAAAATCCGTTAGATGAAACATTGCGGCTAAAAATTCTGGAAATTTGTCAAAAAACGCCAGTGACCAAAACTTTGCTACGGAGTCTGGAAATTCGAACTACCTTACTTTGATCTCGCTATATGTAAAGAAGGCTGATTGAAATGTAATATAATTCGTAAAGCATTTCACCGAAACCAGACACTTTTTGTTATGCTGAAGCGGCAATAACACGACAATAACAAAAGAGTCTAACATGCGTATCCTACACCATCTTGAGCAGTCCCGATCGTTCCGTATTTTATGGGCATTGGAAGAATTGGGGCTAGATTATGAAATCAAGTTCCATAAACGGCTGCCTAACTTTTCTGCCCCTTCAGAGTTGAAGATGATCCATCCATTGGGGAAGGCGCCAATCCTGATTGATGGTGATCAGGTGCTGGTAGAATCTGCGGTAATCTTACAATATTTGCAGGAAACTTATGATGTGGGTATGGAGTTTCAGCCGCTCAATTCTACTACCAAACAGCAGTACCGGTACTGGATGCATTATGCCGAAGGCTCACTGATGCCGTTGCTGGTTATGCATCTGGTCATGAATTCCGTTGAGAAGCACACACCATTTTTGCTGCGTCCTATGGCGCGACAGATTACCAGTGGAATTAAAAGTAAATTTGTACAGCCGCGTCTTAAAGATCATATTCAATATTTGGAAGACTACCTGAGCGAGCATGAATATTTTGCCGGTCGATTTAGTTTTGCTGATATTCAGATGAGTTTCCCATTAGATGCCATTCAGACCCGTACGGGTAAACGTTATCCGGCGATTGAAGCCTATCTGGAACGCTTATCTCATCGTCCTGCCTATTTCCGGGCCATGTCCAAAGAAGAAGTATTGAGTTAACAAGCCATTAAAAATAAAGGTGCCAAAAGGCACCTTTTTATTGAGATAAGGTTTCAATCAGTCCGGGAAGCTTAAGCGTTCCTTCGGGAAAATCACTTTAAAAGTAGAGCCCTGATTTTCACGAGAATCAATTTTTAGCTGTGCCTGATGCTGCATCAGTACATGTTTTACAATCGCGAGTCCAAGACCTGTACCGCCAGTACGTCGGCTACGGTCAGAATCGACGCGATAGAACCGTTCAGTCAGACGCGGCACGTGTTTCGGGTCAATCCCGATCCCGGTATCTTCCACCACAAAGTAAGCCGATTCACCATCATCATGCCAGCCCATGGTGACCGTACCGCCTTTTGGCGTGTATTTAATCGCATTGGTGATCAGGTTGCTGAAAGCACTGGCAATTTCCATATCGGAACCAATCAGATCACAATGACTGTCAATATCTAGGTTCAGCGTATGACCATAATCCACGTTATAGGCCTGAGCATCATCAAATAGTTGGTTCATCAGATTGGGCATGTCGATAATCTGGTTCTTGGCAATATTTTCGTCATTTTCCAGACGAGACAGTAGTAACAAGTCATTGACCAAGGCATTCATACGCCGGGTCTGGGATTGCATCTGGTCAAAGGCACGTTTCCAGCGTGGACTGATATCTTCCTGATCGGTAAAGGTTTCGATATAGCCGCTGAGCACCGTTAAAGGCGTGCGTAACTCATGCGAGATGTTATCGACAAAGTCTTTGCGCATCTGTTCTAGATTATGCATCCGGGTCACATCATAAGCGACCAAAAGATGGCTTTCACCCCCAAAGCGGGTCATCTTGACCTGTACATAATGGTCTTCAAAGATCGAAGATTGCATCTTGAGACCGTCAGGCGCATCATCAATATGATGATAATAATCAACGAAATTTGGCTGAGAGAGTAAACTCAGAATATTACGGCTTTTATCTTCAGCACTGATGCCGAGCAGACGTTCAGCTGCGGGATTCCACCATTCAATCTGCTGATTTTCATCGATCAGTACCACGGCTTCCTGTAGCGCGCCTAGAGAAGACTGGGCACGATCAATCAGCTCGACCATTTCCGCCTGTACAATGCGTTCCTGACGCTGGGCCTGATAGACATTAAAGAGCAGGGCACCCCAGATGCCATTGATCTTAGGTGGTACGTCATAAGGACGATTGGAAATCCAGTCATTGACCAAATATAGGGAACGGATTTGTGTGACAAAGAATGCTACAAAAGCCAGTACGATACAGACCCAGAAATACCCGATCCCGAAACCAATCAGGCTGCCGATCAACAGGAAGAAGGCCAGAAGGCGTAAATCCTGCTTGGCAAAGTCCCATAAGCTATTGGAGCTTGGCAGTTTATGCCCACGGGCCATTTCAGGAACAGGGTAGGGTCTATACATAAAGCAGGATTTACCTAAGTCAAATTAGCCGAGTGCAACATCAATACGGGTCGAAAAGCGATAGCCGGTTCCGCGTACAGTCTGTACAAAACGGTCGGCGCCATATGGCTCCAGCACTTTGCGCAGGCGTCGGATATGCACGTCAATGGTTCGGTCTTCAATATACACATTGCCACCCCACACCTGATCCAGGAGCTGGGCACGGGTATAGGCACGTTCTGGATGGGTCATGAAGAAGGCCAGCAGGCGGTATTCAGTCGGCCCCATATCCAGAATAGTATCATTAAAGCTGACACGCTGGCTTGCAGGATCGAGTAACAGGCCATTGGCTTCAATACTTTTTTCACCGTTCAGGCTATTGGTACGGCGCAGTACGGCTTTGATACGGGATACCAGTTCACGGGTAGAAAATGGCTTGGTCATGTAGTCATCTGCACCGGCATCCAGACCTTGAACCTTATGATCTTCTTCGCCTCGTGCAGTGAGCATAATGACTGGAATTTCTAACAGGGTTTCATCGCGTTTAAGGCGACGGCATAAGTCTACACCGCTCACTCCACCGGGCATCATCCAGTCCAACAGGATCAAGGCTGGACGCTGATCCACAATCATTTGATGAGCCTGTTTGGCATCTTCTGCTTCTAAACAATTGAAGCCAGCCATATCCAGTGCCGTATGGATCATTTCCCGAATTGGAAGCTCATCATCGACGATTAAAATGTAGTCATCTTTCACAGCGCATTTCCTATAAGTCAACGGTGGACCGTTTTATATTTATGACGAGCCTATTACAAAGATTAATTATGACAGTATCATTGCAGAAAGGGATATTTGCCCTGCTTTCGCAAAGATTTGTGACAATTTAAGTTACTTGATAGAGGAAAAATATCTGTAATAACAATTGATTGAAAAATAGAAAATAAATTAAGAAATAATTGCGCTAAACATTATTTCTTATCTGAAAAAGATTCAAAAAGTGCCAAAAATACAATACTGCACGAGGACAGGACCTCCTCCATGGACTGTTTAAAACCGCTCATGACCCAGCGAATGGCAATCTGGGTGACATAACCATTTAAGCCCGTGGATACCAGAGAAATTTCCTGTTCGGAACGGCTCAGGTTCGGCATCATCAGCATGACAAAGGCCTGAATCATGCGGTCAAAACGGCCCATGGTTTCGTGAATGGTGGCCTGATTATGCAGTTCCTGGACCAGCATGGCATCGATATAAATAATCCGGGCCATACGTGGATTATCACGCAATGTAGTGAGCAGGGCAGTCAGACCAGCTTCGATCATCTTTTTAGGATCAGAGGAAGCCTGCATCATGGCTTGCATGACATTTTGCTGCAATTCATCGATCAGTTTTAGAAAAATAGTTTGAAACAGATGCTCACTTTTCTTAAATGATTCATAGAAATAGCGTTCGGTCAGTTTGGCTTCAGTACAGATATCTTTGACGGTTACAGAAAAAAAGCCATGCGTGCCATACGCTTGAATACCCGCTTCAATCAGCTTTTCCCGGCGTGCCTGCTGGCGTTCAGCCATAGACAGTCCCTTAAACTGACGTTCCTTCGTCATCGTTTTTTGTTGTTTTTCCACAGGAATTGCCGAATTGATCATAGAATGATTAAGCTCATAAGCACCGAAATTTTGAATATCTTACCAATAAATTGCATTTAGACCTATGTTGTTGATCACCAACCTGGATTGTCCTGAACAGATAAGTCATCATGATTGACAATGGGTATTGTCAAAACTATATTGGAGAGAATTGCTGCATGAAGCACGACAGAACAAGAAATGCTGTCTGGGCAGGCAGTTTCATCAATAAGGGAAACTTATGAAAAATTTTAATAATAAAGTTGCAGCGATTACCGGTGCAGGTTCGGGCATTGGTCAGCAGTTAGCTGTACTTTTGGCGAAACAGGGCTGTCATCTGGCATTAAGTGATGTGAATGAACAAGGTTTACTTAAAACACTTGAACTGATTAAAGACATGGGCGTGCGTGCCACCCTCGACAAGGTCAACGTTGCCAATTTGGAAGAAGTCCGTGCATGGGCGGAAAAAGTCCAGCAGGATCATGGCAGTATCAACATGATCTTCAATAATGCTGGGGTCGCTTTGGGGTCAACAGTGGAAGGCGCATCTTATGACGAACTCGAGTGGATCGTGGGGATCAACTTCTGGGGCGTGGTGTATGGCACCAAAGAATTCTTGCCACGCATTAAAAAGACCGGCGATGGTCATGTGGTGAATATTTCGAGTTTATTTGGACTGACTGCGCAGCCAACCCAGTCTGCCTACAATGCCACCAAGTTTGCAGTGCGTGGTTTTACTGAGTCTTTACGTCAAGAACTGGATATTGAAAATTGTGGTGTAAGCGCACTCTGCGTGCATCCGGGGGGAATTCGTACCAATATTGCCAATGCCGCAAAAATGAATGACAGCCTCAGGGCTTTAGGGATGAGCCCTGAAAAGTCTGCGCGTAGCTTCAATAAATTATTGCGTTGTCCGCCTGAAGAAGCAGCGCGTCAGATTTTGGAGGCCGTTCAAAAAGACAAACGCCGTTTATTGATTGGTAATGATGCCAAAGCGATCGATTTAATCCAACGTATTTTACCAACGGGGTATCAGAAGGTCACAGCTTTTGCCACTAAGTTAGGTAAATCTAAGAAATCAGCTTAAATTATTAAAATTTATGAAATTAAAGTCCGCTTCTGCGGACTTTTTATATTTAAATTTAAGAAATGAAAGACTAGCAATAATTTTTCTTTGGCTTCCTGTTCGGTCTTGGCGACAAATACCGATACGTCTGGCATCACTTTTAAGTCACCGCATGACGACCATATTTAGCTAAGCGGCCTTTAACATCACGGTAAAAAGCCTGGGCATCCGTGAAACTTTGTTGGGCTGTGACAATCACTTCGACATATTTCGCTGCCAGTTCACGCCCATCTTCAGACTGACCTGCCTGCACAATCACCGGATAGCCTTGCGGTGGACGAGAGACATTTAGTGCGCCTTGGACATTAAAATATTTTCCTTGATGAAGCGGTTCATGCTGTTTAGCGGCCTCAAAAAAATGACCACTTTCTTTATCGTAGAGGAAGGCATCATCTTCCCAGGAATCTCAGAGTTTCTGCACGACTTCAATAAATTCATCCGCGCGTTCATAATGGACTTTGGCATCTGGATGTGTACTAAAACCAAAGTTACGCGCAGTTTCAGCAGAGATAGTCGTCACAACATTCCATGCAGCATGACCCCTACTAATATGGTCTAAAGAGGCATATTTACGTGCTAATAGATAGGGTTCTTCATAGGTGGTCGATGCAGTGGCAATAAAGCCAATATTTTTGGTGACTGCTGAAATAGCCGCAAATAAGGTCAAGGGTTCAAACCCAACAACTTTGTCACTATAACCTACATTTTTATTATGCTTAGAAGCGCCATGACTCCAATTAACAGCCAAACCATCGGCAAGAAAATAAGCATCAAACAGGCCACGTTCAGCAGTCTTTGCTAGTTCAATTGCATAATCAAGGCTTAAATGATCTTGGGGCCGGGACGCTTGATGCCGCCAACCAGCTGCATGTCGCGACGTCGTTGGAATGAAGGCACCCAGTTTAATTTGTCGTTGAGATATGCTGAAATCCTGTTGTTATCCTGTATTTCACCAGATTTATAACAAGGAATAATCGAGTTTAAAAATACGATAAAATTAAATCCTTATAATGAATATGGAATAGGCATAAGGACGAGATGTATTTACTTTAAAAATAGATAAGTTTTAAATTTATACATACTTAAGCTACTGTTAAATCAGCGCTTCAATGGTTTTCTTTTTCCAGACAAACTGGTAATACAAGCCTTGCATGATGCACAGGCAGACAAAAGCCAAGGCATAACCATACCAGATGCCTTGCAGCCCCCACCAATGGCTGAATAGATAGGCTGCCGGAACTTCAATTGCGATGATGGCGATAATATTGATAATCATCGGTACGGTCACTGTGCCGCTGGCTCGCATAATCGAAGCAAAAATCGCACTGGCACCAAAGAACAGAATTGACCAAAGTACAATAAATAATAGCTGCTGACCCAATACTACAACTTGCGGATCAGTAATAAACAGTGCCATCAGATATTTAGAGAATAGATAGGCCAACACCACCAGACTACCGGTAAACAGGATATTCATACTCAGGGCCGTACGTGTTACTTTATTGAGTAAGTCATTTTTACCCGCACCAATTGCTTGGGCACCAAAAACGGAAGCAGCAATCGCAATGGAAAGTGCAGGGAACTGGATATAATTCAGCACCTGATTTACTGCACCATAAGCTGCTGTAGCTTCCGCACCATAACGGTTGACCAGACCGACAATCACCAAACCTGCAGCTGAAGTAGTAATCATCTGAACACCGGTAGGAATGCCCAAGCGCAGAATAATTTTGCTTAAGCCGGGATGATGACGGATATGCTTTAGTAAAGCCCAATCTAGCTTAAGTGGATGTTGTTTATAATTTAAATATAGGGCTAAAAATAACAGGACTGCTATGTTACCAAGAATAGTTGCAATAGCAGGCGAGATAATCCCCATTTTCGGGAAACCGAAATAACCGGCAATCAGAACAGGTGTCACCACCAGACCGACTCCAATCGTCAGGGCTGAGGCAAATAAGGCCGTCGTGCTGTCACCCACACCACGCAGAATTGAAGTATAAATAATATAAATAAAAATCAGCGGGCTACCAGCAAGCATCCATTGCACATAAGGCAGAGACAGATGCATCACATCGGGATCGGTTCCAAGCAGCAGCAGGATCTTCTCTGCAAAAATCACCCCAAAAAATGCAATCAGGCTACCGCCAATTAGGGTCATAAACAGGGTAGAACCAATAACACAGCGGACTTTTTCCAGATTTTTTGCTCCCCAAGCCTGTCCTACTAAAACGGTTGAACCTGCGGACAAGCCAATTACAAAAGCCATCAAGCAGAACAGAATTGGGAAAAAAACCGCAACTGCAGCAATGGCATGTACGCCCAGCATTTGCCCCACAAAAATCGTATTAATCGTACCGGACAAACTTTGCAGGATATTGGTCACAACCAGCGGCAACAGGAAAATAAAAAATGTTTTCCATAGACTTTGCTGCTGAACCAATGCTTGCTGTGCCATAAGACATCCTGTTCTTGATTATTAGAAAGGGAGAAAAAATAATTATCGGAAATTTGCAGAAAAATAGCCTTAGCTTTTAGGTAACTAAGGCTGAAGCTATGTAAGTCTTTAAATATTTAAATCAAACTTTGGAAAGAATTTCGCCCGCTTGCAGCAAAGTTTGTTCTTTTTTGGCAAAACAGAAACGCAGCAAACGTAAATCTTTTGGCGGCTGTTTATAAAATACTGATACCGGAATCGCCACGATCCCATGTTGATGGGCCAAATACTGACACATAGCAACATCATCTAAATCTGGTCGAATTTTGCTGTAATCCAGATTCTGGAAGTAAGTCCCCTGTGATGGTCTCCACTGAAAACGTGAATTCTGAATGGATGAATTAAACAAATCCCGTTTGGCCTGATAGAAGGCTGAAAGCTGGGGAATATGCTCAGGATGCTGTTGTAAATATTCGGCCAGTGCCACTTGTACAGGTGTTACACCACAAAAGCTGGCAAATTGGTATACCTGACGGAACAATTTCATTAAGGCCGGGGTAGCTACACAGAAGCCGGTTTTCCAGCCGGTGACATGGAAGGTTTTGCCAAAGGAACCAATCACAAAACTGCGTTCACGTAATTCCGGGAAGGAAAGTGCTGAATAATGTTTTACATCATCAAAGACCAGATGTTCATAAACTTCATCAGAGAGCACCACAATATTGCGGTCACGGATCAGTTCAATCAGCTGTTGCCAATCCGCTTTAGACCAGACACTTCCAGTAGGATTATGCGGGGTATTTACAATAATCATGCGGGTGCGATCATTAATCGCATCCTTGACCTGGTTCCAGTTCACTGAAAAATCCGGATGCTGGAGTGCGAGATGAATTGGTTTAGCACCTAAAACCTGTACCGTCGGCGCATAACTGTCATAACTCGGGTCAAAAATAATGACTTCTTCACCTGCACGCACTACAGCCTGAATTGCGCAGAAGATTGCAATCGTTGCGCCCGGTGTAATGGTAATTTCCTGAGCAGGATCTAGTGATAATTGATCACGCTGTAAATATAAATCAGCGACCAAAGAGCGTAATAACGGTAAACCATCTCCAGGTGCATACTGATTAAAACCGGATGTGCTTGCTCGTCCTAAAGCTTCAATCAAATCGGGTGGTGCAGGGAAATCGGGAAAACCCTGTGAAAGATTCAGTGCCCCGAGTTGCTGAGCAAGGGCAGACATGGTACTGAAAATCGTCACGCCCAAGTCGGGCAGTTTGGACTGGAGATCAAGCATGTCACAACGCTCTTTTGATTGATATAAGCATAAAGTGTAGCAGTAACGATTCTGCTCTGTGAGCACAAATAACAGAAATCATTAGTCATTTTGTCAATAAAACATTAAAAGATTAAAACCTCAATAAAAGAGCTGATGAGTAATAAATTAATGGTTAAATCATGTGAAATAAGAAGCATGATGGACGTATAGGGGGCAATTTTCATAAAATCAGCTGCATAATACTCCTTAAAAATAACTATAAGATGCTAAACAATATTCATACCATCCTTGAGAGTCTGGGGCTTAATCTGCAAAAACGAGCCCTACATATCCAGTTTTCTAATCAGGTTTTAAATACACAGGTTTTTATTCAGCGCATTGAAGGTCATCATCAGATTAATGAGGGTTTACAGGCAGAACTGGTCTGCCTTTCAACCAATGCAAATCTCGCTTTAAAACAATTTATTGGCTGTCAGGTTGCAGTTGATCAGGTGACTGACTGTGGAGAATTATTTCGAACGACAGGTCTGATTACAGCGGCAAGCCAGGGACAAAGCGACGGAGCTTTGACGCTGTATAAACTGAACCTGCAGGATGCAACTTCCTTATGGCATAAACGCCGCAATAGCCGAGTGTTTATGAATAAAAGCGTTCGGGATATTAGTGAAATTTTATTTAAAGAATGGCAGGCTCGCAGCTCCTTATTTGCAGCACGATTGAGCCTGGATGTCTCTGCCTTGTCACGAGACTACGATGTTCGACCTTTTGTGATGCAGTCCAATGAAACGGATTATGAGTTTCTGACCCGCTTATGGCGTAGTGAAGGCATGAACTGGCTGATCGATGAAAAGGAAATCATAGTCCCCGTTTCAGCTCAGACCATTCAGCCACAAATTCTACGTTTGATTGATGACCAGCCGCATTTTCAGGCTTTAAAGCGCCGTAGTATCCGTTTTCATCGTAGCCATGCCACCGAACCGTTTGACACGATTACTGGTCTATTGGCAGAGCGCTCTTTAAATCCAACCCTAGTACAAACCCAGCGCTGGCAGGCGGATCAGCTGGCTCAGAGTGAAAGTCAGCTATTACTCAGTAGCCATCAGCATAGCGAAATACAGGATAATCAAAGCCTGAATCTTGAAGATGTCTGGACCATTAGCCCGGCCTGGATCAGCGACCTGAATGGAGAAGATCAAACGACTTCAGCCAGTTCTGCTCAACTGGATCAACTCAGCCAGCAGCTAAACCAGTCCCATGCCTTGCAGTCCAAATATTTTAAGGCCAGTAGTAGTGTGCGTGATGCACAAGTTGGGTACTGGTTTGAATTACATGATCATCCTGAAATAGATCAACATCCAGCTAATGAGCGTGAATTTTTAATTTTGGGCAAACACTTCTATAACCAGAATAATTTACCCAAAGATATTTTGCTGCAGCTGGATCATTTAATACAGTCCAGCCGCTGGAAAGTATTAGATGATGAAAGACAGAGTAATGAATTGTATTTGGTGCGTCGTCATATTCCTGTCGTACCTGAATATCATCCATTACAGCATCGGCCAATGGCCTATCCACAGCGGGCGAAAGTAGTTGGACCTGAGGGTGAAAGTATTTATGTGGATGAATGGGGGCGGGTCAAGGTTCGTTTCCTGTTTACCCGTAGTGATGACCATCAACATGATAGTGGCGCTGGTGCCAATGATAATGATAGCGACTCGGCTTGGGTAGATGTGTTGACACCGTGGGCAGGTGAAGGCTATGGGGCAAGATTCCATCCACGTATCGGGGAAATCGTCGTCATTGATTTCTTTGAGGGAGATGTCGACCGGCCATTTGTGGTGGGTCGTATTCATGAAGCTGAACGGCATCAGACGATGTTTGATGTCAAAGGCAAACTGCCATTAACCAAAAAACTGAGCGGTATCCGCTCTCAGGAGGTAAATGGTGAAGGTTTTAACCAGCTTCGTTTTGATGATACGACCGGACAGATTAGTGTACAGCTACAAAGTAGTCATGGGGCTAGCCAACTAAATTTAGGAAATTTAAGCCACCCTAAAGAAGATGAAGTGAGTGATGGGCGTGGTGAAGGATTTGAGCTTAGGACGGATCAGTGGGGAGCAGTGAGGGCGGGGGCTGGCCTGCTAATTTCAACGCATAAACAGGAAAATGCTAATGCCAACCACTTAAATAGTAGCCCGGCTAAAAGCCAGCTTGAATCAAGTTTTAATAATAGTAAGGCCTTAAGTGACGTTTCTAAAAACCAGCAAACTGATCCTTTAGAGGCACTTGATCATCTGACAAATTTTCTGAACCAAATTGAACAGCAGGATCAAAGTAAGGCTGAAACCTTTAAACAGGCGCTAATGGTACTTTGTGCACCAAATTCGATTGCACTTTCAACGAATGAAGATTTGCATTTATCGGCTGATAAACAGATTAACCACAGTGCCGCGGATAGCATCAATTTTTCAACCCAGAAATCTTTAATTGCCCATGCTCAGGACAAAATTAGCTTATTTGCAGCCCAACAAGGATTAAAAGCCATTGCGGCAAAGGGCAAAGTGGAGTTTCAGGCACAGGATGATGCAATTGAAGCTATTGCACGTAAGCAAGTGAAAATTATTTCGACTGAAGATCAGATTGAAATTATCAGTCCAGAAGAGATTGTGCTGACTGCTGGCGGATCTCAGCTAAAAATTAACGGACAGGGTATTTTTGGAACAACAGGTGGAAAGTTTGAGTGTAAAGCGGGGCAGCATTTATTTGCTAAAGGTCAAAATATTGTTGAACAGAAAATCAGTCTTCCAAAAATGGAAACTTTATTTAGTAATAAAATTAATTACCAATGGGATGACTATTCTGAGGGGGAAAAAGAAATTTTCATTGTTGATAAGAAAAATGGAACATTAATTAAAACTAAGAAATCTTTATTAAATGAAAAAAATCAATTGAGTACTATGAGATTTTATACTTCTCAACAAACAGATTTTTTAGCGTTGGGATTTAATTCTTCACAAACTTTCCTAATTCAAGAGTTAGATAATGAAGGTATTGATGAGTTAATTGATGATATAGAGGAAGGAGAAATCAAAGATGAGATTTATGTAAAAGAGGATATAGAGTAATGAGCAAGTTAGTTACTATTACATCAAAATTTTATGATGCCTCAGGAAAATCTTGTCCAGATTTGCCAGTAAAATCGCGCTATAAGGGTTCAGCTAGAGAAAATCCGCAAAAAACAGATAAAGATGGTTTTTTTATATTTCCTGCTTCTCCACATCGTACCTTGGAAATTTTAGCTAAGCCATTCAATACAAAAGATTATCAGGTTTTTAAAATAATAAATTCTTCTATTAAATCTTCACAAGATAATCCGATAAGAATTAAACTTCCTAAACCTGGTTTGGTCACTACACTTTTTAAAGTTGTAGATAGTCAAGGAAAAGAAATGACTAACTTTCCTGTCAAAACTCGACCTAAAGGAGGGAAAGACTTTGAGCGATTAACAGATGAACAGGGATTTATACAAGTACAATCCTCGCCATACAGAGATATTGAGTTTTTAGTTTTAACTTCTGCTGATAAGTTTATTCTAAAAAAATCTCTAAACTCAGGGAATGGTTCACAAGAAACTATTTTAGTTCAATTAGATGAACCATATAAGATGTTCATAAGTAAATCAAATATCCAAATCATAGATAGTGAAGAGAGTGATTATATTGTTGAAAATACAAAAGTCGAAATATTATATTTAGAAAGTGGTAAAAAAGAGATTTTAAATACCTCTAATGGAAAATTATTAATCCAAAGTATGGTTGGAGAAAAAATAAAAATAACAGTATTTAAGTCAGATGGTGAACCTTTAAAACCAGAAAATTACTCTGCAAGATATATAAATAATCATTCTATTAAATTAAAATTAGATGTTGACATAACATCAAGCTCTACAAAGCCTAATGAGCCTGAAATTGAAAAGAAATTAGATAAAAAAGAATGTGCTTGTAATCGAAGTTTAACTTTAAATGAGTTTTTAGAAATTTTAAAAGGAATGCGAAATTCAGAGAAAATATTAAAAGGTACAACTGCAATCTTAAATCGACAATGTTCAGTAGTTGGTGATAAAAGCCATCAAGCTTTATTAGATGTGCTAAATAGTACTATGAATAAATATAATATTAATACATGTATTCGTAAGATCCATTTTTTAGCTCAAATATATTGGGAATCTGATCGATTTAGGACTACAAGTGAATATGCAAGTGGAAATTATCTTAATCCAGGCAAACATACTGATGCTGAAAAAAATGAAAATACTCAGGTTGGAGACGGGCCTAGATATAAAGGTCGTGGATTTATGCAGTTAACTTGGAGAAAGAATTATAAAAGGTACTATAGTTTTATAATTAAGAATATTTCTGAATATAAAGATGTATTTCCAGAAAAAATAACTTTAAATGAATGTCTGGATCGAAATAAAAAATATCCTGACTTAGTTGCCTCTAATTTGTTTTTAGCTATGGATAGTGCTGGATGGTATTGGAATAATGGAGTTGTTTTACGTAGTGGAAAAACAGCAGATATTAATTTACAAGCAGATAAAGATGATATTAATAAAATAAGTTTATGGGTAAATGGTGGTGGAAATGGGAGAGCAGAAAGAATAGAGTATTGGAAAAAATTAAAAAAGGTAATGAAATATGATTTATGTCAGAATAAAAAATAAGTTAAAATCAAGCTGTTTATATGGTGTTATTTTAATTATTTCATCATGTTCAGTTTATGGAAAAAAAGCCTCTAATTGTATAAAACTAGAGAAAAATAATATTTGTTTAGCTGAGCATGAAAATGATTATGGTGAGACTGTATACTATTTATTATTAAATAGCAAAAAATATCCTGAGATATCCTACTATGAAAATGCTAAAATTAGAAAATTAAATAATATTGATTTTAATGTTATAACTAGTTTTTCTGAGCAAGGAAATACTACTATACAAACAAATCTGTATTTAAAAAATAATAATATTGTTGTTAAGGGAATAAATACCTCTACTACAGTTAATATTTATCCAAAAGGAGTTGTTGAAAATTGCTATGTTGAGTTAAATAAAGAGTTTTCAAAAGACCTAAAGTATTATGTAGATAATTATATATTTAATTTAAATGAAGTTGAAAAGAAAAAAATATGCAAACAAATCTCTAATAAAAAATAAATTTCGAACTATTAAAAAAGGCTGATGATATCAGCCTTTTTATTTTACCCTTCCAAAACATCTTCCAACAACTCTTCACTCGGTGCAAAGTAATAAGCACCATCCATTGGAGTTACGAAGTGTAGTAAGCGGTCATGGATACCATCACCAGACGTACCAAACATACGCTCTAACATAGCATCAATAATATTTAAATCTTTGGTATAGGCAATGAAGAATAAGCCTTGATCACCACGGCCGTCACCATAAGGCAGGGAGTGACGCAAGATTTCCATTTCTTCACCTTCCTCATCCTCAACCACGGTACGAGCAACGTGAGCATTGGCAGGCTTTACATCATCATCCAGTTCAATCGATTCAAGTTTAGTACGACCCATCACTTGCTCTTGAGCGTCGACCTTTAGCTTTTTCCATTTTTCCAGGTTATGCGCATAACGCTGTGCAAAAATAAATGAACCATCTTGGAAAATGTCCGCATCTTCACCGAGTAAAGCCACTTCAGCACGATCATCTGGGAATTGTGGGTTTTCAGTACCGTCAATGAACCCGGTAATATCACGGCCATCAAAATAACGGAAGCAAACACGCTCATCTAATACTTCAACTTGGTCACGGATTCCTTCAAAGAAAGACTGGCTCAAAGCAAAGCAGATATCGGCACGAGCACTGGCAATATGAATCAACACATCTGCAGGAACAACTGGCATTTCAAACGAACCTTGAATTGGTTCTAGCTGTTTAAAGCCCGCAGGAGCTTGATCATAAAGTTTCGCCCACAGTTCAGGACCAAAAGCCACGCCTGTTTTAATTTGCGCATTAGGATGTTGAGTAATCAGACGATCACGTGTCGTAAATAATTGCTCTAATTGTTCTTTAAAGTCTTCAATGCTGAGATCTCTGAGACGTAAAACAATAAAGCGAGCATGATCTGAAGGTAATGGCAAAATTACAGATTGGGCTGTCATTCATGGCTCCTGTAATAAAAATTCCTGTGTTCAATCGAACTATTGTGCCTGAAGCCATACAGGGTGAATAGTATTCAAATTGAATTTCAGCAAGATTTTGATCTGAATATACTGTAAAAGTCATATAATACGCTTCAAGTTTTCTATCGAGTAGATTCATGTCCTATCAAGTTTGGTTTGCCTACATGCTGGCCTGTTGGGTGATTAGCATTTCCCCGGGTGCGGGCGCCATTGCTTCGATGTCGAGTGGCCTGAATTACGGTTTTCGACATGGCTACTGGAATGCTTTAGGCTTGCAGCTGGCTTTACTGGTTCAAATCGCCATTGTCGCTGCCGGGGCAGGGGTACTGTTTGCGACATCACCTTGGGCATTTCTGCTGGTGAAATGGTTCGGTGTGGGCTATCTGCTCTATCTAGCATATTTACAGTGGACTGCGCCGATGCAGTCGATTAAGATTCAACATGAGTTAACCCGTAAGTCAGCGGGGAAATTGGTGCTGTATGGTTTTCTTGTGAATATGAGTAATCCAAAGGCAATTGTGTTCCTGCTTGCGGTATTGCCACAGTTTCTGGATCTGTCCAAACCTCAGTGGATTCAGTATGTGATTATGGCAGCAACCATGGTCACCATTGATCTGATTGTGATGGCGGGTTATACCGGATTGGCAGCGAAAGTTTTAAGATTATTGACATCAGCAAAGCAACAAAAAATATTAAATCGCAGCTTTGCCGTACTGTTTGCCTGCGCTGCAACCTTGCTCAGTTTGGTGCATCAGGCTTAAACATAAAGGCGCATCACGCAAAAATAAAAACAATGTGATGTCGCTAGCTTTTGAATACAAAACATAAAAATAATAAAAGAGGTATTCCTATGTCTGGTCAATTCGACTGCGTGTCTATTATTAAAAAACCAACCATCCACGAATATGGCTGTTGTATCAGTCATTGCATTCAGTTGCCGGATGGCACTCAAAAAACTTTAGGTGTGTTCCTGCCGACAGAACAGCCGATCGTGTTTGAAACTGCTGTGGCAGAACGTCTGGAAATTATTTCCGGTGAATGTCTGGTGCAGATCGGTGAGGATACGCATTATCAGCGTTATGTACCAGGACAATCTTTCTATGTACCTAAACATAGTCGGTTTAAACTGTTATGCCGGGAAGTTGTGGATTATGTTTGCCATTTTGAATAGGGGGGTGAGCTTACTCAGGTCGAACTTTTAGCTGTTTCAAAAAATCTTGTTCGGTCATCACAATGATGCCGTGTTGTTGCAACAGGGCATCAGTGACGCCTTGGCCTTGAATTTTTGTTCCAGTAAATGATCCATCATAAATCAAGTCACTGCCACAAGATGGGCTATTGCCTTTGAGGATGGCATGTGTCACTTGAAATCTTCGGGCAAGATCTAAAGCAGCATAGGCGCCTTGAATAAAAGTCTCTGAAATATCTGTACCATTTATATCGACAACATGAGCGTGGCGTAGCAGTATATCGTGACCATTCCCAGATTGAATCTCGGCAGGGGGGCGGGGGATGGCTAAGCCACCACTGACTTCAGGGCAGAGACTGACATATTGGTCAGGTAGCAGATGTTGCAACAGTTCCTTGAGCAGACAATCCTGTCCATTGTAACGGACTTTATGACCGAGCAAACAGGCACTAATCAAATAGCGTTTACTCTGCATGACTTAACTCAGCATGACTTAACTCAGTTTCTTAAACTTCTGTATACAGAAGATCAGGGCGAAAAGCACTGACATGGTCAGGACAATGGTTAGACCTGTCGAAGTGTTGAGGCCTGCACTTGACCAGAGACCAACCGTTACCCCAATCTGAGCAATCACGAAGGCCCAGATCACCATTTGTCTTGGTGAGTTTGCCAGTAAGCGAGCCGTTAGTGCCGGAATAACCAGTAGGGCTCCCATTAGAAGTGAACCTACTGCTCGAAGTGCCAATACGGTGAATAGGGCCAGTAACAACATAAAGATCAGGCGTTGTAATTTGGCATTCACACCTTCGCTGATCGCTATATCAGGATCAATGGCAATTTGGATCTGTGCCTGCCAGCTTTTATAAATCACAGCCAGTGCAACAATAATCACCACAGCAAAAGTGGGTAAATCATTCCAGGAAATCGTCAGCAAATCACCGAACAGATAACTCAGCAGTTCTGGTCTTAAACTCGGTAAATACTGAATGAACAATAAGCCTGAGCAGAGCAGGGTGGCTGAGCAGAGGGCAAGCAAAGCATCGTTCGGTAAGCGAGGATCATACAGCACCCATAAAATAGCCACCAGCAACAGGGCAATAAAGGTCACACCGATCCACAGCGGTAGACTCATGGCACCAGCAATGGCAACACCCAATAAAGTGCCATGTGCCATGGTATCAGCAAAGAAAGACATACGACGCCACAGCATCAGACAGCCCAGCGGAGCAGTCAGGAACACCAAGAGTGTTCCCATGATCCATGCAGGTAAAAGGAGTTGTAACCAGTCCATCATGGCTTAAGCTTCCGGCTCGGGGTGAATATGCGGTCGTGTATCGTGCTGACAGGGTGCTGCAGAGTCGCCATGGGCACAGTGATCATGATGATGCTGGTAGAACACCCGATTGGTGCCAAAGATCGCCTGATATTCTGGATGCTGCTGCACACTTTCCGGTAATCCGCTACAGCAAATATGTTTATTCAGACAAACCACACGATGCGTGCCTTGCATCACCCATTGCAGGTCATGCGAGACCATTAAAATGGCACAGCCATATTTTTCTGGCAGGCTACGCACATATTCATACAGCTCGGCTTCAGATTGGATATCCAGACCTTGCATGGGTTCATCTAGAACCAGGATATCCGGCTGGCGTAGTAAAGCGCGTGCTAATAATACACGTTGACGCTCACCCCCAGAAAGCTGTTGAACTTTGGAGTTTTCCAGCTTGGCAATACCGGTATCACGGATGATTTCAGCTTTAATAGCTGAAGGGCATTTCTCGAGAGCCAGCAGATCTTTGACACGTAGCGGCAGACTATGTGACGGATTGAATTTCTGTGGCACATAAGAGAATTTCAGCTTGCGCGCCGTTTTGATTTCACCGGATTTCGGTTTGACGATCCCAAGCATGACCTTTATTAAGGTCGACTTACCGGCACCATTTGGACCAATGAGTGTGACAATCTCTTTCTCCTGCAAAGAGAAATCAATGGCTTTTAAGATGTCCCGCTGATCGATATTGACCCAAATTTTAGAAAGTTGAATCAGCGGTACGGGAGTTAGGCTTTGTTGCGACACTGCTGACAGATTCCTGAAATTTCGATAATGCTGTGGTGTGCACTAAAATCGTCTGAAGCCGCCAAGGCATCCAGTTGTTCTAATAAACCTTGTGCAGATGCTTCTTTGACTGCTTTACATTCAGTACAAATCAAGAACGCTGCCTGATGGCCTTCACGCGGATGGCAGCAGGGAATATAGGCATTAATAGACGTCAGGCGGTGAATAAAGCCTTTTTCTAATAAAAAGTCGAGCGTGCGATATACTGTGGGTGGTGCCGCAGGACGATCACTATTATTTTTAATCTTGGCCAGCAGGTCATAGGCGCCCATGGGACCTGAAGCATTTAAAATCAGTTCGAGGACTTCCTTACGCAAAGGCGTAAGTCGCGCACCAGTTGCTGCACACAGGCTTTCCGCTTCAGCCAGGCGTTGTTCCACGTTCGGATGATCGTGTACGCCGTGCAATGCGTTGTGGTGTTCGTGCGAACAGGAACCCATAGTTCACCTCAAGTGCGAAACTGAAATTAAAAGAATTTTAAATCTTATCATGAAGCGTTGTCAGTTTCGATTAGGCATAGGTATTTTTGCAAATTTGTTATATTATAACACTTAGTGTTTTTACCGCGATTTTCTCCCATGTCCCGTTTCTTTGCGTTCTGTGCCCTGGCTTTATTGAGTACCTTAAGTTGGTCACAAAGTCTGGTGGTATCTACGCATCCGATTTACCTGATTGCCAAAAAAATTACCCAAGGGGTAGAACAGCCAACCTTATTATTGGCCAATCAGACTGGACATGATGTCAGCCTGACCCCGGCACACCGTAAAACCATTCAGGATGCGGGGCTGGTGATCTGGCTGGGACAGGCCCATGAAGCGCCTTTAGCAAAAGTACTCGAAGAAAGTAATAAAAGTATCGCAATTCTGGATTCCAGCATTATTAATCCTTTGCCAATGCGTAATCCGCGTGGTGAAGCCTTAAAAAATACGGTTGATACACATGTCTGGCTGGACCCAAATAATGCAGTTCGCATCGGTTTCTTTATTGCTGCGCTGCGTTCACAGCAAATGCCACAGTACCGTGAAACTTACTGGAAAAATGCACGTGCTTTTGCACAAAATATGCTAACGACAGCACAACGTTATAGTTCAACTTCTAAGCCACGCCCCTATTGGTCATATCATGATGCCTATCAATATCTAGAGCGTCCGCTAAACCTGAAGTTTATGGGTGCACTCACCGATGATCCGCATGTGTCACCAACGGTTGCACAGATCAAGTACCTGCAGGATACCCGCGCACAGACCAAAATGTGTCTGCTGGCTGAGGGACATGCCAATGCCAATCAGTACAGAAAACTGAACCCGGTAGTTTTCCAGCATGTAGACGAAAGCATGAATGGGGCAGGGGACTTTATCCAAGGCTGGCAACAATTAGCTGATCAAACGAACAAATGTGTGCTAAATTCTCGATAATGATTAAAAAGTGATCGAGTTTTGCTTAGTTTAGAAACGATTGAACCATCGAATTTTTCGAAGCTAAGCTCGGGAAAAGATTGCATGTTAAGGGGTGTAACTCTATAATGCCTGCGATTAAAAATAATCATCAGCTAAACTTGTCAAGCATGATTGCTGTGAGTGAATAAATAATGAGCCGAACTAGTCGCTTGATTGACCGACGATTAGCGAAAGCTTTGGTCATCTTGCAAGCAGTAATGATACCCGTTTCAGCGTTGTTAGGTTGGGTTCTGAAGGACACAACCGCAGCCTTGAGTGCAGCCTTGGGTGCATTCGTATGTTGGCTGGCGACCTGCTACTTTAGCTGGCAGTCGTTTCGTGCTGCGGGCGCGCGAGCTTCCAAACAAGTTCTATCGAACATGTATAGGGGCATGCTCGGTAAGTTTGCAATTGTGATTGTTGGATTCATTTTGATTTTAAGCAATGTCAAGCCGTTATCCCCGGTTGCATTGTTTTGTGGTTTTATACTCGTTCAAGCCATGTCGTGGGTCGCTCCGTTTTGGGTGTCACGTCTACAAAGACGAGTTTAAGCGCAGCAAAAATTGAAAAGTTTTTTCAGAAATAAGCGAGATATCAAGCAGCACGCGATATTCGTAAGTTTCATTAGTTTTTGACATTGACCAGGTGTGATTTATGGCTGCTGAAGAACATGCCCTTACTTCGACCGAGTACATCAAGCACCACTTGACCAACATGACCTATGGCAAAATGCCGGACGGTACATGGAAATTGGCCGAGAATGGTGCTGAAGCTCAACAGATGGGGTTCACTGCTATTCACTTGGATTCAATGGGTTGGTCAATCGGCCTTGGTATTCTTTTCTGTTTCATGTTCTGGATCGTAGCGAAAGCTGCAAACTCTGGTGTTCCTACCAAGTTCCAGTCTGCAATCGAAATGATTATCGAGTTTGTTGACTCAAGTGTACGCGATACTTTCCACGGAAAATCGCGTTTGATCGCTCCACTAGCGCTAACCATCTTCGTGTGGATTTTCCTCATGAACTTGATGGACTTGATCCCTGTTGACTGGATTCCTTATATCGCTCAACACGTGATTGGTAGCCTTCTTGGTATTGATCCGCACCACGTTTACTTCAAGATCGTTCCATCTACTGACCCTAACATTACCCTTGGTATGTCATTGTCTGTATTTGCGCTTATCTTGTTTTACAGTATTCGTGAGAAAGGCATTGGCGGTTTCGTTGGTGAGCTTGCACTTAACCCATTTAACCCAAGTAACCCAGTTGCAAAAGCGTTACTCATTCCAGTGAACTTGATTCTTGAATTGGTAACCTTCCTTGCACGTCCAGTTTCATTGGCTCTACGACTGTTCGGTAACATGTATGCGGGTGAGTTAATCTTCATTCTTATCGCGTTATTACCGTTCTGGATCCAGTGGGCGTTATCTGTGCCTTGGGCGATCTTCCACATTCTTGTTATTACGCTACAGGCATTCATTTTCATGATGCTGACTATCGTATACTTGAGCATGGCAAGCGAAAAGCATTAATGGTATTGCCTAACTGTCACAGGATGGTTGGGCACAATTTTTTAACTTAATTTGGTATAAAACCTAACCTCTGAGGAATTATCATGGAACTCACTTTAGGTCTAGTTGCAATTGCATCTGCTATCTTGATCGCTTTCGGTGCTTTAGGTACTGCGATTGGTTTTGGTCTTTTAGGCGGCCGTTTCCTTGAAGCTGTAGCTCGTCAACCAGAATTGGCTCCACAACTTCAAACTCGTATGTTCTTAATCGCGGGTCTTCTTGATGCTGTGCCTATGATCGGTGTTGGTATTGGCTTGTTCTTCATCTTCGCTAATCCATTTGTAGGTTAATCAGCTTAATTCCGAAATTCACTATTTGAGGAATTTGCAATGAATATCAACCTCACATTGTTTGGCCAAGCGATTGCATTTGCGATTTTTGTCGCATTCTGCATGAAGTTTGTATGGCCACCACTAATCAATGCGATTAGTGAACGTCAGCGTAAAATCGCTGATGGCTTAAATGCTGCTGAAAAAGCGAAGGCTGACCTTGCAGATGCGCAAGCACAAGTGAAAGCTGAACTGGACGCGGCAAAAGCACAAGCGGCTCAATTGATCGAACAAGCGAACCGTCGTGCAGCGCAATTGGTAGAAGAAGCTCGTACTCAAGCGTCAGCTGAAGGTGAGCGTATTCGTCAACAGGCTAAAGAAGCTGTTGATACTGAAATCAATTCTGCTCGCGAAGAATTACGTCAACAAGTGGCTGCTCTTGCAGTTGCTGGCGCTGAGAAAATTCTTAGCCAGCAAGTTGACGCAGAAGCTCACAATGCCATGCTGACTCAGCTGGCTGCTAAACTTTAAGAGAGGCGGATTATGGCTGAACTCTTGACGTTGGCACGCCCTTACGCTAAAGCAGCATTTGCTTACGCTTCTGAGCAAGGTACAGCTGACTCTTGGTCAACTGCACTTGAATTGCTCAGTGCTGCGGTGCAAGACGAAGCATTTTCAGCTTATCTAAATCGCCCTGAGTTGACACCTGCTGAGCAGGTGACACTTTTTGCTAAAGTTTTAGGCGAAGACCAAACGCCTGCAGTGTCAAACTTTTTGACAATGCTTGCTGAAAACGCACGTTTGGCTTTGCTTCCTGAAATTGCTGCAGAATATGAACAGCTCAAATCACAGAATAACAATACTGTGGATGTTGTGATTGAATCGGCATTCCCATTGACTTCTGTACAGGAACAACTCCTTACTCACGCATTAGAGAAAAAATTCGAAGCGGCGGTAAATGTTTCTGTAGAAGTTAAACCAGAGCTTATTGCTGGTGTGGTTATTCGTGCAGGCGACCAAGTGATAGATGATTCTGCGCTTAATAAGCTTGAAAAAATGCGTACTCGTCTTCTTGCTTAAGAAATAAGAAGACTGAACTTTAAAAAGATTGAGGTATAGCGCAATGCAACAACTGAATCCATCCGAGATCAGTGCGCTCATTAAACAGCGTATCGGCGATCTGGACACCAGCGCGACCGCTAAAAACGAAGGTACCATTGTTATGGTATCCGACGGTATTGTGCGTATTCACGGCCTTGCTGATGCAATGTACGGTGAAATGATCGAATTCGACGGCGGCTTATACGGTATGGCACTGAACCTAGAACAGGATTCAGTGGGCGTCGTTGTTTTAGGTAACTACTTAAACCTTCAAGAAGGTCAAAAAGCGCGTTGCACAGGTCGTGTATTAGAAGTTCCGGTTGGTCCAGAACTTTTAGGCCGTGTAGTAGATGCTTTGGGTAACCCGATTGATGGTAAAGGCCCTATTGATGCAAAATTGACTGATGCTGTTGAGAAAGTAGCACCAGGCGTAATTTGGCGTCAATCAGTGGATCAACCTGTACAAACTGGTTATAAATCAGTAGATACAATGATCCCAGTAGGCCGTGGTCAGCGTGAGTTGATCATTGGTGACCGTCAGACTGGTAAAACAGCTATGGCGATCGATGCGATCATCGCTCAGAAAAACTCTGGCATTAAATGTGTATACGTAGCAATTGGTCAAAAACAATCGACTATCGCTAACGTTGTGCGCAAGCTGGAAGAAACTGGCGCTATGGCGTATACAACTGTTGTAGCAGCAGCGGCAGCGGATCCAGCAGCAATGCTTTTCCTTGCTCCGTACTCAGGCTGTACAATGGGCGAATACTTCCGTGACCGCGGTGAAGATGCTCTGATCATCTATGATGACTTGTCTAAACAAGCTGTAGCATATCGTCAAATTTCATTGCTTCTTCGTCGTCCACCAGGTCGTGAAGCTTACCCAGGTGACGTGTTCTATCTACATTCACGTCTACTTGAACGTGCTTCTCGTGTATCTGCTGACTACGTTGAGAAATTCACTAACGGTGAAGTGAAAGGCCAAACTGGTTCATTAACTGCATTGCCGATTATTGAAACTCAAGCGGGTGACGTATCTGCATTCGTACCAACCAACGTAATTTCGATTACTGACGGTCAGATCTTCCTTGAAACATCATTGTTCAATGCGGGTATTCGTCCTGCTGTGAACGCGGGTATCTCTGTATCTCGTGTTGGTGGTTCTGCGCAGACTAAAGTCATCAAGAAATTGTCTGGTGGTATCCGTACTGCACTTGCACAGTACCGTGAATTGGCAGCGTTTGCTCAGTTCGCTTCTGACCTTGACGAAGCAACTCGTAAACAGCTTGAACACGGTCAACGCGTAACTGAGCTTATGAAGCAAAAACAATATGCTCCATACTCAATCGCTGACCAAGCTGTATCAGTTTATGCATCTAACGAAGGCTATATGGCTGACGTAGAAGTGAAGAAAATCGTAGACTTTGATGCTGCGTTAATTTCTTACTTCCGTTCAGAACATGCTGCAGTTATGCAAAAAGTTGACGAGACTGGTGCTTGGGACAAAGATATCGAAGCTGAATTCAAAGCTGGTATTGAAAAGTTCAAAGCGACTCAAACTTACTAATTTAGCAACTTGCTAATTAGTGTTGGTTTGGTTCACGGAATCAACCTTCGAGGGCTCGAAAGGGCCTTCGAATACTAGGTTAAGCGTATGGCAAATTTAAAAGAAATTCGCGCCAAAGTAGCTAGTATCAAAAGCACGCAGAAAATTACTCGCGCGATGCAGATGGTAGCAGCTTCTAAGATGCGTCGTGCGCAAGAGCGCATGGCTCAAGGCCGTCCGTATGCCGAAAATATGCACCGTGTAATTGCTCACTTGGTTCAAGCGAATCCTGAATACAAACACCGTTATATGGTTGAACGTCCTGTAAAGCGCGTTGGCTATATCATCGTGTCATCAGATCGCGGCCTTGCTGGTGGTTTGAACATTAACCTGTTCAAGAAAGTGGTAAAACACGTTCAACAGCAACAAGAGCAGTCAATTGAAGTTCAATTTGCTTTGATTGGTCAAAAAGCGGTTTCGTTTTTTAAAAACTACGGCGGTAAAGTACTTGGTGCGACCACTCAAGTGGGCGACACTCCAAGTCTTGAACAGTTATCTGGTTCTGTACAGGTGATGTTAGACGCTTACGATAAAGGCGAGTTAGATCGTATTTATCTAGTATCTAACGGCTTTGTCAACGCCATGACTCAAAACCAAAAGATCGAACAGCTTGTTCCTTTAGCAGCTGCTGAAGAAGACAAGACGCTTAACCGTCAATACGGTTGGGACTATATCTACGAGCCTGAAGCTGAAGAGCTTTTAAATGGCTTGTTGGTTCGTTACATCGAGTCTGTGGTGTATCAAGGTGTGATCGAAAACATCGCGTGTGAGCAGTCTGCTCGTATGGTTGCAATGAAAGCTGCAACAGATAACGCGGGTGATTTGATCAAGAACCTGCAACTTATTTATAACAAGCTGCGTCAAGCCGCGATTACTCAGGAAATTTCTGAGATCGTTGGTGGTGCCGCTGCCGTTTAACATATATTAGTTTGAATTGAGGAGACAGCAATGAGTAGCGGTCGTATCATTCAGATCATCGGCGCGGTTATCGACGTCGAGTTTGAACGTAACAGCGTTCCTAAGATCTATGACGCTCTCCAAGTTGACGGTACTGAAACTACATTAGAAGTTCAGCAACAACTTGGTGATGGCGTAGTTCGTACTATTGCAATGGGTTCTACTGAAGGCCTTAAGCGTGGTTTGAACGTAACTAACACTAACGCGCCAATCTCTGTACCAGTAGGTACAGCGACTTTAGGTCGTATCATGGACGTTCTTGGTCGCCCAATCGACGAAGCTGGTCCAGTTGCAACTGAAGAGCGTTTACCAATTCACCGTCAAGCGCCTTCTTATGCAGAACAAGCGGCTTCTACTGACCTTCTAGAAACTGGTATTAAAGTCATTGACTTACTATGCCCGTTCGCGAAAGGTGGTAAAGTTGGTCTGTTCGGTGGTGCCGGTGTTGGTAAAACTGTAAACATGATGGAGTTGATCAACAACATCGCGAAAGCGCACTCAGGTTTATCTGTGTTCGCTGGTGTTGGTGAGCGTACTCGTGAAGGTAACGACTTCTATCACGAGATGAAAGACTCTAACGTTCTAGACAAAGTAGCAATGGTCTACGGTCAGATGAACGAGCCACCAGGTAACCGTCTACGTGTAGCGTTGACTGGTCTGACTATGGCTGAGTACTTCCGTGATCAAAAAGACGAAAACGGTAAAGGCCGTGACGTACTATTGTTCGTTGACAACATCTACCGTTATACACTAGCAGGTACTGAAGTATCAGCACTTCTAGGTCGTATGCCATCTGCAGTAGGTTACCAGCCTACACTTGCAGAAGAGATGGGTGTTCTTCAAGAACGTATTACATCTACTAAGTCTGGTTCTATTACGTCAATTCAAGCGGTATACGTACCTGCCGATGACTTAACAGATCCATCGCCTGCAACTACGTTCGCTCACTTGGACGCAACTGTTGTATTGAGCCGTGACATCGCTTCTCAAGGTATTTACCCTGCGATCGATCCACTTGACTCTACTTCACGTCAGTTAGATCCACTTGTAGTTGGCCAAGAACACTACGAAATCGCTCGTTCAGTTCAAAACGTTCTTCAACGTTATAAAGAATTGAAAGACATTATCGCAATTCTTGGTATGGACGAATTGTCAGAAGAAGACAAACTTATCGTGTATCGCGCACGTAAGATCCAACGTTTCTTCTCTCAACCGTTCCACGTAGCTGAAGTGTTTACTGGTGCTCCTGGTAAACTTGTACCGCTTAAAGAAACGATTCGTGGCTTTAAAGGTCTTCTAGCTGGTGAATACGATCACATCCCAGAACAAGCGTTCTATATGGTTGGTGGTATTGACGAAGTGATTGCTAAAGCTGAGAAACTTTAATTAGTTCCCTAATTTAGGAGATTCTCATGGCGACTATGCAATGTGACGTTGTAAGTGTTCAAGAGTCTTTGTACTCAGGCACTGTAACTATGCTAATTGCTAAAGGTGCTGGCGGCGAGTTAGGTATTATGCCTGGTCACGCTCCGCTGGTAACTTTGCTCCAACCTGGCGCGATCCGCGTTATTTTGGAAAACGGTACAGAAGAATTAATCTATGTATCTGGTGGTGTTCTAGAAGTTCAACCGCATGTTGTTACGGTTCTTGCTGATACAGCAGTCCGTGCAGAAAACTTGGATGAAGCGGCAATTATTGAAGCGCGTAAACACGCTGAACAATTGCTAGCAAATCAAAAGGGCGATTTGGACGCTGCTGCTGCTTTGGCTGCTCTTGCAGAGACTGCTGCTCAGCTGGAAACGATCCGCAAAATCAAAAACCGCGCAATGTAATTGCCGGTTTGAGATTGAAGAAACCACCCGAAAGGGTGGTTTTTTTATTGTAAAAATTCAGTTTGAATCTACTTATCTTATAAGTCTAGTAAAAAAAGTAGCCGCTTGTTAGATCTGTTAAATAGCTTTTTAACCAACCCGTATAATTATATTTTGTACCACACGATATAATTTTTACCCTTTCTCAGTAATGTTTTGAACCAATCTGTAAATATTCCCTGAATATAAAAAAATCAATGCTAAGTTAAGTGACTACCCCAGATGCAAGCTTGTTTAAGTTGAATTGACGAGTTCAAAAACAAGCAAAACTTATAATTTAAAGAAAAGGGAAAGTCATGGCATATCAATCTATTAACCCATTTACCAATCAAAAATTGAAAGACTATCCGCCACATACAGATGAGCATATACAAAATGCGCTGGATCAGGCAGAACAGATACTCAAGTCAGACTGGCCACAACAGATTGATCAACGTATTAAAGTGCTGAGAAATGTCGCGCAAAAATTACGTGAACAAAAAACCGAACTGGCGAAGCTCATGACGCTGGATATGGGTAAACTGATTAAACAGAGTGAAGGTGAAATTGAATCTTGCGCCAAAATTGCCGAATACTTTGCTGATCAAGCCAAAGAGTTTCTAGCTCCGGTGTCTTATGAAACGGAACTCGGCGAAGCATGGGTAGAGCATCATCCTCTGGGTATTGTGATGGCCGTTGAACCATGGAACTTCCCATTCTATCAATTGATGCGTGTCTTTGCCCCAAACTGCGCAATTGGCAATCCGGTCCTGGCCAAACATGCTGGTATTGTGCCGCAATGTGCCGAAGCCTTTGAAAAGCTGGTGCTGGAAGCAGGTGCACCAAGAGGTGTCTGGATTAACCTGTTTATCAGTTCTGATCAGGTTCAAGAGATTATTGCTGATCCGCGTGTACAGGGTGTAGCCTTGACGGGTTCAGAAGGTGCCGGAAGTGCCGTAGCAGAACAGGCCGGTAAATACATTAAAAAATCCACCTTGGAACTTGGTGGTAATGATGTTTTTATTGTGCTAGATGATGCTGATCTGGAAAAAGCCATTAAAATTGGCTGTCAGGCCCGGGTAAATAACTCAGGCCAAGTCTGTACTGCGGCCAAACGTTTTATTTTGCATGAAAAAATCGCTGATGAATTTAAAGCAGGTATGCTGAAAGCTTTTCAGGAACTGAAAATTGGTGACCCACTCGACCCTGAAACGACACTGGCACCCTTATCATCAGCTGACGCTCTGGAAAAACTGACCAAACAGGTCGATAAGGCGGTAGCGCATGGTGCTACTGTGCTGACAGGTGGTAAGCCTATCGAGCATGCAGGTAACTTTTATGAGCCGACAATTCTGGAAAATATCAGCCGTGATAATCCGGCCTGGTATGAAGAATTCTTTGGGCCGGTTGCCCAGATTTATGTCGCGAAGGATGAAGATGAAATCGTTTCGATTGCCAACGATTCGCATTATGGTTTGGGCGGTGTGATTCATTCTCAAGATATCGAGCGTGCCAAAAAACTGGCTTCACGAGTTGAAACCGGCATGATCTGGATTAATTGGTTTACCGATACCGCACCAGAGCTGCCATTTGGCGGTATTAAAAATTCTGGTTATGGGCATGAATTATCGATCGACGGTTTCAGAGAATTCACCCAAAAACGTTTAGTCGTCGTGAAAAGTCCTAAAGAATAATGACTTTTCTGCCTTATCCTTCCAGTAAAGAAGCGGCTTTCTAGACCGCTTCTTCTATTAATCTATATTTAATAGTAATAAACCAGTCTGGTGACTGGTTTATCAGGGAGCCTAGGTCATCTATAAAACTGAGATCAACTTTCCTGTTCTGCTGCCTGGGATTGTTTCTCAGGAATCATCATTGCGGCCAGCTTGATCATTTCAGACTGGATATTTCCCATCTGTTTTTCCAGCTTCTGGAAATCCACCTGACTGAAATCCATCTGGCCATTCAGGAAAGGAGATGCCAATGCTTGCTGGTTGGCATTCATCAGGTTGCTACGTACCTGATCAACTTCCTGACTTTTCAAGTTTAAGCCACTTAGAGTCTGGTTAAAGCTTTTTAATTGCTGTTGCAATTGCATTGCGGTGATTTGCAATTGAGAAGTATCTTTTTCACTGACCGCAGTTTCCAGTTCAGTCTGGGTTTGCTTCAGCTGAGTCACGTAATCACCAGCCTTTAACTGTAAATCGGCCACATCACGTACGATGTAGAACATATTGCCACTTTTAAGGTCTGCAGAAGATTGCTGCACTTCAGTATTTTCTGATACTACTGTCTGTTCTTCTGCTACATCCTGTTGCTCCGGTTTTTCAGTATATGAAGCAGGGGCAGAAACCTGATCACAGCCCAGCAAACTCAATGCACCTGCAAAAAGGGCAAAAGGTAGTACGCTATTTTGGAGAATTTGCTTAAATTTCATTGGGGTGCTCATCATTTACTGCTTACAGGCATTAATATAGGGATGAAATTTGTAGAAAATGCGGAGAGTTGCAAATGAATAACAAAAAAGGCCTCGCTATAGATATTCAAGCATAAAAAAGAGCGTCAAAGCGCTCTTTTTTCACCGAGGAGAGCAGGGTTTAAGCTGCGATAATTTTAATGACCTTATCGTTAACGACATTCATCAGAATATAGTCGCCATTCACTTTAATCCATTGCTGATTTCTACCAGGCTTGTTGAGTCGTTTATATTTGCTGTGATCCACTTTATAGATTTTACTTTGGTATTGGTTTGGGACTTTTTGACCTACTCGCCAATCACGTGATGGATCAACTTTTTTATAACCCTGTTTATGCTGTTGAGCTGGGTGTTTGTTTAGCTGATGGTGCTGAGGAGCATGATGCTGTTGTTGAGCATGCGACTTGCTATATTGATGATGATCCTGAGGCGCAGCCATGGCTGGAATAGCAACCAGTGCAGTTGAGATCGATAAAACAATTGCTTTCACCAGCGTTTTCATACTTCACCTTTCATTATGGCGGTTTGTTTGTGTATGAGCTCATCATAGGCTGGCAGAGGTGTTTGAAATTGAAGAGAGTGTAGTGTAAATATTAAAATCTGGAAGGAAAATAGAAGAAGTAAATTGAATGATTTTATTAATATACATATCTTTTTTTAATTAAAAAATATAAGCATCTCTAACCATGAGAGATGCTTATATTACTATTGCAAATTATTTAGCCAATTCGGCATTAATTGCATCGATGATACGTGGATCATCTGCAGTAATATCCGGTGCAAAGCGAGCCACTACTTCACCATTTTTATTGACCAGGAATTTTTCAAAATTCCATAGCACTTCAGGTGGCTGGTTTGGAGTCAGGCCGTAATCAACTAGATCTTTCCACCATGGGCCTTCACCGGTACGTTCAGGAATCGCTTGGGTTAAAGCAGCATATAAAGGATGTTTTGCTTCTCCAACGACCGGGATCTTGGCAAATAGCGGGAAATCGACCTGATAATTTACTGAACAGAATTCCTGGATTTCCTTCTCGCTGCCTGGCTCCTGTGCCAGGAAATCATTTGATGGGAAACCTAGAATCTCCAGACCTTCGGCTTTTTTCTCGTTATACAGCTTTTGCAAGCCTTCATATTGTGGAGTCAGGCCACATTTAGATGCCACATTGACGATGAGCAAAACTTTGCCCTGATACTGATTGAGAGTGAATTCTGCACCCTGAATGCTTAATACTGGAATGTCGTAGACTGAAGTGCTCATATGAAGTCCTGTTTTTGATGTGTTTATCCTGTCGAATGTTGTAACGGGTATTCCGGCTGAGTACAAGTAAAAACATGTAGGGCAGTCGGGTAAATTTAAGACCATGCATTAATTTTGCGTGAAAAATCAATTATGCTTGTGCTACACAACAACGGCGTTGAATTGAAACTTGCTAGGCTCTAACTTGCAGACAATGCTGAACCCGATACTTTATGGATGAATATATGACACAGCAACACAAGGCAGTGTGGTGGGCATTTTTACTGCCATTGGCAGCGGTACTGATCTGGTCACTGAATATTGTCGTGACCCGCTATGTGACCGACTTTATCTCGCCGGTGAGCATCAGTTTTTATCGCTGGTTTTTTGCCTTTCTGATTCTAACCCCGTTTATTTTGCCGCGGGTGATTCGTGAGCGTGCCCTGATTGTGCCGCATCTGAAACAGCTGGCAGTGCTGAGTGCCTTTGGTCTGGTGCTGTATCAGGGACTGGCTTATACCGCTGCACATTACACCACCGCCACCAATATGGGCATTATTAATGCCTTTATTCCGATTTTTACCATTTTTGTGTCGATGCTGATTCTGCGCGATATTCCGAATCGCTACGCCATTATTGGCAGTCTGTTGTCCTTTGCCGGGCTGATCTATGTGATGGGGCAGGGCAATCCTTGGGGCCTGCTGCATGCCGGCGGCCAATGGGGCGATCTGCTGATGATTATCGCCGTGTTTTTCTATGCCTTTTATGGGGTTTTTCTGAAAAAATGGCAGCTGCAGATTCCGTTAATGCTGAGCCTGTATGTGCAGATTCTGTTTGCGCTGCTGTATCACCTGCCGTTTGTGGCCTGGTTGGGTCTTGATGCCATCAATATGACCAATGCCGGCAGCGTTATCTACGCCAGTATTTTCCCTTCATTAATTGCCCCTTTGGTGTGGATGATGGCGATTCAGCGTCTGGGACCGACCCGCACCAGTATCTTTATGAACCTGATGCCGGTGTTTACCGCTTTAATTGCCTTTGTCTGGTTAAAAGAGGCCTGGACCATTTATCACAGTATTGGTGGGGCGATTATTCTGTTCGGAATTGTGCTGGCCCAGAAAAAAACTGTGGCGCCAGTGCTCCTGAAAGCCAAATAGTTGCCCAAAAAACGAACAAACAAACTTAATTTTTTGCTTGAATGATCTCGTGAATAAAGGCAAATAGACTTTAGTCGAGAAGAGTAGCTTTTAGCTTCTTTAAAAAGCACTTTAAAAAGAGCAAGATAATTTGAATTTTTTTCAAATAATGATTGATTAATCATAGGTTTAAGCTGTTTTTTAAGAGCTAAAATATATTTGTTTTTTTTAAACTGTTCGCCCATAATACGCTCCATCGCAGATCAGCGACTGTTGCTGAAATGCCCAGAGATTTCGATACCCTCTGGATGTGATAATACACATCCTTTTTTATGCTCAACCATCCCTATATGGTTGAGCTTTTTTTTGTCTTAAAACTTTAGTCGGCTTGAAAAGAAAAATGACTGAGCAAAGGCTCAGTCACGAATAATTTCACCTGTTACAGCATCAATAATTTTGCTGGGTTCCTGACTCAGTCCTAAATCGCCATTTAAGTAGTTCAGGCTCTCAGATTCTTTAAAGTACTGTTTTGCATCCTGAAGTGAAAGTGCGGGATTTAGACCTGCTGGATTGGCACTGGTCGAAACGATATAGCCTCCAAAAGCCTGACATAAAGCCATACATAAAGGGTGGGTGGTAACACGTACCGCAACTTTAGGATGATTGCCTTTAATCCAGGCCGGAATATCTTCACTGGCAGGTAATAGCCAGGTGGTGGCACGTTCGGATACGCTGCGGTTGGTCCATGAAGCAATAATACGTTCGCGGATTTCTGGTGTCAGTGCTTCTAGTAAATGTTCTACTTGGGAAATATGTCCAGCAAGAAGAATCACACCTTTTTCAATTGGACGCTGTTTCAGTTGCAGAATCTGGTGAAATGCCTGTTCGTTGTGAGGGTCACAGCCCAAACCCCAGACAGCCTCTGTAGGGTATGCCAAGACTTGTCCTTGTTTCAGGAATGTCGCTGCTTCGGCAACAGAGGTGGTGATCATGTATATACCTTTTAAAAACAACAAAGGGCTATTGTGAACCTTATTTGCCTGTACGACAACGTAGAAACATACCGGCTTGTTGTGTACTGAAACCGAGTAATTCAAGTTCCATCAACTGTGCTGTGATTGTGGAAACATCCTGGCTGAGTTGAATGCTGATCTGATCTAGGCCTTGTCCGATCCAGTCGAGCTGGTTGTAGAGCGGAATCAGGTGTGCTGGAATCTCGATCAATTCGGGTTCACTATTTTCTGCTTTGTAAATTTGTTCAGCTGCCTGCCATTGGGTGGCTAATGCCAGATCTTCAACCACCTGGTGTGGATGATCAATCAGAATTGCACCTTCGCGGATGAGCTGGTGACAGCCTTTGTGATTTTCACTGTAGATATGTCCGGGAATCGCAAACACGGTTTTTCCTTGTTCGGCAGCCAGTTTGGCAGTGATGAGTGAGCCACTTTTAAGGGCAGCTTCAGCCACAATAACACCCAGACTCAGTCCACTTACAATACGGTTACGCCGTGGAAAATGATGTTGCAGAGGCGGAGTACCGGGCAAAAATTCTGTAATCACCGTGCCGCCTTGGGCAATGATCTGTTCTTTTAATGGCTGACTTGTCGCCGGATAGGTTTGATCCAGACCCGTGCCCATCACTGCAATCGTACGATGCTGCTGCAGCGCTGCCCGATGTGCCGCTTCATCAATGCCTTGCGCCAGTCCACTATTGATATAAAAACCTTGTTCACTTAAGTAGTAAGCAAAATCATAAGCCATCTGACGACCGTGATTGCTCGGTTTGCGGCTGCCCACAATTGCCACCTGTGCCTGTAATAAACTGTCGGCTTTACCCTGACCAAATACAATCGGCGGTTTATCGGCGTAATGACTCAGTTGCTGAGGATAATCCGCTTCAGTATGTAATAAAATAAAGTCGCAAGTTTTCTGGATCTGCTCCAGACAATGCTGAAACTCGCGCTGGGCATCTTTGCAATTGAAATCCTGAAGCCGCTGGAGATGATTTTTATGAACGCCTAGTTTTAGCCAGGTCTCAACTTGATCCGGCTGAACAGCATCAGCAAGATTTTCATAATATTCAGATAAGCGATAGAAACTGGTGAGGGAATGCTGGACTACATACCATAAGCGAATGTTGTCCAGTTGAGTCGTAGATAACGAATTCAACATATTGAGACCTATCTTGCGTCTTCTTATTTTTATAATGAGTAATGAGGTTAAGATGATGCTGAATCACAGCATCATCTTAAAGTTCTTGTAAATTATTCGTCCAGCAGCGGTGGCTGAATGGTAGCGCCCACTTTGATCGGCAATTCACTGTCTAGGACATAGGCATAGCTGAACTGATCAAACGTTTTGAAGACCATGACATTACCAATACGTTCGCCCGGAAGCTGCACACGCTCTTTGGTTTTTGGATCAGTCACGACTTCACCTTGCTGATTCACACTAAACACATGACCAGACTGAACGCCATGTGCTATGCCACGGTCAATGGTGACAACACTATGACGTGCAGCTGTACCAATTGAACCCAATACACGAATGATCTGACCACCTGAAATGTTGTTTTCCGCATTTACTGGATAGAACAGGGTAGGCAGCATTGGATCATATTCTGGTAGTACCCGGTCACCACGGCGGACTTCAGCATTATAGCTGTCGGTCAGTTCCAGTGTGGTGATATCACCTTCACCACGGATTGCAATACCAGAAGCGACCTGCTGTAGTTCTATAGCAGCAGTGTATTTTTTACCATTAGCATCAGTCAGTATATAAGGTTCAGCTTCGCGGTATACTGCATAGCGTTGACCCACTTCCAGGCCATTGCCACGTGCATAAACTTTCTGGCCTTTACCAGCCAGTACACGTTGATCAGCTGTACCCAGAATATAAGGAGTGCCTTCAATAGAGTCTGCTGCCATAATTGTATAGCGCTCTAGCCATTGCTGGATATGGGCTAAAGGAATAACAGGAATAGTATTGTTGAGCGATTCGATACGCACCTGAGGCTGTAACTTATTCGTGCCAAGGTAGCGGTTGATGATACCGGTACAGCCATCACCTTCATCTTTACCAATGATTGGGCGGCCCTGGTAATCACACATCAGCAGACGGTCACCCGGGAAAATCCAGTGTGGATTTTTCACATGCTTATTACCTGCCCAGATTTCTGGCCAGCGTACCGGATTTTTAAGAAAACGCTTGGAAATATCCCATAATGTGTCACCTTTTTTTACCACATAGACATTCGGTGCTGATGCTTTCAGGCTTGGTGGATTGACATTACGAGCTGGTGCTGCATGTGTAGTTGAAATTGTCCCCATCCCAACACCGACACAAACTGCAAGTGCGAGCATTTGATTTTTAATCCCCAAGGCACTAAAAGATGGCATGCCCTTCAAAACCTTTTTCATTATCATAATTCCTAAAATTATGTATGTAAGTTGCGTTATAATAACGATCTTACACACAATTTTTTAATGAAGCATTCCTTCATTTGGTTTTTTGATCAATGGCATAATTGAGGACGCAGTATGGCCTTATTACCTATTTTAAGTTTCCCGGATCCCCGTCTTCGTACCATTGCACAACCAGTCGAAGAGGTTACTGATGAAATTCGTCAGCTCGCTGCAGATATGTTTGAAACCATGTATGAAGCGCCCGGCATCGGTTTAGCCGCGACACAAGTCGATCGTCATATTCAGCTGATTGTGATGGACCTGTCTGAAGATAAAGATCAACCCATGGTGTTCATTAACCCCAAAATTACACCATTGACTGAAGAAACACAGCCATACGAAGAGGGCTGTCTATCAGTACCTCAAATATACGATAAAGTTGAGCGTCCGTCACGTGTAAAAATTCAAGCAATTAATCTTGAAGGTCAAGCATTTGAGGTTGAGGCGGATGGCCTGTTGGCTGTGTGTATCCAGCATGAAATGGACCACTTAAATGGTAAACTTTTCGTGGATTATTTATCACCTTTGAAGCGCCAGCGTGCCCGTGAAAAAATTGAAAAAGCAGCACGTCAGCGTGATAAAGCCAAAGTTGCAGTGAAACGCTAAGTATTTTGTCGTATTGATGCATTGATTATTGCCCAGTTTTTACTGGGCTTTGTTATAATTAACGGTGACAAATTTTTATTTGCCCTTCTCCTATGGTGACACGTGGCGGGTTGCTACTTTCTCTGGCAGCCGTATTTTTACAGATCGCTGTATTCCTGCAGCCTTTGCTACCGAAGCAATATCAGGTTGCTCCGGTCTGTGAAACCATCACGCGTGCACTTTTGTTGCCTTTATCACATGAGCATCACGCTGCTCATTCTCATCATGCTGACCACAGTATTCAGACTGCGTCTGTAGAAGTTGTCCATGACCATCATGATGCCAATCATCAATGTCAATACTGTACTGTCTACGGCAATCTGGTTCTGCCACCTGAACTGGATCTAAAAGAAGTACTGGATCGAATCCAGGTTCGACTGATTGCATTTAAACAAGCATTCAGTCATGTCTGGTTTGTTCTGCAACAACTCTTTCTGCTACCCCAGGGCAGGGCACCACCACTGTTTGCATAAATCCACGTTGTTTTTGTCTGGGTCTTAATTGACTTAGGCCGTGTTCAATTTATGTATTCAGTGAGATAGAAATGGCTCAGCCTAAATTTTCTTTACAGCCTCTTGCGGCTGCGATTTGTGTTGCTTGTTATTCTTCAATGGTGTTGGCAAATGAAGTTATGCCAGTACAGACCATGGCTCCAATTGTGGTGACTTCAACTGCCGGTAATGATGCCAATGGTCTGATTGTTCGTGCTGATCCAAAACAGCCGATTCAGCCAGTGCCAGCAACTGATGGCGCAGATTATCTGCAAAGTATTGTAGGTTTTAGTTCGGTCAATAGCGGAGCAGGTACCAATGGCGATGTGACCTTTCGTGGCATGTTTGGTTCACGCATTAAAATCCTGACTGATGGCACTGAAAACCTCGGTGCCTGCCCAAGCCGGATGGATTCGCCCACTTCATATATTTCTCCAGAAAGTTATGATCGTATTTCAGTGATTAAAGGCCCGCAAACGGTTCAATATGCCAATACCGGTTCGGCAGCAACCGTCATTTTTGAACGTACACCTGAACAGTTTGGGGAAGATCAACATTATCGCGGTCAGGCCAGTGTTTTGATGGGTTCCTTCGGGCGTTTCGATCATAATGTCGAAGTTGCAGCAGGTGATGAACAGAAATATATTCGCCTCAATACCAACCGCTCGGTAGCCAACAGCTATCAGGATGGTAATGGCAATACTGTGCCATCAGACTGGGAACGCTGGAATGCTGATCTGGCTTTAGGCTGGACACCCGATGAAAACACCTGGGTAGAACTGACCGGTGGTAAGGCCGATGGTGAAGCAGTGTATGCTGGCCGTATGATGGATGGTTCCAAGTTTGCCCGTGAAAGTTTAGGTTTGCGTGTTGAAAAGAGAAATATCAGCGATGTGATTCAGAAGGTAGAAGGGCAGATCAACTATAACTATAACGACCATGTGATGGATAACTATAGTTTACGTGCTAAACCTATGATGGAAATGGCAACTAACGTTGCACGTAAAACTTTAAATGCGCGTGTCGCGATGACCAGTGAATGGGATAAGGTTAAACTGATCTCGGGTCTTGATACGCAAAACAATGAGCACTCGATTCGTAAGACAACAGATGGTGTTTCATATCAGAATCTACCTCGTATGACCGACATGGAATTTCAATCCATCGGCGCGTTTGGTGAACTGACTTATGATCTGGGCAACGACAATCAATTTGTCACAGGTCTGCGTTTAGATCAGGTGGATGTCGATGCAGTTCAAAGTAATCAGTCTCGTCAGCAACTTTTACCAAGTGGCTTCCTGCGTTTTGAGAATATTCATCCTGAACATGAAGATGGCAAAACCTATATTGGACTAGGTTATGTTGAACGCATGCCAGACTATTGGGAGCTGTTTAGTCCTAAATCAGGCAATGGAAATGCCAATACCTTTAAAAATATCGATACTGAAAAAACTTTACAGCTTGATGTGGGTTATCAGCACTCGCATGGTAAGTTCAACTCATGGGCGTCAGCATACGCAGGTTTGATTAATGATTATGTGTTAACGACATACAGACCTACTGGCATGATGGGAAGGTTGGAAGCTCATAGCCGGAATGTTGATGCCACCATCGCTGGTGCAGAAGCCGGAATTGGTTATCAATTGACTGATGCGATTCAAGCCGATGTGAGCGCAATGTATGCTTGGGGTGAAAACACCACCAATAATACGCCGTTGCCACAAATTGCACCTTTAGAGGCACGAGTTAACTTGCGCTATATTCAAGACAAATACAATGTTGGATTGTTGTGGCGTGTAGTGGACAGTCAAAACCGTATTAGTAAGAATGAAGGTAATATTGTTGGATACGATCTACAGCCAAGTGCAGGCTTTAGCACATTATCGCTAAATGGAACCTATAATTTAGCAGAAGACATCGATTTGTCGGTGGGTATTGATAATGTGTTAGATAAAACCTATACGGAGCATTTGAATAAGATGGGAAATGCAGGTGTCGGTCTGGCGGCTAATGAACAATTTAATAATATGGGACGAAATTACTGGGCAAGAATCAGTATGAGGTTCTAATCTGATTAGATTAAGTACAAAAAGCAGGACGAAAGTTCTGCTTTTTGCTTTTTTAATTTAATAAAATTTATAAAAATCAAGTGTTTAATTGGTATGGCCATTTCCAAATAAAATAACGAATATTTTTATTAAAATAAATTTTATATATAAAACAGTTATTTATAGATATTGTGGTTTATAAAATAAACACACGTTTCAAATGTTTTAAAAAAGGTGTTGCAAGCCTCCTGAAATGCTGTAGAATGCACATCCATCGGCGGTGATGAAGATTAAAACTTCTGATAAAACAGTAACTTAGTTAAGATTGGTTGAGTTGGGTTTTATTTAGTAAGTTTAAAAATA
>NZ_LFRE01000030.1:0-824 GCF_001077515.1 Acinetobacter sp. VT 511 | reverse complement strand
TTTCATCCATATTAACAGGCATGCTGTTGCTCCTTTCTCTATATAGTAGCACTACCATCTAATTTGCGTAAGCTCTATATTATTACCATATTTACATTACTGTCCATTTAATTTTTTATCTTTTCAAGCAAAAAGAGACCCACCCGTTAGTCAGGCAGCTCTCTCCTCTGGCATCGTCAAGCCACACTTACTCGGGCTTGCCACTTGAAGTTTCGGTATCGTCCTTCTTCTTTGTGCCTTTACTTTTATAAGGCTTCGGTGCACTTTTCGCCCGGTTAGCATCTTCTTTCCTTCTTTTCCCTCCTTTCTCCCCCGTACCACGGCCGGTGCCGCCTTTTCCTTTTGCATTGCTCATGTTAAAACAGGCTTCTGATCTGAGATAAAGATTCAAGTGCTTTAGGATTATTCCGCTGCATCGGCCCCCCATACCACAGACTATCTTCATTAAGCTGAATTCTCTCGATCTGTGTTTTCCCAAAAATCATGCCTCCAAGAGTTCCATTTCCGATAGGCAATGCCTCTTCCCATGTTCCAGCAGGTTGATTAAACCAGATATTTTTGGTCTTCACGTTAAAACCTCCAACGAATTATAATTCCTCATATTTTCATGTTTAGTGTGTTCCGTTTGTATGTTCTTTCAGTGTACTGTAATCTCTTAAGCATCTAAATGAACAAAATTAACTTGAATTATCACAATCTTATCCCAACATTAGAGGTGTAATCGTGAATTCCGAAACTGACAGTACAAATTCTTTGTTCTGGGCAAGAAAGTATAGCTATTGGCAATAAAAAAAGCCGCTATTATAGCGGCTCTGTTTCGTTCA
>NZ_LFRE01000003.1:0-1815 GCF_001077515.1 Acinetobacter sp. VT 511 | reverse complement strand
CATGTCGCTTTTGGCACCATCGATAGCTGGCTGCTCTGGAACCTGAACCAAGGCGCTGAACATGTCATTGAAGCCAGTAATGCTTCCCGTACCATGCTCATGAATCTGCAACCTCAAAGGTGGGATGAGAGCCTACTGGATCTGTTTAATATTCCAGCTGCAGTCCTGCAAAGAATCATCAGCTCTGATTGCCATATTGCAGATACGGCACCTGGTTTATTAGGTGCTACCATTCCTATTACCGGTATATTGGGCGACCAACAATCTGCCCTGTTTGGCCAATCCTGTTTTGAACCCGGTATGGCAAAAAACACTTACGGAAACGGCTGCTTTATGCTGTTTAATACTGGTCATGATATTCAACTAGTATCCGCTAGGATAAGAAAAAAGAATGTTGAAAAGGGGTATTTTCAAAATGAAAAGAGGTTTATCGTTCGTCTTATCGATCATCATGTTGGCTATTTTGTTGGCAGCTTGTGGGAATTCGGCTTCCAAAGACGAACAATCCGCCCAAGGCAGTGATTCGGAGAAATCTCTTCGGATGGCCCTCGTACTTCCCGAAAAAATAGGGGTTAACCCTTTCTTTGTACAGATGGATGAAGGTTTCAAAAAAGCAGGCGAAGAATTCAAAGTAGATACCAAGACGATTGAATCGACAGACCCGGCAGCATTTGAACAAAATCTGCGTGCTGCGGTTGCCGAGAATTATGATCTGATTATCACAGCAACGCAAGTGGTCAACAATCCGAATATTGCGATCCATGACATTGACTTGACGACAACACAGGAAAAAACACAAATTTTGGAACATTTTAATGATTCTATGGCTGAATACCCAATGGACAAGACGATTCATGGACTGTTTGAGGAACAAGTGGCAAGAACTCCTGAACACGTTGCGGTTGTATTTGAGGATCAACATTTGACCTATCAAGCGCTGAACGAGAAAGCCAACCAATTGGCAAGAACGTTGAAGGCTAAAGGCATTCAAAATGATCAGTTAGTCGGGATCATCGCTGATCGTTCGCTAGACATGGTTGTAGGAATCCTTGCGATTTTGAAAGCGGGTGGCGCATACGTGCCGATTGATCCGAGACGTAGGTGCCGAGCAGGATGACGGTGGTCAGCAGTGCCGCCCGGCCGGGGATGCGCTTGGGGTCCTTGGTCTCCTCGTTCAGGGCGAGACACGTGTCCCAGCCCCAGTAGATGAACAAGGCCAGCAGCACGGCCTCGGTGAAGCCGCTCCAGTCGGTGAAGCCCAACGGGTTGAACCAGGCGAGATCGAACGGCGTCGGGTTCGGCGCGGTCCCGTCGAAGAACTTCCACAGCGCCACCACCACGAACAGCGCCAGCACGAGGTACTGCACGCCGAGGAGGATGTTCTGGATGCGCTCGCCGATCTCGACGCCGCGATAGCTGACGTACGTCATCGCGGCGATGAACGCGACGCCGGCCGCACGGTCGTTCAGACGCATAACAAAAAGAGTGTTAGCAGCTGCCAGGTTAGCGACGTAACTTCCAGCTTCGGGGCGCAGGACGGGGGTAGGCGTTTCTGTTGATTCTGAATTTCCCTCTGAGCTGTTATCCTCCTCATTCACTGACTGATAACTTGTCAAATACCAGTTTTTGCCTTGTTGTTTTAGTTGATATTCGAAAGCTCCAGCTGCAATCCTTGCATCACCTTATCTGAAGGCATCTGCTGGAGATTCATCGCCATTCACAGTTATGAGTTCGATCCCGTTTAGCGTGGCCGCGCCGCTTCCTCCAGCATTTTTCACATAGACGGTAGTTGAACCCGAAGTATTACCCTCAACA
>NZ_LFRE01000029.1:0-16036 GCF_001077515.1 Acinetobacter sp. VT 511 | reverse complement strand
TCATTGATTTTTGCAGATTTATCTGAAGCATCTAAAGTGGCTACCAGTTCGATTGGTCCTTCAAGGCGTTCTAAAAGGGTTTTTAATTGGGCTGCTGTATTTTGATCTAACATTGCTAACGTCTCCAAAGGAGTAATAATTTATTCGATGAAAGAATAATAGGATAAATTTAAAAAGAGGTAAAACAGTTTGTTTTTATACAAATGATCGTTTTTTTAGATTATTAAATAATTTTTAATATGATTTCAATACATTGGCATATAGCTATTTCATTAAACAACCATATTTCCTTTACTCCCCACGAGGGAAAACAATAAAAAGAAAAGCTCCATGACTGGAGCTTTATTCATTTAGTTCAAGCGTTGTTCAATCCGCAATGAACGTTTTTTAATGGCATTGGCCAATGCAAAGAAAATCAAACTCATCACTACAGATACGGCCAATATAATACTGATGACTACCTGAACAATATCGGTCAACTGATTGGCTTGTTGTACCTGGGTACTGACCGATTCAGCTGCCGGTGTCAGGGCCTTGCCGTATACCTGCTGTTGCATGGTCCACAGCTGCTCTGCCTTAAAACCATATTGATCAAACTGATTGTCGCTTTTCTCCGCCTCAATTAGTCGCAGTACATGCGGTCGGGCGGCTGATAAATCGGCTGGTTCATGCAATAATGCGGTCTGGGCGAGCAAATAGGACTTCACCGGTGCTTTAATATCTTCCGAATCCACTAAATAACGGGCAATATCACTGTCATTGATATTGCTGTCGTAATATACCGCCTTTTGATATGCATCATCATGATCACCATTCAGGTCGTGCTGCCAGTAGCTCAGTCCGCCCCAGATCAGGATAAAAGCAATCAACCAGCCCACAAATTTCATTACAAAGGACTGAAAACGAACATAAAAATAACGGTTTTTTTTCAGGAAGTGCACGACAAAGAATGCACCAATAAAAGAAGTAAATAATTTCAGAATCAGCCAGCCAAACCAGCTTAATAGACTAAAGAAATAGTCTGGGCTGTCACCAATACTGGCTAAATTGGCGTCGACACTAACCGGTAGATGCAATTGCTGCACTTCGGTACTGAGTCCGAAAAACCCATAGACCAGTTCCTGATGCAAAAACAGGCCAATTAAGGATGCAATACCGACGGTGGCCGTCGTGACACTAAGTAAAGTCAGGCGGTTCTGACGCTTTTTCAGTGCAACGACACCCTGCTCAATCTCACGAGGATTTACAGCATACTCATCTAATGGTGGCAAACCTGACTCCTCTAATAAATCTGGGGACAGGTGCTCAATATTATTCTGACCTGTCCGTACTTGATTCAATGACCAGATAATTCAGATTATCCTGCAAGGCTTTTAAACGTGCTGTCGCTTCAGTACGTTTCTGCATGCCTTCTTTCTGAATCTGAATCACATCATTTACTGTATTAATAAGGGTATTTTGGACATGTTCAAGTGTTTCTATGTCAATGACTGAACGCTGGTTGGCACGAGCCGTGTCGACAGAGTTCTGATGCAGCAGGTCAGCATTGCGACGTAACAGCTCATTGGTCGCATCATCAATACTATTGGCAAGCTGGACACTGTTCTTTTGTTCATGCAGGGAAATCGCCAGGCTGATCTGGTTCTTCCAGGCCGGCAAGGTAATGTTTTTAATCGCATAGAATTTGTCGACCAGCATCAGATTATTAGATTGAATAATGCGAATCATGGGCAAGGTCTGCATCGCGGATTGCTGTAATACCTGCAAATCACTGATACGTTTTTCCAGATTATTGGCCAGATGATTCAGGTCATAAATTTTCTGGGTAGTGGTCTGATCTTGTGGTAATGCTGTCAATGCAGCAATATCCTGCTGTAATTCATGTTCACGGATGCGCCCTGCAGCAATATGAATGCCCAGCTGCTTATATTCATCCTGCACACCATCGAACATTTTATCTAAAGTCGATACACGTGCTTTCAAGCCAGATTGTGAAGTCTCAATTTCTTTAACCAGTACATCAATCTGTTCTTTGGTGGTATTAAAATGAGTATCAAAATTCTGTTTGGCACCTTTGAATTTATTAAGCAGATTACCGAAGAAACCTGAGGTTTTATTTTTGCTCAGAATACTGGAAGCATTCAGCTGCTGTGCCACCTGAACCACCTGATTCAGTTTCTGACCTGTTGTATCCAGATCCCGGTTTTGAACCAGATTGAGCAGTTCATCAGTATAGGTCGCAGTCTTGCTGGCAATATTCTTGCCGTATTCTGCAACAGCATTATGACTCATTTCCTGCAATTCCTTGCGCACTGCCAGCACTTCCTGAAAATCCTCAGGCTGTAAACCCAGTTCTTTCAGGTCCATTTGCTGAAATTTCTGTTCAGCAATTTCATTGTCTTTTTTGACAGGCAGATTCACAGTATCAGGATTGGTCATAGTTCACCTTATCTTGTTATATTTTCGAGGGTTTTTCGAGCGATTTTCTTAACGTTTTAATCAGATTTTCCCGACTATTATCAAGTTTTTCCAGATCACTTGTCGAGTGTTTACTGTTGCTTTGTTTGACATGATATTGCCAGGCCGGAATCAATACCTGCTGTGCTTCCTTAAACCGGTCCAGCAGGCTAAAGGAAAGCTGTTGGGACAGTTGCATCTGGGTAATGGCAATATCATTACTGGCTTGCAGGGTTTTTAAGGTATGGATTTTCTTGGATAAACGTTCTGAGAAATTATCCAGCGGATGCTGGTTTTTCACAAACTGTGGATATTCCTGCAGAAATTCTTCTGCGGCCAGAATATGTTTAGCCATCTGTTCACGTAAACCTGTGAGCTGTTGGAAGCGTGACTGGGATTTCTGGATTTCAATCTGTAGTTTACGGCTGAGATGACTGGCCTGATCGAGCAAACGATCCAGATTTTTATAATACTCAACCTGACTGGAGCCATAATCCAGATCAATTCCTAGCCATTTTTGCAAGGCATTAAACTTGCGCTGTTTCAGATATTTTTTGGAATCTGCCAGCGCCTGAATAATTTTTTCAATGGTCTGGCTGAGCTGTTGGGTCAGTTGCGGATCAACCCCATTTAACAGGACTGCCTGGGCTTGAATCAACTGATCGGCATAATGATTCAACCTGTACTGATCACTGAGCAAAGGGACAAGCTCATTACGCTTGATGCTTAAAATCTCACTCGGATCTGCTGCAATATCCTGGATCGGGATCAAAACATCTATCTGTGACATAGCCCTTTAAACTCAGTTGAACCGATTTTTATAGTACGTGGTTTCCTTCAACATAACATGTAGCATTTTGCAAAGGAAAGCATTTAAGGCATAGAATTTTTTATATAAGTTAAAGATATTGTTGGCTTTAAGCTTTAGTTATCTTAATAAAATTACAAAATACCAAAACCAAATAGAAAAGCCCCACTGATATGAGGCTTTTCTATTATGCAAGAGATCAGAACGACTTTATAAATAGTCCCCTTCACGTTCTGGCTGATACAGCACCTTTTCTATTTTGACTTTCATCATTTCACCGTCTGGCTGCGGCCATTCAATGGTTTCCCCTTCCGCCAGCCCAAGGATCGCGGCACCGACAGGCGCTACAATATTCAGCTGTCCCGGCTCACCTCTGAACTCATGCGGATAGACCAGCGTAATTTCTTTAGTCTGGTTAGCAATTGTGACCAAGGCGCGTGCATGCATGGTAACGATATTGGCAGGAATATCTTGAGGTTTAACTACCTCTGCCCGTGCCAGTTCATCCTCTAGCTGCTGCATGGTTGGAGTCAGCTTGGGTTGATTTTCAAGCATAGTCTCCAGACGGTTCAGATCCTGTTCCGACAAAATAAGCTTGGTTTTTTGCATGCACTCTCTCCTGATCGAGCATTTCAATGAATCTTCATAAACAGATTAAAATTAAATTCTTGATTTAAAAAATATTTGCAATATATTTAAAACTAAAATAACAAAATAAAAAGAAGAATAAGATGGCATTTGCACAATCTACTTCAACATACAGTAGCACGAATTTCATGCAAGGTCTGCGTGCTCAGCTGCATCATCCGGATTCGGAACGTACCTTTTATGTCAGTCAGGCATTAAAGACCATTAACTTTGATAATAGTCCGGAAAGTCTGCTTCGTCTTGATCAATTTTTTCAGGCATTTAAGAAGCATTTAGGAATTTTGACAGCTGACTTTAACAAGACCATTCAAAAGCTGAATACTGTGCTCTTGATCACCAGCCAGATCCGTTATTTTATCAGTTCTGAATTGAACTGTACTGAACATTGGCTAAGCCTTGAAGAACTCCAGATGGTGGCTTTAATACCAGGTACCGAGTTTGCCAATTCACAATATTACTATGGCTTGGAGCTTCATGGGCAGATCGTATTTCCGATTGATTATGTTTTGAAGCATTTTTCAAGTATGGAAATGAACACCAGTATCAGTGCAGATATTCAGAGCTTTATTTTTAATTATCGACATCCACAAGCCATAGATCAATATGATTACTCTACTGTATTCCGAATTTAAAGCATAAGCTGTGAAAGCAGATTTTTTGAGCTTGTTGATCGCGATTGATTATTAAGTAAACAAGCTATTTAGTTGATTGAATTAAAAAATAAAAAATAAAAAAAGCCCCCAGATCGGGAGCTTTTTTCTGCTTCAGCTACAATTATTTAGCATATACAGGGAATTTTGCACATACAGCTGCAACTTTTTCTTTAACCGCAGCGATCACAGCTTCTTCGCCTTTGCTGTCCAGGATGTCAGCGATCCAGCCAGCAAGTTCACGTACTTCAGCTTCGCCAAAACCACGAGTGGTTACTGCAGGTGTACCAATACGGATACCAGAAGTGACGAATGGAGAACGTGGGTCGTTTGGTACAGAGTTTTTGTTCACAGTGATGTGAGCAGCACCTAACCAAGCATCAGCGTCTTTACCAGTAATGTCTTGTTTGATCAGAGACAACAAGAACAGATGGTTCTTTGTACCGCCAGAAACAACGTCATAACCGCGTTCAATCAGAACTTCAGCCATTGCTTGCGCATTCTTCACAACTTGTTGTTGGTAAGCTTTATATTCAGGTGCCATTGCTTCTTTGAAGCAGATCGCTTTAGCAGCAACCGCGTGAACCAGAGGACCACCTTGGTTACCTGGGAATACAGCTGATTGAAGTTTTTTCTCGATTTCTTCGTTTGCTTTTGCAAGGATCAAACCTGAACGTGGACCACGAAGTGTTTTGTGAGTCGTTGTCGTGGTTACGTCAGCAATTTGAACTGGGCTTGGGTAAACGCCAGCAGCAACCAGGCCAGCCACGTGAGCCATATCAACAAACAGGTACGCGCCTACTTTGTCTGCGATTTCACGGAAACGTTGCCAATCTACAATTTGGCTGTACGCAGAGAAACCAGCCACGATCATACGTGGTTTATGTTCAACTGCCAGACGTTCAACTTCTTCGTAATCGATCTCACCAGTTTCCGGGTTTAGACCGTATTGAATCGCGTTATAAGTTTTACCAGAGAAGCTTACTTTCGCACCGTGAGTCAAGTGACCACCGTGAGCCAGGCTCATACCCAATACTGTATCGCCTGGGTTAAGAAGCGCCAGATAAACTGCAGAGTTTGCCTGAGAACCAGCATGTGGCTGAACGTTAGCATAATCAGCACCAAATAATTCTTTAGCACGGTCAATTGCCAATTGTTCAATGACATCTACATATTCACAACCGCCATAGTAGCGTTTGCCTGGGTAGCCTTCTGCATATTTGTTAGTGAGTTTTGATCCTTGAGCTTCCATTACTGCTGGTGAGCAATAGTTTTCAGAAGCGATCAACTCGATGTGCGCTTCTTGGCGAGCATCTTCGTTAGAGATTGCTTGAGCGATTTCTGGATCAAATTCAGCAATAGAGATATTGGCAAACATTAGCGAGGTCCTATTAAATTAGGGCTTTTAAGCCGTGCTAAGATTGGCGCGTATTGTAGCATGAACTTTGCTATTTTCGACTAGGAACTTTATCCAGTTTGCAATAAAAATAGCTCATGCTTAAAAAAACATGAGCTATATAGATAAAAATAAGTTATTGAATTGGCATTAGAGATTTTACATCTTCAATAATATTAGGAATATTCGATGTATAGACACTGCTGTGATCCCATGAATTGTTCGTAATATATCCTAATGAGGTTTGTTTCTGATTTGCTGATCTAACTAAAACATCTGTTGCAGCTTTTGGAACAGTCTTATCTGCCCCTCCCTGATAAATAATTACTGGTGTAGTCACTTTTACCTGTAAAGGCTGAGAATCTTTTTCGAGGAAGGTTTTGACCACTGGGATACTCATAAAATTAGCTTGAGTACGCGGGTATCCTTCTAAGGTTTTTTTATCGTTAAGATAAATTCCCATTTCGTTACCGAATTTTCCGCCCAATACTTCATAACAATCTGATTCAGCATTCTTGGCAATGTCGTCCGTTGGATTTTGAAATACTTGACTATATTGCAGATTCGGGTTCGGATTACGCAATCCAGCTACAATCAGTGCAGTAAAAGTATCTAAAGAGGCTAAAGTTTCAATTTTTTTATTCAGATTTGTTTCCTGTCCAGCTTGAGCCTCACCACCTGCCAAAATCAAACTGAAATTAGAAGCAGGTGCTAAAGCTACCGTACCTTTATAAGTCATTTGAGATGCACGTGCTGCATATTGAGCAGCACCTAAAGCCGCTTGACCACCTTGAGAATGTCCGACAGCCATCCATTGATTAGAAGCTTCCGATCCTAAATAGTCTTTTGCAGCTACCACTGCATCGGTAATTGAATAGGCTTCACTCTTAAGATTAAGGAAAGGATGAAGTTCTGTGCCACTCGGCTCTCCTAAGCCTTCATAATCAGGTGCAACGACAATGTATCCAGCCTTAAGGAGACCAGTAATCATATTCGTGATGTCATTATTAAGCTGATTTTTACTTGGCGCACACTGATCAGCCACACCGGTCGTACCATGTGCCCATGCAACTATCGGCCAACCTTTCGCAGGAGGTGTTCCTTTTGGAGTGAAAACCAGTGCCGTTGCCTGGGTTTCGTTATTATTGATACCTAACATCTTATAAGTCATAACCACGCTTTCATCGGCAACAGCAGTCAGGTCCGTTTCGGTATAAGCCACAGGCGTTGCTACAACTGGATTGGCAATATTATTTACTGGAATAGCGGGTTTGGACTCATAATTACCATCATCATCACTATCATTACACGCAGTTAAAGCTACGCTTAGGGCGAGTAGAGAACCAGTCAATACATGACGTTTCATCGATCTTATCCTTGTCTTAATTATTGTCTCTTATGATTTTTATAGTTTTATCAAATGATAAAACTAGAGATTAATTTCCCAATTTATTGTATTAATGGCAAGAGATTATTTTGTTATTTATCTAACAAATACAGCCCAAGTTTCGATTGATTTCGGCATAATAATCTTAAGCTATTGAAATAATTACAAAAACTACAAAAACCTTTATTTATTAGTTCAGTTTAAAAATATTCTGTATCAGTCAAAAAGCCTTCAATTAAAAGTAAAAATCAGGCATTCCAATTGTCAGTAGTGAAATAATAATGTTAGATTTTAATCCTCACCTTTTTCAGGCAAATTTTCGTCATGCAGGCCATCATTCTCGACACTGAAACCCATACACTAAACGGTCAGCCGATTGAAATTGCGTATGCGCCTGTGGACATTCTGGACCATAAAATCAGCTTGGATAAAAGCCGACTGTTTGATCAGCTCTATAGCTGTGATGAACCGATTTCTTTTGCAGCCATGGCCGTGCACCATATTCTGGAATCAGATCTGGAAGGACAACCACATTACAGCAGTTTCGAACTTCCACAGGAAACCACTTATATTATTGGTCATAATATTGATTACGATATTCGAGCCTTAGAAAAATGCGGTGTAAATTCATCTAATATTAAAGCGATTTGTACGCTCGCTTTGGCTCGTCGCGTATGGCCAGATGCTGTGGCCCACAATATCTCTGCCCTGATTTATATGATTACCCGTGGCAGTGACCGTGCCCGTGAAATGATCCGTAAAGCGCATCGTGCCGATATGGATATTATTCTGACCGCAAATATCCTGATGCATATTGTGCATCACCTGAAAATCAGCAGTATTGAAGAACTATATGAAGCTTCTGAAGATGCACGTATTCCACGTACCATCAATTTTGGTAAGCATCGTGGCACTGCGATTGCTGAACTGCCTGCTGACTATGTGCAATGGCTGCTTCGTCAGGAGGATCTCGATCCTTATCTGCGTAAGGCTTTAGAAAATACTGCAATTACAACACTTTAATTTTAAGCAAATTTAACAACATCTTCATATTAGTGTAATTTTTTCATATTAGCATCTACCTGAATTCTGTATATAAGGCATTTAGGTATGATGCGCTATTCAAAAACTGCAAAGGGTCTACATGTTCTTCAACATCGTAATGTCGAGCTTAATGCACGTCAAAGACGTCTTTTGGTTTTAATTGGCACTGAAGATTTTGATTTACTCACACCTCAGTTTAAAGCGCGTATTGCACCACATGATTTGCTGCAACAATTATGTGATATAGGACTGATTGAAATACAAGAGTTAGAGACTTCAAATGCAGTATTCGGTACAGAGTCAGCACAGACTTCAGCGCCTACTAATAACTCAGTAAAAGCTTCATTTCCACACTTTCCTGAATCAAATATTCAGACTTCAATCACCCGTCCTGCCTCATCTGCCGATCTTGAAGCGCCGATTACTACGACATTAGTTGCCACGATCCACGTGCCTGACGTACCTGCTGACATCCCCTATATAACACTCAACCAAGAACAAATACGCAGCTTGATGCTAGACAGTTTAAAAAAATACTGTGGCTTATTGGCCAAACAACACATTCAAAATATTGCTCAGGCACCAGATATCAATGCCTTAAAAGTCTGTCAGGTACAATGGTTGACACTTCTCCAGGAAAGCCGCATGCCTTCACAAGAGTTAAACCAACTGTTCAAGCAAATTAGCCATGCTTTATCCATGCTGCGTGCTCAGGCTTAAAACCTTTCATAGATTCAGTCTTTTTAAGTCTAGTTTAAGTTTAAAGATGAATAAATCCAGCCAAGAATTTTTATTAATTAATTGAAAAATATAATTTTAATTCATACAAAAGTAGTTATATTCATTTACTTTCGACTATAGATGCATAGCTATATTAAGGATTTAAAGCCATATAGAATGTATTATTTTTTATTCTTCCCACGCTTATGCAATACTATCTTGAATTCGATGCTTTTGATAATCCCATGCAACTGAGCAAGGTGGGAAACTGGGTCATTACTTTTGTCAGTGCTGCCGATGAACTAGAACATATTCAGTTGGCGATCACGTATGTCTTGCCTCGCCAGATCAGTGATGCGCTGCAACCACGTCGCATACTGATTGAGAAAACTGCCTATGAACATCAATGGCTGATTCAGACGATTGAATGCTTTGACAGCAAGACCAATCAGGAAGTACAAATTGCAGCTGCAGATGCATTGGGACAACAAACGCTTCAGCAGATTCTGGAAGAATTTGGTCGTTATGATGTGAATGTCACTCTAAAAAGTTTTTAAGTTTAAGCTCGTTGACAAGTTATTAACTCAATGCTTGAACTATCTACTATTCAGGCATTGAGTTAAAAATCGCGTTAAGCTAAGTGCATAATAATAGATAAGAATAGAATCTAAATTATGCGATATGCTCATCAACATAACACTCAAGCCCTCGTCCTATTTCAGCTTCACCAAAATATAGAAGAATGCCTGAATGCTTTTAATTTGAAGTCTCAAAGTCGCCAGCTCAGGCTTCAACCCGATCCTCTGTCTCAAGAATATATCCTTATACAAAAACATGACTTAGGACAGGTATGCCAACAAATCCGTATAAACCGTAGCGAAGTATCTGATCCTTATCCCTTAGTTCGTTATCATCTGCTGGCATTTATTTTTAATCAGTTAATCTGAAACAATAGGATTTAAAAAAATAGCCCATCCTTAGATGAGCTATAGCTTCTATATTTCCAGACTTAACTGAAAAATAGTTTCCTATTTTGGCTCCATAACACGATAAATACAGTCTGTTTGCTCACTGGCAAATAGTAATTCAATCGTTGGTCGGATAATTTCATCGTCCACCACAATGTATTCAACTTGCTGTTCTAAACGTTGGGAAGGATCTCTATGCTGGGCACCGGCGCGCAATAATGCTTTTACATCAAGGATTTTTCCATACTGGTTTTTGACTTGCACATTAATCATCTCTTTTGTCATTGCGGTACCCTCCTTTTAATTTGGATTTATTAATTCTGATCTTCTAAATTCTTATAACATATTTATTTAAAAGGCTTTCAAACGAATATGTAAGATTTTTTAGCAGGATATTATTCCGGCATAAGATGCATTGCAAAACCAAATGAATAGTTTGTTGCTACTCCCTTAATCGCACAGACAAAACTAAAAACCAGACATTAAAAAGCCCGCATCGCTGCGGGCTCTGTGTTGGATGGCTAGTGCTAGATTTATTGCCTGAATCGAAATTCGAGCTCAACTAACTGTCATTGATCCGTCCAACTTATTGGTAGCGTCGTCGCATGGTTTTTTGACCTACCGTAAGCTTAATATAGGCTGCACCTGATAGTGGTGCAAGTCCTGATTACATTTTTAAAAGTAGATTCATACAATTTTTCAATTGTGATTTTCATAAAATCCGCTAGGCTTGCAGACTTCTGAATTTATTCATTTCAGCGCAAAATACACTGTCTTTTCTATCCAATGCTCAGTCATGATCTGGCAACCTATTCTTAGTGATTTGTATCGCTATTGCGGTAATACCTCAGCAAAATCTCTGATTAAAAACTACCTATTTAACCACGGTTTTAATTTTAGCTTCTGGTTGCGTCTGGCCTCTTCCAATTCATTTATTGCGAAATTGGCCTACCCTATTTTTTATTATAAGAAAAAGAAATACGGCATCGACATTCATTGCAGTACGCAAATTGGTTATGGATTATATATCGGCCATGGTGGACCTGTAGTAGTGAACCCCACTACAATCATTGGTAACAATGTAAATCTGTCACAATTTACGACCATTGGTGCCAATGGCGGGAAACAGGCAGCCTATATCGGCGATAATGTTTATATTGGGCCGAATGTCTGCATTATTGATAATGTCAAAATTGGCAACAATGCCACGATCGGTGCTGGTAGTGTGGTCACTAAAGACATTCCTGAAAATGCCACAGCCGTGGGAAATTATGCCAAAGTGATTCATTATAATAATGCAGGTAACTCCGTAAACCGCCGCTGGCCGCCTGGTGAAAAATAAAGAAGTTCATCTGAAATAAATAATGAATCCAGTTATCAAACCTAAAAATTTATAAGAATTTTAATCATCTGGATAGGTTTTGTGACGCTCATTTGGATTGCATTTGAACAGAATGCATTTGTGGATAAAAAGATGTAGATACGAGCTGATTGATTTAAATTATACAGCCTAAAAAAACTCCCTCAATTTGAGGGAGTTTTTTTTTGACTTGGCTGTTTTAACCTGGAATCATTTCTGATACTGGTTCACGCGCCCAAACACGATGTTTCATAATCAGTTGCTTTAATTCCATAGCGACTGATTTGAAGTCTTGATGTGAAAGCGTGCCTTCATCAGCGACCAGGCCTAAAGTATTGATCAGGTCAGCTTTTTCACCCAAGAGCACAATTGGCTTTAAGTGTACGTAAGCTTCAATGATGTAGTGTTTAGCCGTGCCGTCTTTCAACACCTGGTCATAATTATCACCATCGACCATAACAACGGCGTCATAAAGTACTGATGGCTCACCTCGTTGCATACCATCTGCCATTACTTCTGCACCATTGCTACTCAATACAGGTGCAGGTGTCGGGGCGAGTACCTCAGCAATGGCACTTTCCTCCTTGGCCCAAGCTAATACCGCATCCACATTCGCCTGATTAACCTTGTCATGCACTAGAACAGCAATTTTCTTGCCCTTGATATCGGGCGCCGGGAAGGCTTCCAGAGAAATGCGTTTAGATGGCGTTACTTCCGGCAATTCCACATTCAGTTTTTCTGGCGGAATTACAATCCCCAGTTTGGTTGCCACCTGCTGAGCCAGATCCAGATCGATATTGCACAGAATTTCTAGCACTTCACGTTCACGGATATACAAACGTTGCACCTTGCTCAGCTCAAAAACATAAGCATTCACCACATGACGTTGTTCATATGGCGTCAGACTGCGGTAATACAATCGTGCCTGGGTAAAGTGGTCACTAAATGATGGACTACGCTCACGAATCTTACGTCCGTCAATACGCTCGGCATAACTTTCGAAACCACCATTCGACGCTGCCGGTGTGGTTTCCGTTGGCCAGTTATTATCGATAGAATTTGGTTCATAAGAGGCCTGTCCACGATGGATCGCACGCTGATGATAACCATCACGCTGATTATTATGGAATGGGCAAACTGGCTGGTTGATTGGAATCTGGTGGAAGTTTGGTCCACCCAGACGAATCAACTGTGTATCGGTATAGGAGAACACACGTGCCTGTAGTAATGGGTCATTCGAGAAATCAATCCCCGGTACAATATGTGCCGGACAGAAGGCCACCTGCTCGGTTTCTGCAAAGAAGTTTTCCACATTACGGTTAAGTACAAAGCTACCGATTGGTGTAACCGGTACAAGCTCTTCAGGAATGAGTTTAGTTGCATCCAGCAGGTCAAAATCAAACTTGTGCTCATCGGCTTCAGGTACGATCTGTACACCTAGTTCCCATTCCGGATAATTGCCTGAATCAATTGCATCATACAAATCACGACGGTGAAAATCTGGGTCACGACCTGCCAGTTTTTGTGCCTCATCCCAAGTCAGCTGGGTCAGACCTTGTTTTGGTGTCCAGTGGAATTTAACAAAGACTGCTTCACCATCCGCATTGATCATACGGAAAGTATTGACACCGAAGCCTTGAATTGAACGGAAGTTACGTGGAATAGCACGGTCAGACATTGCCCACATCACCGCATGGGCAGTTTCAGGTACGAGAGAAACGAAATCCCAGAATGTATCATGCGCAGTCTGTACAGTAGGAATCTCGGTATGTGGTTCAGGCTTCATCGCATGCACGAAATCCGGGAACTTGATTCCGTCCTGGATAAAGAATACTGGCGCATTATTTCCCACCAGGTCATATACCCCTTCCTGAGTATAGAACTTCATCGCAAAACCGCGAATATCACGTACTGTATCCGCTGAACCTCGTGGACCCTTTACGGTAGAAAAGCGCACAAACATAGGAGTCTCGCGCTCAGTATCGGTCAGGAATCCAGCCTTGGTAAAGCGCTCATTGCCAGGATAAGCCTTAAATACACCATGTGCTGCCACACCACGGGCATGCACAATACGTTCAGGAATACGCTCATGGTCAAAATGCGTCATTTTTTCCTGAAAGATAAAGTCTTCCAGCAAAGTTCCACCACGAGTACCAGCTTTCAGGCTATTCTGGTTATCAGAAATTTTCACCCCCTGGTTGGTGGTCAGAGCCTGCCCAGTTGCATCACGACGGTATGCATCAAGCTGGGCATTCTTCTCATTATGATTTTTCAAATCCGGACGATCAGTACCTGCTAGCTCACTCTTGGTCTCTTTCATGTGACTTCCTTATTATTACCCTTTTGATAAAAAACAAATTTGGCTTTAAGCTTTTGTTTTTTATCTTCTATTATTTAAATGACGGCGATTGTTCACTCACATTCAAAGGAGTTATATCGCTTATTAGGCGCCTTTCTAAAATACTATGGGGCATACATGGAAGCTGTAGCGCTTTGTGACACCGTGTATAGATCAGTTAATGTTTAAGGAGAAGTCTGTATTCAGCAAATGCTACGTAGCGACTTTAGATAGCTTCAAGCAGGACTTAAGACGATTAATAAACTATACATGAACAATATCTTATTAATTATTTATATAATATTTTAAATTTTTACTGAATATTTTGATATAAAGTGTATGATGAATATCAAATACAAAGTATTGTTATTCTATTTTCTTTAAGTATCGTCGTTTTTAATTATTTTATAAGCATTCGTTTTTTCAGATCATCATTTCAATTCTTTCCTATTCTCAGCATATTTTCGTTTATTTAATTCGAAAAATACTAAAATCAAAAGGTTATTTTATGTCTAATACAGTTACTGGCACAGTAAAATGGTTCAACGAAACTAAAGGTTTTGGCTTTATTCAACAAGAATCAGGTCCAGACGTTTTTGCTCATTTCCGAGAAATTAGCAGTTCAGGTTTCAAAACTTTATTTGAAGGTCAACAGGTTTCTTTCAGCATTGTTGAAGGTCAAAAAGGTCCTAATGCTGTGAATATTGTCGCTCTTTAATCGACAACATTCATTAGAGGGAGCCTGCAAATCAGGCTCCCTCTCATTTTTTGAAATCCCTAGTTTTATTCTATTTTCAAAAATAGAAGAAACATTAAAATAATAGGTAACACAATGAATCAATTTAATAATTTAATTGCTAAAGCAGCCAATGGCACTGAAATCCTGGTTTCTCTCATTCCATTAAATAAACAGCAAAATACCCGCCAAGGCTTTAAATGGGTCGAAGTTGGTAAGAAAGTTCTTTTACAGTCAGGTCTTGAAGTCGACTTAAATATGGACGGTCGGTCTTTTTATGCTCAAAGTAATGAGCTATTTAAGTTTAAAGAGAGAATCATGTAATTCTTTACTTGCATTAAAAAAAGATGCACCTGAATCCTGATCTATTTTTAATCAAAGATAGCGATAAAAAAATTTTACGAGGAAGTGTCTTATAGAGGACTTCCTTTTTTTATATTTTGAATTTTTAATTTATTCTGAGTAATAACTTACCATTAATGACTATTCTGTTTATTAAAAAAACATCTTCTATATAAGATCTATTTCATAAATCAAAAAATGATCGTTATTATTTATATTTAAATGGATATTGAAAGTTCCGTCTCCCTTTAGGATGAGAAGTATTACTTCGCAAGAGGATAAAGGATTTCTTAGATATAACTTCTCCTTTGCGCAGCAGTGCTGCTTGTATCTTGATTGATATAGTGATTAGCTACCACTATACGCAAGTTGTAGATTCCAGCGATTAAATTGAATCTCAAACCAAGCCTTTTACCTCTATTTCGATAACGCTCAGCAAGGATTTTGAAGGTTTTCAGGCTGCCAAATACATGCTCAATTCCGATTCTTCTTTTATTGATTTCTTGATTATAGATTTTCAATTCAGGATCCAATTTACAGTGTCTTTTGGCTTTTAATGGCAACAGGCTATTCGGATACAACACATAAATCCCCTGATAGCCTTTATCTGCAAGGATAAAAGCCCCAAAAGGAATCTGGTTTAAATTGCGTTTGAACAACTCGAAATCATGCACTGCACCGCGACTGGTACATAAACTCAGAATTTGCTGAGTTTTGTAGTGAATCATGGCCTGTACTTTAAAGGTATGGGGCTTTTTCTTGCCGCTATAGCTTTTCTTCTGTTTTTTTAGGCCTTTGGATTGGAATTTCCGTGGCATCCACGATCACAACATTCCAGTCGATGCCTTCGCCCTCGGGTAAATCTTTGGGTAAATTAAACAGATTGGACCGAATTAGGCAGTCTTCAACATGACGGACAATTCTTGAGGCTGTGGGCTCTGAAACCCCGTAACTCGTCGCAACGTGAAATAAGGTTCGGTATCCCCGCCAATAGCTCAGACAGAGCAGAACCTGATCCTCCAGGCTTAACTTGGGCGGTCTGCCTTTGGCAGAGACATGCTTCTGCAATTGCTCAACCATCAAATAGAAAGTTGACCATGAGATGCCTGTGTATCGCTTGAACTGAGGATCAGAAAGCTTGTTTGAATCGATGTATTTCATCCGCAGATTATGCACGAATGC
>NZ_LFRE01000028.1:0-56144 GCF_001077515.1 Acinetobacter sp. VT 511 | reverse complement strand
TGAGGCTGACCATAATAAAATGACGATGCTTGTCCTTTACGTAGTGCACGCATGACTTCAATACCTTTAATTGTGGCATAAGCCGTCTTCATAGATTTGAATCCTAATGTGGCCCTGATGATCCGCTTTAGCTTGCCATGATCACATTCAATCACGTTATTTTTATACTTAATCTGCCTGTGCTCAAGGTCTGGTGGACATTTACCTTCCCGTTTTAACCGTGATAAAGCACGTCCATATGTGGGTGCTTTATCCGTGTTGATCACTTGTGGAATTTGCCACTTCTTCACATTATTTAAAATTTTTCCAAGAAAACAATATGCTGATTTGGTATTACGTCTAGAAGAAAGATAAAAATCAATGGTATCGCCACGTTGATCGACTGCACGATACAGATAAGACCATCGTCCATTCACTTTTACATAGGTTTCATCAATATGCCACGAGCTCAGATCTGTAGGATTACGCCAATACCAGCGTAAACGTTTTTCTATTTCAGGAGCATAACGTTGAACCCAACGGTAAATAGTCGTGTGATCAACATTCACACCCCGTTCGGCCAGCATTTCCTGCAGTTCACGATAGCTAATGCCATATTTACAATACCAGCGCACAGCCCAAAGAATGATTTCGCCCTGAAAATGCCGACCATGGAAAGGATTCATATGCTGCACCTTTAGCTAAAACAGTCTTCAGCTTACCATTCGTGGTTATTTGCAACAGTGCCGTTTAAAGTGCGTGTGATAAATAGAAGTGTAATACAGGAAAATGGTAAGGTTTATCAGCCTAGTCATCTGTCCATTATGTAGAAAGAGCAGCACTTTAATGTTTATGCTGTTCCAATGTATTACATTCCTTACTTTCTATTTGTAACGTAATTTCAGTAATATTATGATTATGTTTTAGAACGTCTAAGGCCTTTTGATAGAGTTGATCTGTATTGCTATTCGGAGCAACCAAATGAGCAGTTAAATGAATATTTTTTGAGGATATAGCCCAGACTTTCAACTGATGAATCCCTTCAACGCCCTCTAGCTTCAATAAATCATTTCTTAACGACTCAATATCAATCTCATCAGGAACTCCTTCAAGCAGAATATTAATACTTTGTTTTAATAAAATCCAAGTTCGAGGTAAGACCCAGAAGCCAATTAACACAGCGATTACGGTATCAACCCACATCCACTGGGTAAAATAAATAACTATTCCTCCGATAATCACGCCTATCGATCCTAGAGCATCACTAAGAACTTCTAAATATGCACCTTTTATATTTAGACTTCCTTCAGCACTAGCAGAAAGGATTTTCATTGAAATCAAATTTACGACCAAACCAATGACCGCGACAATCATCATTTCAACACTTTGAATTTCAGCAGGGTTCGTAAAACGTTGATAAGCTTCATATACAATATATATTGCTACCACAAAAAGCATCACCGCATTAAACAGAGCCGCTAAAATTTCAAATCGCTGATAGCCAAAAGTTCTTTTATCATCTGCGGCTTTTTTACCAATTTTGATAGCGGCAAGAGCAATAGCTAAAGCGGCTACATCAGTAAACATATGAGCTGCATCAGATAACAAAGCCAAACTTTGGGTAATAAAAGCAGCGACAACTTCTACTATTAAAAAAGTAGTCGTTAAACCTAAGGCAACCATTAACTTCTTACTATTTTCTTCAGTAACAACCGCATGGCTATGATCATGATGTTCTGACATAAAATATTTTCCTTATTCTATTTATGATGAGCAGAGATATTGGATAACAGCCAATATCTCTGCTGTAAATCGACTAATCTATTGGATTAAGAAACTTTCTTTTCATTCATCCACCGGTACAGTACAGGCAGTAAAACCAATGTAAGCAGGGTAGAGGAGATAATTCCTCCAATGACTACAGTCGCTAAAGGTCTCTGTACTTCTGCCCCAGTCCCGGTTGCCAAAGCCATCGGAACAAACCCAAGCGAAGCAACACAAGCGGTCATCAGCACAGGTCTAAGACGCAAAATTGCACCCTGCCACGTTGCATAATAAAGGTCATATTGCTGTCGCAACTCTTTGATAAAGGTGAGCATGACTAAGCCATTCAGTACAGCCACCCCCGATAGTGCAATGAAGCCAACCCCTGCTGACATGGATAATGGAATGTCACGCAACCACAACGCGATTAAGCCTCCACATAAGGCAAACGGGACACCACTAAAGACCAGTAAGCTTTCTTTGATATTATGGAATACAGCCATCAATAAAATAAAGATCGTCAACAATGCGAGCGGAACCACCAATTGCATACGCGCTTTTGCAGACATCAGATTTTGAAATTGACCGCCATAATCTATCCAATAACCGCTTGGTAATTCCTGTTTGGATAACGTGCTCTGAAGTTCTGTTACGAATGAGCCTAAATCGCGTCCTTCTACATTTGCAGTAATAACCACCCGACGTTTACCATTTTCACGGCTGACCTGATTAATACCCAGGATATTTTCAACGCGTGCAACATCTTGCAGTTGGACTAAACCACCATTTGGCAATTGAACAGGAAGTAGCGCTAACTGCTCGGGACTACGCTGGGATTCATCTAGACGGATGACAAAATCAAAACGCTTGTCTCCCTGTAGAATGGTTCCAACATTTTGACCACCGACACTTGTAGCTACCAGATCCTGAATTGCTCTTACCGACAAGCCATATTGTGCAGCTCTGGACTTATCCACCTCTACATTCAACAAGGGTAAGCCACTGGTCTGTTCTACATTAACGGCTGTCGCGCCTGAAATTGAGTTAATTTTTTGAGAAATTTTATTCGCTTCGCGATTTAGAATCTCCATGTCATCACCAAATAATTTGACACCCACATCACTTCGCACCCCTGAAATTAACTCGTTAAAGCGCAGTTCAATGGGTTGCGAGAACTCACTGTTATTTCCCGGCAATGTCGCTAAGAAAGTAATCATTCTTTGGCGAAGCTCATCAATCGTTTGTTTTGGATCAGGCCATTCATCATGAGGTTTTAACAGTACCACGCCATCTGAAATGTTGGGTGGCATAACATCTGTGGCCACTTCTGCTGTACCGGTACGGGCAAAGATCGCTTTAATTTCAGGAAATTCTTTCAACAGTAACTTTTCAGTATTTTCCTGCATTCTCAGTGACTGTTCTAACCCTGTACTTGGGGAACGCATTTGCTGAACAGCAAAATCACCTTCACCCAGTTGAGGTGCAAACTCGCTACCTGTTTGAGTGGCTAGCACGCCCGTAAGCACTAAAATACAGGCAGCCACAATAGTCACAAATAAACGAAGCTCATAGGCTTTATCTAAAAGCAGTTCATATTTGGTTTTAAGCCAATGCATCCAGCGACTTTCGGTTTCCTTGACTTCTCCAGTGACAAATAGGGCAACTGCGGCTGGCACAAAAGTGACAGATAAAATCATGGCCCCAATTAAAGCCAGTACAACAGTCATTGCCATAGGATGGAAAAGTTTGGCTTCTACACCCGTCAGGGTAAAGATAGGTAGATAAACCACCAAAATAATTAACTGTCCAAAGATGAGAGGACGACGCGCCTGTTTTGCAGCCAAGAAGACTTCTTTAAATCTTTCAGAACGGCTAAGTAAACCACCTTTCAGCTTCTGAGCTTCTGCTAGCCGACGGATACAGTTTTCTACAATAACCACTGCACCATCAATAATAATACCGAAGTCCAGTGCCCCTAAACTCATCAGATTTGCACTAATCTTCTGCTCTGCCATTCCCGTCAAGGTAAACAGCATTGACAGTGGAATAACGCAAGCCGTGATCAGCGCAGCACGGAAATTACCTAGAAAGAGAAATAAAATAACAATGACGAGGATTGCACCCTCAATCAAATTTTTCTGAACGGTTTTGATCGCCCGATCAACCAAATGCGTACGGTCATACACAGTCTCAATCACCACACCTTTAGGTAGCGATTGCTGGATCGATTGCACCTTTTCATCAATGGCTTGAGCAACGGTACGGCTATTTTCTCCCATCATCATCATGGCAATACCCAATACAGTTTCTTCACCATTATAGGTTGCAGCCCCTGTTCTTAAGTCATGACCAATTGAGACATTGGCGACATCTGCCACCCGAATCGGATAGCCGTTTTTATTGGCAATACTGATGTTCTGGATATCTTCAATCGTGTTTAAAGTGCCGGGAACACGAACCGTTAGCTGTTGTCCATTTTTCTCAATATAGCCAGCACCACGGTTTTCATTATTCTCTGTTAAGGCAGTTTGTAAATCAGACAAAGGAATTTGCAATTGTTGCAATCGGTTCAGATCAGGGGCAACCACATAGGTTTTATTAAAGCCACCGATACTGTTGATCTCAGCAACGCCTTTTACGCGCTGTAATTGCGGTCTTACAATCCAATCCTGAATTTCACGTAAATCCATCGCCGAATAAGGGGTTCCATCCGGCTTTTTAGCATTTGGTTCGGCTTTAATCACCCATTGATAGATTTCACCTAAACCTGTCGAAATAGGCGACATGTTAGGTTGCACATCTTCAGGCATTTCTCCCATTGCTTCTTGCAAGCGCTGGTTGATAAGCTGTCTGGCCCAGTAAATATCCGTGCCATCTTCAAAAATGATGGTCACTTGCGATAAACCATAGCGTGAAATCGAACGGGTTTGTTCCATTTTCGGCATGCCTGACATGGCATTCTCAATGGGATAGGTAATCCGCTGTTCCATTTCCAAAGCCGTAAAGCCATTGGCTGAAGTGTTAATCTGCACCTGAGTATTGGTAATATCCGGTACAGCATCAATCGGTAACTTTTGATAACTATAAATACCAATAGCAATCCAGGCTGCAATAAACAGCATAATCCAAATGGCGTTATGGATAGAAAACTGGATCAGCCGATCAAACAGCCCTTCAGGTTTTACCGATTCGTGGTCTGGAATTTGAGGAGTTTCAGTGCTCATGTGAAGCCTCTCCTTTTTCCAGCTCGGATTTCAGTAAAAAACTGCCTTGAGCGGCATATTTTTGTCCCTGACTAAGCCCACTCACCACTTCAATCCATTGGCTCTCCCCAGATGATTGCCCTAATTTCACAGGTTGCGGACTGAATTCAACTTTTTGTCCATGCTGAGTGGCGACAAAAACCACATCTTTTCCATCGACATTCTGAACTGCGGACTTAAGTACCCGTAATGCGGTACTTTCACTCCGTTGTTGCAACTGTACGTTCACCATCAAGTTTGGACGTAATTCGGTTGCATTCGATTCAACTTTTGCTCGCACCTGAAGACGACCTGTTTGAATATCCGCTTCAGTATTTAAAGTCTGAATAACAGCTTGATAAACCTTTTCTGTTTGCAAGGATTTAAATTCGATCTTTTGATTCGGGGCTAAGCCCATAATTTCAGAATTTGGAACAATAAACTCAAGCCAGAGTTGATCTAACCTGTCTATCGTAAAGAGTTGATCGGCTAACTGAACATTTTCCCCGAGAACCAAATCCTTTTTACTGATCACGCCAGAAATGGGAGCTTTCAAAATATAGCGTCCGTTACTGGCATTCACTGCACCAAATGCACTTAAACGTGATTGGGCCGCTTGAACCTGAATTTGTGCCCGTTTATAGCTGTTATAAGCACGTTGATAGTCCTGTTTTGCTGAAATGCCCTGTGACCAAAGCTGACGCTCACGATCATAGTCTTGTTTCGCCAGTTCAAGGTTGGTTTGTTCAATTTTAAGATTGGCCTGCTGATCAACTAGATCAGGAACAAGCAACGCAGCCAAAGGCTGTCCTTTCTGAACTTTTTGACCGAGTTCTACATAGACATTTTCTACATGACCACTAAAACTCGGTGAGACGTGCGCTTGCTGGTCAGTATTCACATTCAGTTTGGCAGGATAAGAACTTAATTTAACCACCGGGCCTTGATCGACCGCTGATAATTGTATGCCCTGTTCCACCAGTTGCTTGGCAGTCAGGCTCACACCTTCTGCATGCTCTTCGGTTTCACCGCCATGTTCTTCTCCGCTTTCTTCCTCTGCATGTTCATCTGATGTTTCCGATTTATTCTTACCAGTTAAGATCAAAAAAATACTGAGGAGTACGGTAGCGCCGATAACCAAACCAATCAGTAGAGGTTGAGAGATTTTTCCGCTCTGTTTTTTTAAGCTGTTTTTAAGATCGAACATGTTAATTTCCCCCACCAATGACAGGCATGGCCTGTATGTCTTGCCATAAGTTTTGATTGATTTGTGCAATAGCATCTTTCGACATGACTTCACTTGGGCTAATGCCTAAGCTCAAACTTTCTGCTTCAATGGCCTTTTGCCAGCCATCCCGTAACAACTGGACTTTACGCAGACGGATGTCTTGTAATTGAAGCGTGGCTTGCTGAACATCGGTTAAAGCAAACTTGCCTGCCAAGAAACCTTGTAGCGTCTTACTTTGAACTTGAGTCGCCAAAGGAATTTGAGTCTCGTCAACGACTTTGAATTGCAGCTCTAAACCCTGCAACTCGGTTAAAATTGTGCCTATTTGCAGCGCATTTTGCTTCAGATAAAACTCTTTCTGACGCTCTAATAAGTTCATTTTTTCTTGCGCGATTTTTATGCCATTTTGCTGACGATCGAAAATATTAAGCGGTACACTGACTCCGACTACTAATTGATTTTGTGTGGAGTTTTCCAAGGATTGGGTGCGGTTGACACCTAGGTTTAAAGTGGGGTTAGGACGTGCCTTTGCCCTTAGTTGATCAACCGTTGCTTGAGACTCTAATACCAGTAAAGCTCGATATTTCTCAACGTAGTTTTCCGCTAAATATTCTTGAACCTGTTCATGAGTCGATTTTGGCCAGAGCTTTTGTGAAGAGAGGTTTACCTGCAATGACTTATCAGACGTACCCCATAAATTTGATAATTGTTGGGTGGCCACTTGGACTTGTAAGTCTGCCTGTCTAAAAAGACGGATATTTTCAGCATGGCTTAAACGTGCGCGATTTACATCTACTTGGGCAATACTGCCTGCATTAAAGCGCTTTTCGATTGCTTGAAGGTTTTCTTGGCTCACCCGAAGTTGTTCATTGACAATGTTTTTTTCAAGTTCAGCAATGGCCAGTTGTGACCATACATATTTCACTGCAAGCTCAATTTGTGCTTGATAAATCTTCTGTTTCAGCGCTGTTTTATCTGTAGAGAGACTGGCTAATTTTTGGTTTGCTCTTCGCTCACCAAAAATATCCAAGGGTTGTGATATGCCAATGGTAAGCTCTTTTTCATTATTTGAACCAAATCCCGTTTGTTCAACTGACAGTTCAGGATTTTTAAACAGCTTACTTTGCTGAAGATTCGTGGCATTAATGCTGTTTTGCGTTTCCCAGAAATTTTGGGACGCTTGATATTGGTTAACCTGCTCAATAGCTTGCTGCAGCGTTAAATCTTGAGTACTGGCGACTACGGAAGTACTGAAGCTGATCATTGCAGATAGCAAGATACCGCTACCTAAGGCTGACCAGGATAAATTCAGGATGGAGGTATCCTGATGTAATTTGTTTTTTGACATGAAAATGCCCCACGCATAATGAAATTAGGAGTGGTGGGCTTTTATAAGACTACCCCACCAATAGTAGGGGCAAATCGGGAGGCGGGGTTAATTGATCCAGATAAGGGGGTTTATAAAAAGTTATTCCCAAATAAGTTGGGGTAATGCCGGTCTCAAAATTAGCTTTAAGCTTCAGATCATCGGGTGGGTCAATCTGAATCACGATTGTATTTGAGAAATGACTGCACTTTTCGTTAAAACAAACCTTCTGACAATAGTCATAGATTTCTTTATAGTTTTCTAGGGAATAAAGTGCTTGACGAGGACTATCACTCTTTTCGTCTAAATCGATTGGATTAGAGAGTATTGAATTGGGTATGTTTGGCATTTCATGCAGACAAGCAGCCTCTGCCACACTCCAAATATTCTGGAATGTGAATAAGAGTACCAATATCTGGATTAGAAATGTTTTTCTCTTCATACACAAATCTGTATTTAAAACACCAATCGGAAGCTAACCAAAGCTATCTAAGATCTGATCACAAAATTTAAGTCACCTTAATCTTTTTGCAGCCTTAAGTAAAGATATACAGAGTTTTTGAAAAAAGCATAGGTCTAGATAATCAAGCTAGATTTTTTAAAACTCCACATTGGTCAATTGTACATAAGCCATCACAAGTACCTCTTAAATCAGATAATTGTTCAATAAGCTTTTGTTGCTTGATTATATTTTCTCTGATAGCACTGACATGTAAGTCAATTAATTCATTCACATCTGAACAATTTTTCTTGGGATTATCTTTATAGGTGAGTAATTGACGAATTTCATTCAAACTCATATTTAAAGTTCGGCAATTCAAAATAAACTTAATTCGCTCAACATAGCCTATATCGTAAAGGCGGTAATTTCCTTCTGTTCTTTCGGGTTCCGGAATTAAACCTTCCTTTTCATAAAACCTAATTGTTAATACTGAACATGAGGTTTTTTTAGAGAGTTCACCAATTTTTAAATGCATTGAGTTGGTATTTCCAAAAAATCTTGACTCTATAGTAACTATAGGGATTCTAATATTCAAAGTTTATAAATTTTTTTAATGGGTATAACTATGAGTGGTTGTGGATGTAGTAAAGAAACACCATGCGAAGATAAGAAATCTCAACAAGAAAATCATCCATCAATTGCAGAAGCAAGCAATTCAAAGAATTGTGATAATACGCCTAGCTGTTGTGGTGAAGAGGAAGAAGAAAAATCTTCATCTCCTTGCTGTAACACTTCAAACAGTTGTGAAGATACCGCTCAATCCTGTTGTGGTTCTGATCCCAAAGAAAATTTAAGCACTGAAAACGTTTTAAAAGATTCGCACTACATGAGTGAATACTTAGTTCCCAAAATGGATTGTTCTGCGGAAGAACAGATGGTTCGTATGGCGCTATCTTCAATTGATGGTGTTCAAAAACTCATCTTTGATTTACCTAACCGTTCTTTAAAGGTTCTACATAATCAAAAAGATGAAAATATAACCACCAAACTTGAAGGACTGGGTTTTGGGGCAAAGCTTGTGAAGACTGAAACTTATATAAGCAATCAACAGGCTAAGCAAACAAGTACCTATACCATTCCTAAAATGGATTGCTCTGCTGAAGAGCAAATGGTCCGTATGGCTCTTGCAGATATTGAAGCAGTTAAAGGTCTTACTTTTGATCTTCCCAATCGAAAACTGAAAGTCTTCCATAATGAAGGGAGTCAGCAAATTACGGCCAAACTTGAAGGACTGGGTTTTGGGGCGAAACTTGATGAAACACAGCTTTCTTCAGGCGATATACCTAATGAACCTGATCCTGTGAGACAAGCTAAAGTACTTAAACTGTTATTAGGCATTAATGCTCTACTTTTCTTTATAGAATTCATCAGCGGAATTATTGCTGCGTCTACAGGATTGATTGCTGATTCTCTAGATATGTTTGCCGATGCAGCCGTTTATGGTATTGCGCTATATGCCGTCGGAAAAGCTGCGAAATATCAAGTGAAAGCAGCCCATTTCGCAGGTTGGATTCAGTTATTACTTGCTGTCATCGTGATTATTGATGTCATTAGACGATTCATGTTTGGAAGCGAGCCAGAATCAACGCTCATGATTGTTATTGGCCTGCTCGCACTTATAGCTAACGTGACATGCTTATATCTTATTTCTGGTCATCGAGAAGATGGCGCACATATGAAAGCCAGTTGGATTTTCTCGGCGAATGACGTTGTCGTAAATATGGGCGTTATATTTGCCGGTGTACTCGTGGCGTGGACGGGATCAGCTTACCCAGACTTAATCATTGGCATCCTGGTTTCTTTATTCGTGCTTAATGGTGCTCGAAAGATTTTGGCTTTGAAGTAAGAGTATCGAAAATGAATCTATTTCAAGTTAAACAAAATCAGATCGTCAAAATTAGAGATCTCAAAAAAGGTAATCAATACAGTCATACCACTGATCCCGTATTGGAACGGCTCCAACTATTAGGTTTTAGAGAGGGTGAAACTCTACAAGTACTCGCTAAAGGTGTTTTTGGCGGAGATCCTGTTTTAGTTCAAATTGAAACTTCAAGATTCGCATTAAGAAAGAATGAAGCTGAAAGAATTTTTGTAGAGTTAGTATCCAATGAAGATTAAGAACATTGCATTAGTCGGTAATCCAAATTGTGGAAAAACCTCTTTATTTAATACGCTTACTGGTACGCGACAAAAAGTTGCCAACTATGCTGGAGTTACCGTAGAAAGAAAAGAAGGTTCTTTTAAATTACCTTCTGGTGATGCAGTACGAGTATTGGACTTACCCGGAACTTACAGTTTAAAACCTAGTAGTTTAGATGAAGAAGTCACCAGGGCAGTTTGTTTGGGCGAGCTAAAAGGTGAAGTTCTACCCGATATTTTTATATGCGTTGTAGATGCCACAAATTTAAGCTTACATTTGAGCTTGGTTCTCGAAGTTCGTGCTCTAAATCGCCCTATGATTCTTGTATTAAATATGATGGATGAGGTCAAAAAGCGTGGTATTTCCATTGATAAGGATAAACTGTCTCAACTGTTAGGTATCCCTGTAGTTGAAGCTGTCGCAGTTAAAACAAAAGGAATTCAAGATTTAATTAATCAATTAGATCAAAAAAATCTTTTTATTACTCCTTATCATTCTGAATTAAGTCATTTTGAACAGGTCAAACAAATCACCAAACAAGTTATTTTAAATAATGACAGTGGTGATAAAAGAACCGCATTTCTAGATAAAATTTTTCTACATCCTGTATTGGGTTTAGTAATCTTAACTTTAACCATGTTTGTGATGTTCCAGGCGGTATTTATATGGGCAACGCCTTTTATTGAATTCATTGAAAATTTTGTCGCATGGCTCAGTGATTTTATTGGACCACTAATCCAACATCCTCTATTAAAAAGCTTGGTTGTGGATGGGGTAATTGCTGGTGCAGGTAGCGTGCTTGCATATATGCCTCAGATTTTGATTTTATTCTTCTTCATTTTAATGCTTGAAGAGTCAGGCTATTTACCCCGGGCAGCATTTCTTTTAGATAAATTAATGTCTAAAGCCGGGCTTAGCGGCCGTTCATTTATTCCTCTGCTATCCAGTTTTGCTTGTGCCATTCCCGGAATTATGGCAACCAGAAGTATCAGCTCTGAACGGGACCGATTAGCAACAATTATGATTGCACCCTTGATGACCTGTTCAGCAAGATTGCCAGTATATGCTTTATTGATCGCGGCATTTATTCCCAACCAATTAATCTACGGCTGGTTAAGTCTGCAAGGATTAGTCCTTTTTGGTCTTTATATGTCGGGAATAGTCTCAGCGTTATTAGTTTCAGTCTTTCTGAAGTTGGTTCGAAAAGATAAAACTGAAAGTATTTTTATTTTTGAACTTCCCACATACCGAATTCCAGATATTAGAAATATTGCATTAGGCTTATATGATAGGGCAACTATTTTCTTAAAACGAGTTGGTGGCATTATCGTTGCGCTGTCTATCTTGTTATGGGTGCTAGTCACGTTCCCTCAACCACCAGATAATGCAACCATGCCGGCCATTAACTATAGTTTAGCTGGTCAGTTAGGGCATTTAATTCATCCTATATTTGCGCCTATTGGGTTTACATGGGAAATATGTATTGCACTCATTCCTGCTATGGCAGCAAGGGAAGTTGTAATTGCTGCTCTTGGGGTGATTTATGCGATGTCAGGTGATGAAGATACAGTAACTCAAAGTCTGTTAAGTCAAATTTCAGGCCCGGATGGATGGGGGTTAGCCACAGGTTTATCATTATTGGTATGGTTTATTTTTGCTCCCCATTGTCTTGCTACGTTAGCAACAATTAGACGAGAAACTGGCAGCTGGAAACAGCCCATCATTATGGCAACTTATTTGTTTGCATTAGCCTACATCTTTTCATTCATCACATATCAAGTTGCGAGTAATCTTTAATTAGCAAATGAATAAAATAAGGGAGCTAGCTCCCTTATTTTATTGAAATACTCACTATAAATGAAGCGCTTTTACAAGAAAAACTGTATAGATATCAATAATATTAAACAGCTTCCTAAGAAAACTTCTAATTTAATTATAAATTATGAAAGAGTTCCCTCTTTTTAGTGCAATTCATGAAATTAGGTTTAAATATCAAAAATTATGGCTTAATGAAGAGCATGATCTTGTAGACACTTTTAGTGAAATAATAATCAAAATATTGGAATGCTCCCAGTAGCCTAGACACAAAACCGATTCTAAAATTCTTATACTCGATATGGATAATTATTCTGAAAATTTTTTAGTATTAATTTCTTGTAGATAAGTGAAGATCTCATCTACTGTAGCTCTCGCTGTTCTAGAAACGCCAATTAATGTTGCAGATGCCATACCTGTCCAATCTCCATATCCAACTAACCACAAGTTAGGTAACTTAATAGACCTTCCATTTTGAACTTCTACAAAGTTATCTCGCTCTACTATATCTATACTTTTTAGATGATTTAATGAAGCCTTAAATCCAGTACACCAAATAATCACATCAATTTTCTCTTTTTTTCCATCTGGCCAAATAACTGCATCTGTAGCTAAAGATTGAAAAGGTGGACGGCTATGTAAGACTCCTCTATTCCTTGCCTCTTTGACACTATCGATCATCACAATATCACCTAGGCCACCTATTGGCTGGTCAACTTTTCTTCCTTCTTGTTGTACTTTTAAACGCTCAGTTGCTCTTAAAAACAGTACTCGACCATCGACATCATCAGGTAAAAATTGAGGCGGAGTTTTTGTGACCCAAATGGTTTCAGCAACTTGTGAAACCTCAGCGAGTATTTGCGCGCCCGAATTCCCCCCACCCACCACGATGACTTTCTTATCTTTAAATGAATCTGCATTCAGGTAATGGGCTGAATGTAACTGCGTGCCTTGAAAGTTTTCCTGTCCCGGATAATCAGGAATAAACGGCTGGCGCCATGTCCCTGTTGCACTGACCACCACCTTGGCTCGCCAAAACTTTTCTCCAGCATATACGTCTAAATACTTTCCCTTCGATTCCACACGATCGACATGTACTGGACGAACAATCGAAAATTGATATCTCTGTTCATAAGCCGATAAATACTGGATCACCTCATTTCGTGTTGGATAGGTCTGTTCAGTGATGGGCATCATCCAACCGGATAGAGAACTCCAGGTATTAGGAGAAAAAAGACGCAATGACTCCCAGGTATGCAGCCAGGCACCCCCCGCTTGATTTTGCTCATCCAATATAATGAATGGGATTTTCTTGCGCTTTAAAAAATAAGCGGTAGATAAAGCGGCCTGCCCACCACCGATAATGATCACATCAGTTTCAGTCTGTTTCTGGTTCAAAGCCTTCACCTTTTCCTTATTTATCTCTGACTTCTTTAATGTAAAAACCCAATCATGAAGACTGGGTTTTTACAATATTCATTGTACCTTTAACAGCACTTCATCGGTACAGCATAAAAGTGTTACTGACCTGGCAATGAGGCGCAGTATTTAATACCATCCAGCATTTATAAACTGCGCTGATTTACACGCTTGGACAACTCTTCAGCCGATTCCTTGCGTTCAGAATAACGATCTGTCAGGTATTTGCTTTGTCCACGAGTCAGTAGGGTGAACTTAAATAACTCTTCCATCACATCCACAATCCGGTCATAGAAAGCCGAAGGTTTCATTCGTCCATCTTCTTCAAACTCCAAAAAAGCTTTTGGAACTGAAGACTGATTTGGAATGGTGATCATCCGCATCCACCGCCCCAAAATACGCATCTGGTTCAGGCTGTTAAATGACTGTGATCCGCCACTGACTTGCATCAAGGCAAGAGTTTTACCTTGGGTAGCACGGATTGCCCCTCCTGCCAGTGGAATCCAGTCGATTTGAGATTTAAAGATTGAACTCATAGAACCATGGCGTTCAGGTGAACACCAGACCATGCCTTCTGACCATGCTAAAAGCTCATGCAGTTCTTTTACTTTTGGATGCTCAGTATCCGCATCTTCTGGTAAAGGAAGCCCTTTAGGATGAAAGATTTTTATTTCCGCCCCAAAATGCTCAAGGATTCGACCGGCTTCAAGAACTGCAAGGCGACTGTAAGAACGTTCTCGATTAGAGCCATACAGCAGCAAAATTCGCGGAGGATGAGCAAGTTCTTTGGCTTGAACTTTTTCAAAGGTGGGTTGCTCAAGAAGATTTAGATCTACATTTGGGAGATTCATAGAGTTAGGCCTCTTTAAAAACTTTCTTTCTCAGCCAGAGTGAAACACTCACCAAGGCAATCAACACAGGAACTTCGACCAGTGGGCCAATAATCGTGGTAAAAGCAACAGGCGAAGCGATACCAAAAGTTGCAATCGCTACTGCAAGTGATAATTCAAAATTATTCCCCGCTGCGGTAAATGCAATTGCTGTGGTCTTAGGATAGTCATTGCCCATCCATTTACTCATAAAGAAGCTGATGAAGAACATTAAAACGAAGTAAATGGTTAAAGGAATCGCGATGCGTAAAACTTCAAGCGGAAGACTCACGACATCACCGCCTTTTAGGCTAAACATGGCCAGAATGGTGAACAGCAAAGCCATTAAACTCAGCGGACTGATTTTCGGAATGAACTTGGTTTCATACCATTCCACGCCTTTCTGTTTCACCAAAATCCATCGCGTTAAGAAACCTAATAAGAACGGAATACCAAGATAAACCAGAACAGCATGGGTGATGGTCCAGAAATCGACATTAATGACCTGCGAAGCGACACCAAAATAGGGTGGAAGGAAGGTCAGGAATAACCAGGCATAGGTACTGAAAAATAGAATCTGGAAGATGCTGTTAAAGGCAACTAATGCTGCAACATATTGATTATCACCACAGGCCAAGCCATTCCACACCAGAACCATGGCAATACATCGAGCAAGACCAATCAGGATGACACCGGTCATATATTCTGGATAACTATGTAAAAATATGATTGCCAGGGCAAACATGAGTACTGGCGCGATCAGCCAGTTTTGTACTAAGGACAAAGTAAGGGTTTTCTTATCCTTAAACACTTGTGGCAAAGTCGCATAGTTCACTTTTGCCAGTGGTGGATACATCATTAGAATAAGACCAATCGCGATTGGAATATTTACTGAATCAATGCTTAATTTATCGAGTGCGACAGAAGCCTGAGGAAAGAAGTTTCCGATGGCAATGCCTAAGGCCATGGCAATAAAAATCCATAGCGTCAGGTTGCGATCTAAAAAAGATAAGCGTTTTTCAGACATTTCACTTACTCAACGTTCGAAATTTGATTAATTGCTGCAATCAATTCTGAGCGAGATAGTTTATCTACATTAAGTTTAAATAAAGCATCTAAGCGACGATTGATATGTTCAACAGTGCTCATAAAGGCTTTCATTTTTTCTTCTTTATTCACGTCTAAGTGTGAAGGATCAGCCAAGCCCCAATGTGCCTTGATTGCTCCACCCAAATAAAGTGGACATGCTTCTTGAGCAGCAGAATCACATACTGTGATCACAACATCAGGTTGATATTGTTCACAATCATTAATCGTTTTACTCCATAAACCTTCGGTAGATAATCCTAAGTTTTCAAGGGTTTCTAAAGTTAGCGGGTGAACTTGACCTGAAGGCTTACTCCCAGCGCTATAGGCTTTCCAACCTTCTGGTGCTCGGCTATTAAACAAAACTTCAGACAAAATGCTACGGCAGCTATTTCCAGTACATAAAAATAAAAATTTCATTGAATTACTCACAATAACTATTTACAGAAAGGGGGTGTTGATCATCCAGCTTTGATTGAGATTGAACCGTCTTCAAAATATCTAAAATTTCATAACACCAGTTGGCCAATTTTGGATTGATACTGTAGTAAACCCATTGGCCTTGTCTGCGATCTTGAAGTAGCCCTGAAGCACGTAAAAGGGCTAAATGTCTTGAAATTTTCGGTTGACTGAGTTGTAGTTTTTCAGTCAAATCACATACACATAGTTCTTTATTTTCAACAATTAATGTCACTATATTGAGACGTGTTTCATCTGATAAGCATTTAAAAAAATTAACTTGATCCATATAAATCTCCTTCACATTCTTTCCATTCAAGAGATGAGAAAGTACTATTTAATTCTTTGGCCATTTTCATCAATAATTTTTTCACCATCTTCTTTGCTAAATGCGCCTTTCTGAGGAAACGGGAGAATATCCAAAACAACTTCAGAAGGACGACACAAACGTGTACCTAAATCCGTAACAACGAATGGGCGGTTAATCAAAATAGGATGTTGAAGCATAAAATTTAAAAGCTGTTCATCAGACCAATCTTCCCGAACAATTTCTAAATCAGAATATGGAGGTACATTTTTACGAATTGCTTCTCTAACACTTAAACCAGCACTACGAATAAGTTCAATTAATTCTGCTTTCGAAGGTGGGGTAATTAGATATTCAATAACGATTGGTTCAATTCCTGCATTTTGAATTAAAGCTAAGGTATTCCTTGATGTACCACACTCAGGATTGTGATAAATCTTTATGGTCGAGAACATTTTGACTAACACTGCTATTAGAAACTCAGATATACTTATATACGTATTTCCACATATATGTAAATACGTATATTGATTTTATTTAAATTACTTAATGTCAATAAATGTATATATATTCTTGCAAATTCTTATGAGTGAGAAAAAACTCGTTATTTAAATATGTAAATTTAGAGTATACCCTAAAATTACATTTTAAAAGTTCTTAAAAACATGTACCATTTAAATGTTTTTTAATCATAAGTAACATGTAACTTTGGTATTAAAGATTTATAATTTACGAAATTGTTCATTTTTATCCAATTGGGGCGTAAAAAGTGAAAGGCCAAAAAGTAGGCTATGTGCGAGTGAGTTCGGTCGAGCAAAATACGGGACGTCAACTTGAGGGAATTGAAGTCGACCGGATTTTTGTTGACCGTGCTTCAGGTAAAAATACCGACCGACCGAAATTTCAGGAAATGTTGAATTATGTCCGGGAAGGAGACCGGGTGATAGTACATTCCATGGATCGTTTTGCGCGAAGCTTAAAAGATTTGGTGACTGAAGTGGATAAACTGGTCAAACGAGGGATTGCCATCCAGTTTGTAAAAGAAAATATTACTTTTACGGCCCAATCCACCCCGATGGATAATTTGATGCTGCAACTGATGGGTGCTTTTGCACAGTTTGAACGTGAGATCATTTTAGAGCGGCAAAAGGAAGGAATTAAACTTGCCTCTTCTCAAGGGAAGTACAAAGGCCGGGTACATAAATTGAAACCTGATCAGGCTGAAGCTTTGCGACAAGACTGGAAGGAAGGGAAGTACCCTTCAAAAATGGCATTAGGCCAGGCATTTGGAATTAGTCGCCAAGCGGTATATCGGTATTTAAAAGCCGGGAAATAACTCAATTGAAATTGGCGACTATATTTAGTTTAGCTTATGAAAATCGTGAAACGTTGATTAAATAATAAGTGCAGAAAGCAAAGAGTTACTAATTTTATACAATATAAGTTTTTGATTTATAATTAATTAACTCGATTGCAATCTAGCTTTTTCAGCAACGATTTATCTTTTTTAAAATAGTATTAATTTATTTTTTTGAGAACAAACCTTAACAAAATTACAAGTTTGTAATTTTTTTGTCATTCTGATGTATATATTTACTCATTATTATAAGTAAAGATTTTTTTGGTCCAAGATATGATTAGATTCAATAATATGTACATGAAGATTATTTTAGTTATTTTTACTATAGTTTTTTCAACCGGTAGTTTTGCTGATGGGGGACTCCGTTTCTTAGAGAAAAATTTAGAAATAATTAACATAGTAATTTAAATTAAAAAGTGATTTATCAGGTGAATTTTAACTATATAAATAATTTATTTAATTTAATAAACCTTTCATAAATCATTTTTTGCTCAGTTCTATGTTGTAAATTCCAGCAATTATCATAGCCACGCGGCTGTTACTGAAGAGAATAGTAAGAAGTTAATATTTGCTGTAGGTTTGACCACTACTTTTTAATCGTAGAAATTATAACCGTTTTTATTACTCAAAGTTTAACTTTTGTGATTGTCTAAAAACACATAGCGGTCGAATGGCCATATTAACTGACTTAAAATCAGTCGCATACTTTAATGTAGCGGTTCTGATAGCACAAAAGTTCGCAGCATGAAAACGGAACCGGCATAATTGATTTATAGTGAACCCATACACTAAGCATAATGATTTAGAGGACGATAATCCCAATGAAAAAATTCCTTTTAGGAGCTGTTGCCGCATCTGTTTTGGCCTTTTCAGGCAATGCTATGGCCAATTTTGTGGCAGGTCAGGACTATCAGGTGGTTGCAAAACCAGTCAAAGTCGAAAAACCGGGCAGAATTGAGGTACGTGAATTCTTCTGGTACGGCTGTGGTCACTGTTTCGCGCTTGAACCACATATGCAGGGCTGGTTGAAAAAATTACCAAAAGATGTACGTTTTGTACGTACGCCGGCTGCAATGAATCCACTCTGGGAGCAGGCAGCGCGTGCTTATTATGTGTCTGAAGCATTGGGTGTGCGTCAAAAAGCACATTTACAATTATTCCATGATATTCATGATAAGCAGCGTCCAATTTTAGAACAGGCGCAATTGGCCAAGTTCTATACCCGCTATGGTATTCCTGAAGCGAAATTTAACAGCACTTATAAATCTTTCCCGATCACTTCGAAAATTGCCCAAGCCAAAAATCTGGCTGCTCAGTATCAGTTAAGTGGTGTTCCGGCAGTGACCGTGAATGGTAAATATATTGTGCAGGGTAATGATGCCAAAGTCATTCAGGTGGTGAATTACCTGATCGAGAAAGAGCGTAAAGCCAAATAAGACGCGATTGATTATCTCTAAAAAAAACCTGCATCGAATCTGCAGGTTTTTTTATTTAAACTGGAGGAATGGTTATTTACGTCCTGACTGCCGGATCTGGTGTTTCTATCGGCGGGCGATACCAGTGTAAAATTCCTCGGAATAAGAGCTGCATCTGCAACACGCTTTGCGCTTTAAAGGCATGGGATTGAATATGAATCGTGGATTGTATCTTTACCCGTTCATACCCGATATCTTCATTCAGAAAATGAATTTTCCTTTCTATTTCAACACGCAGAATTGCCGAGGCGCCCCGACGCTCTACAACAAACAAATTCTAATCTAAGATTTACATAAATAGACTGATAAAGTTTAAAAGGAATAAATATTAATTTAAACAACATGGAAATTCTTGTTAATTTCAACAGAAATATGAACAATCTCTTCATGAATTGACAAAGCTTTACGAACTACCTCTGCTGTTAAGGAGTCATTAACTGTATTTAGGGATAAAATACATGAAAATTTACTTCTACCTACTTTCCAGACATGCAGATCAGTAATCGTAATTTGGTTATCTAATTCCTCTACAACTTCCTGAATCTCCTTTACTACAGGATGTTCCATCTCTGCATCAAGCAATGTTTTACCTGTTTCTCTAATCAATCCCCAAGACCATTGTGCTACAAGCACTGCACCTACGATCCCTAGAATTGCATCTAAAAAATCCCATCCAAAATACTTCCCTGCGAAAAGTGCAATAATCGCTAATACAGAAGTTACTGCATCTGCTACTACATGAAGAAAAGCGGCTTTCTGGTTTAAGTCATGGTCATCATGAGAGTGATGATGATCGTGGTGGTGGTCATGGTCATCATGAGAGTGATGATGGTGGTGGTGACCATTTTCACGTAGTAACCAGGCACAAATAAAATTAACGATCAAGCCAACAATCGCAATTGAAATTGCCTCGTTGTAGTGAATATTCACAGGATTGAATAAACGTTCTATCGATTGAACACCCATGAATACAGCAACAACCATCAATAAAATGGCACTCGAATATCCAGCTAAGATTTCTATCTTCCATGTACCGAAACAGAATCTCTGATCACGAGCATATTTTCGAGCCATTTTATAGGCAAAATAAGCTAAGCCCAATGCCAACATATGAGAACTCATATGCCATCCATCAGCCAATAAAGCCATGGAATTAAAGAACCATCCTCCAAAAATTTCAAACACCATCATTACACCAGTGAGGATGGTTGCGATTAAAATTTTCTTTTGTGCTAAAGGATTTCCTTCGTCAAATTGATGCGAATGGTCACTTTTAACATTATTTAGATATTGCATTTTATTGCACCACAATTAATACTCCCCCATAGTATATGTTCTTGAGGTTGAATAGTATGTCTCACTTAAATCAGAACAAAAAAATTTTAAATCGGATTAGACGAATTCAAGGTCAAACTAATGCCCTTGAACAGAATATTTTAAATTATGAAAATTCTTGTATTGAGGTATTACAGCAAGTTGCAGCAATTAAAGGTGCGATAAATGGCTTAATGAATGAGTTAATAGAACTTCATCTTAGAGAACATGTACTCGGTGATACTGAGGAAATAAAGGAAAAAGAACTGAATGAATTTTTAGCTTTAGTTAAACGCTACTTATAACTTTAAAGCACAGTCTTTTAAATAAAAAAACTGTGTGCGCACCTATTAATGACAGTGGTAATCACCAGTTTTACTGTTGGTATGACAACCCTGTGAGTTCGTTCCCCCAGAATGAGCATTCGCATAGGTAAATGACATGCCTATAAAGCATATTAATAAAATTCTTTTCATCTTAATCCCTCTCAAATAATTAGAATATCAACTGTATGATATTTAATAAAAGCCAACATGGCTTAGACTATTTCCAAATATATAAAGTAAAGCCAACAAAACTTTAAATGTATATAAAAAATGGTTAAATAATTGCAAGGGGGGCCTTAAAACGTTTTAATCGTAAAGCATTTCCTAGTACAAATATTGACGAGAGAGCCATTGCACCAGCAGCAAATACAGGAGAAAGTAGCAGTCCAAATTGCGGATAAAGTACACCTGCTGCAATAGGAATCAGAGCTGCATTGTAAACAAATGCCCAAAATAAATTTTCACGAATATTGGTTATAGTCGCTTTGCTTAAAGCGATAGCATTCGGCACTCCTTTCAGGTTGCCAGACATCAAAACCACATCAGCAGCTTCAATAGCTACGTCTGTACCTGTACCTATTGCTAAACCAATATCTGCTTCTGCAAGTGCAGGGGCATCATTAATGCCATCTCCAACATATGCGAGTTTACCATATTGATTTTTTAATTTTTTAACGGCCTCTATTTTACCTTCTGGTAAGACTTCTGCAATAACCTCATCAATACCTAGTTTTTTTGCAATCGCTTGAGCTGTATGACGGTTATCACCTGTAATCATGGCAACCTTTAAACCTAACTGATGTAACGCTTCAATTGCAGCAAATGTTGATTCTTTAATTGGATCTGCTACAGCAATAATGGCAGCAAGTTTCTGGTCAATCGCAACATAGAGAGGGGTTTTTCCTTCTTCTCCCAAACGATCCGAAAATTGAGAAAAAACATTAGGATTCAAACCTAGTTTTTCCATATATCGATCTGCACCAATATGAACCAAATGTTCAGACACCGTTGCTTCTATTCCATAGCCCGTGACTGACTTGAAATCAGCAACAGGAGACAGGATTAATTCCTTATCTATAGCGGCTTGTACAATTGCTCGAGCAATAGGATGCTCAGACTTTGATTCAACGGCTGCCATCAGTGAAAGTACGGCATTGTATTCAAACCCTTCTAAGACATGCAGATCGGTTAAAATTGGTTTCCCTTCAGTCAGGGTCCCTGTTTTATCAACTGCAACCACTTTAGTTTCTTTGAGCAGCTGTAAAGCTTCACCTTTACGAAATAAAACCCCCATTTCAGCACCCCGCCCAGTTCCCACCATGATTGATGTAGGCGTTGCAAGTCCCATCGCACAAGGACATGCAATAATGAGTACAGCAACCGCGTTCACTAAACTAAAAGTTAGGGCTGGTTCAGGGCCGAAGATAAACCACGTAAGAAAAGTTAAAAGAGAGAGACCCATTACTACAGGTACAAACCACATGGTAATTTTATCAACCAATGCCTGAATAGGCAGCTTGGAACCCTGTGCCTGTTCAACCATTCGGATGATTTGAGAAAGCACTGATGAACTACCAACAGAGGTGGCTTTGATATTTAAGCTGCCACTTTGGTTAATTGTTCCTCCTACCACAGTAGAGCCTATCGTTTTTTCAACGGGCATAGGCTCGCCAGTAATCATGGATTCATCAATAAAACTTTGGCCGTGAATAACTTCACCATCGACAGGGATACGCTCGCCTGGTCTAATCTCTACAATCGTTCCTGTTTGAACTTCGGCAATCGGAACTTCTATCACCTGATTATTGAGCTGTATTCTGGCAACTTTAGGCTGCATTCCAACTAGATGTTGAATTGCTAAAGACGTTCGGCCTTTTGCCTTGGCTTCAAAAAATCTACCTAATAGAATTAAAGTGATAATAACCGCTGCAGCTTCATAATAAACATTGACCGTGCCTTGTGGCAGGACACTTGGAAAGAAAGTAGCAACCACTGAATAAAGATAAGCAGCCAATGTTCCTACAGCCACCAAGGAATTCATGTCTGGTGCTAAGCGGAATAAACTTGGGATGCCCTTTTTAAAGAAGCGTCGGCCTGGAAAAATTAATGCTACTGTGGTCAAGAAAAATTGCATTAACCAGCTATTTTGTTGGCCAATGTTATCCATCATAAACGTATGAAAGGCGGGAATCAGGTGTGATCCCATTTCTAAAATAAAAACGGGTAGAGTCAATAAGACTGACAAAATTAAATCTTTTTTAAGTTTTTCTAATTCAATATTTTTTTTATCTTGAAAGCTTTCCGTAGTTTGATGAACTGACTTTGCTTCAAACCCTGCTTTGGTGACAGCCTGAATTAACGAGTCACGAGTGACAGATGAGCTTGCCTGAATAGTCGCTTTTTCAGTAGCCAGATTTACATGAGCTGATTCCACACCCTCAACAGATTTTAAGGCCTTTTCTACTCGACCTACACAAGAAGCACATGACATACCCTCAATCGTAAGCTCTATTGGTTGCAGCGCTTCCACTTCGTAGCCTGCTTTTTCTACGGCTTTAATTAAAGTAGCGCGATCAAGTGGTTGATGCGCATAAATGACTGCTTTTTCGGTAGCCAGATTTACATGAGCCGATTCAACACCCTCAACAGATTTTAAAGCTTTTTCCACACGGCCTACACAAGAAGCACATGTCATCCCCTCAATCTCTAATGTTTCACTGTAGTGTGGCGTATCAGTCATTTCGGTACTCATATACGATCTCTATCATTTAGATATGCTGAGTTCTATATGCGAAGATCAGCTCGAACCAAGATTAGGGGGAATTCAGGGATTACTTTTATTTCAAGCAAGTACAGGTTTTATCTGTACGATGAGGAAAATAAGAGAGAGTAAAAGTGGTAAGGAATTCCCACTGTTACTCTAACAGAGATTAAGCAGGATCAGCTGTAAATCCACGCTCACTGAGAGTGGCAATGACTTGATCCTGACTCACCGTTGTGTTGATTTCAACAATACGGTTTTGTAAATCAATATCGAGTGAGGCATTCGAGTCGAGCTCTTTAATTGCGGTAGTAATGCCGCGTGCACAACCACCACAAGTCATATTAGCGATGTGAAATTTCATATGTTGCTCCTTTTTAACAAAACATTTGTTTAAAACATTAGAACAGTAACTCTAAACTTTCACCATACAACCAGCCTTTTTCTGAATCAGTTACTCGCTGTAACTTGGTCTGTTTACAACCTTACAGTTTTCTTCAGAGTATTCCAAAGAAGAGTGTTCTAATGACTACAGTAAAAGTACTTAACCAACATTAATGTGACTTTAAAATGACATTTTTGTCATCTACGATCACTCTGAAATTTATAAGATTAGTTATTTCAATCAATGGTAGTGAACTGAATAGATGAGACCGTTATGGGTTGAAGATAAGCTAAAAACCGGTGACTACCTTTATGTATAATGCCTCATGATGCGATTTTACTGTTCTGATTGTCGTAAGTTGGCAGTCCAGTAGAAACTTTATTGCTCAGCTACAAAAGATAAATGCAGTAATGTTAAATTTCCTCAATTCCCTTATTTTGAAATTCTCTTATTCAATACCCACGACAGTGGTTATATAGCCTGTTGTTAATAGAATTGATAGACCTAATAACATCTCAAATAAAATGGCATGACTAAGGTGTTTAGCGAATTTAGGATGTTGAAGACGCGGGGTGAAATACCATTTGTTGAAGGCAGCTAAAAGTAGAATACCTATAACAAAAAACATTTTAACCATGAAACCATAGCCATATGCAGTATTGATTAAGGTATTAAAATCTTTAATTAAAAGAAGAGCTACACTAGCGCCACAGGCGATTAATATCCCAACAATGAAAGCAGCAATACGTCCAAATACATGCATGCGATCTTTTAAAGGTAAACCACTTATTTCCCGGCTGGTTTTCCATAACGGATATAAAGACCCCATCCATAACGACATAACTAGAATATGGATTGATAATAAAATTTGAGCAAGTAAGGTTAAATTAGCGACATGTCCGAGCTGGGAAAAACTAAAAATAATCGGGAGAAGTAAAACACAAAATATTGAACTTTCAATTATAGAAAACTGACCTTTGTTCCTGTTAAGTTTAACCACCATGAGAAGAAGTAAAAGAGCAAAACTAATAGAACGAAGAACGTATATATACCCCGTCGGAGTATTAACCAATATATTAATATACGTGGGGTCCACCATACCTGTAATACCAGTATTGGCAAAACTACCAATCAGAATAAAAAATCCCAAGATACTGGAAATTAGGCCTAATCCAGCGCCAATTGTAATATATTTAAGAATCGATTCTTTTAGTTCAAGATATTGTCTAAGTAAAAAATAGCAAAAGGCTCCACCAACGACAAAAGCTACACTTAAATATAAAATAACCTTAGTTAACCAAGTGGCCCACATCCAATATTCAGAAATCATTATTTTTGTCCATTCTAGAACAACATGCCAGCACCTCACTGACATGTTGAAAGGTAATCAATTCTTATTTAGTTGATTTGATAGTGAAACTATATTCACCATTCATGTTGTGACCATCTTTCCCCATTGTTGTCCAGACAACGGTATATTTACCTTTTTTCAGTTTCGGAAGAGCTACATCAAAGGATTTCTTTAAGTCATGAGTAACTTTATATTTTAAAGGAACATCTCTTCGCTGAGCATCCAGTAACTTAATATTCATCAACATAACCTCTGCACCAAAGTTAAGGGTCAAGTTCTTTGGTTGACTAAGGATAGATGCATTTTCCGCAGGAATCGCACTCACTAAACTCACATGAGCGAACGTAGTTGTAGTAGCCACAATCATCGTTGCAGCTACTACAACATTACGTAGAGCAGTCATTTTATTTTGAAATAATTTCATTTACGTTTCCTCTTGATTCGTTAGTTCATTAGAGATGACTTTATAAAATCTATATTTAATGAGACCACATCATCTCCTCTTATATTTCAATTATTAGTAAGAGACAGAAACAGGGCGATGACTTCAAAATTACATTTTTGTCATTTTTAAAAATCAATAGACTCAAGTGATAAAATTATTCAATAGAAATAAAAAAATTGACTATAACCAGCTACCACCTAAGTAAAACACCGGTGGCATAACCAGCGATCAACTTCATCAAAAGAATGAGTGGAGCAAATAAATGAAAAATACCTCTCTCTATTTGTTTGCTTCATTCATTTAAAGGTTGTATCGGCTGATCAACTGATGGAAGGAAAATATCATGACTTATATCCGCCAAACTTTACTTGCACTTTGTATAACCACTGCCGCTCTAGGTGCATTAGCCCAAAATCCTGAAGAGCATAAAACTCATCACCCAGAAAATACTCCTCCATCCACAGTCACTGTTAAAAAGACAGCTACTGGCACGATGACTCCAGACAAAATGGCTGCAATGGACCAGCACATGAAAGCGATGCAAGCCATGCATGAAAAGATGATGGCTGCAAAAAACCCGCAAGAACGTCAGAAACTTATGGCTGAGCACATGAAACTCATGCAAGGAGGTATAAGCATGATGAAACAGATGGGTAGCCAAAGCATGAATGCCAATATGGCTGACCGTCAGCAAATGATGGAAAAACGTATGGACATGATGCAATCCATGATGCAGATGATGATGGACTGTATGCCTCCGTCAGCAACTAAATAGTTACCCATGAATTAGGGGAAAGCACCATGAATCACCAACACCAAGAAAATAATTCAGTACCTAACTTCTGGTCTACACGTTATGCCATTGGTCTAATCGTGCTGGGTGGTATCGCAGCTTATTTTCTATTAACGGAACATTTAGCCCACGTTATCGGTGCTTTGCCTTATTTATTCCTTTTAGCGTGTCCACTGATGCATATTTTTATGCATGGTGGTCATGGGCATAACCACTCGCAGCAAAAAAAATCCGATATATCTGATAACAAAAAATAGCTCTTATCAGGAGATCCATCATGAATCATGCGGAATCGGCTTATGGTTTATGGACGCTGGTTATCATTAACTCAGCAGTTTTTATCATGTTCGCTTTCAGTTTTTTTAGACCTTCCACTGCGCGCGATTGGCGTACATTTGGGGTCTTTTCGGCTTTTATCATTGCTCTATTTGTCGAAATGTATGGTTTTCCTTTAACCATTTACCTGTTATCTGGTTGGCTTCAAACTCGCTTCCCTCAACTTGACTTACTTTCTCATAATGCAGGTCACTTGTGGTCAACGCTATTAGGTGAAAAAGGTGATCCACATTTTGGCATTTTGCATATCGCCAGTTACGTTTTCTTGGGCTATGGATTTTACCTGTTATCAACGTCATGGCACGTGCTGTACAACGAGCAACGTCAGCATTCTTTAGCGATCACAGGCCCTTATGCACGTATACGTCACCCATAATACGTGGCTTTTGTGATGATCTTGCTGGGTTTTTTATTGCAATGGCCAACTTTACTGACACTGATTATGTTTCCAATCCTACTCTTAATGTACAGCCGCTTGGCAATTAAGGAAGAGGCTGAAATGAGTAAACAGTTTGGCGCTGTCTATGACAGCTATGCTCAACAGACTCCGAGATTTATTCCAAAATTCGGCCATAAAACCACTTTACCATAAGAGAATTATTTATGTCAGATCAAAAAAATCATAACCAGGACCATATGGCACAGGCTACAACAGACGTACTGAAAGACCCAGTCTGTGGTATGACCGTCACTGAAGAATCGAAATACCATGAGGAATTTAAGGGGAAAACTTACTTTTTTTGCAGTGATAAATGTCAATCAAAGTTTCATAGCAGCCCGGTGCAATATATCGCTAAACCCGCAACGACGACTGCCGATGCACATACACAGCATCATCAGACTACTCAATCCGTTAATGAGACAAGCACAACAGGCACGATCATCTATACGTGCCCAATGCATCCAGAAATTAAACAAGATCATCCTGGAAACTGTCCTAAATGCGGAATGACACTGGAGCCACTCATTCCTGAATTAGAGGAAGATGAGAATCCGGAGTTACGTGATTTCCGCCGACGCTTCTGGTGGACACTGCCATTGACCATCATCGTGACTTTTTTGGCGATGTTTGGTCATCAAATGAACCTGTTCAATATGGTGGTTCAGAGCTGGATTGAACTGGTGTTGTCACTCCCAATTGTACTTTGGGCAGGTTGGCCATTTTTTTCCCGGGGTTGGCAATCGGTTGTGAATCGCAGCCCGAACATGTGGACGCTGATTGGTTTGGGCACTGGAGCTGCATTTATTTATAGTGTGGTCGCAACCATTGCACCGCAAATCTTCCCAGACTCATTTATTTCCATGGGTCGTGTCGCTGTTTACTTTGAAGCTTCAGCGGTCATCATTTCATTGACCCTACTGGGACAAATATTGGAGTTAAAAGCACGTTCGCAAACTTCTGCTGCAATTAAGTCACTCCTTGGGCTCGCTCCTAAAACAGCTCGCCGAATCCTGCCTGATGGAACTGAAGAAGATGTTCCTCTAACGCATGTCCATGTAGGAGATTTACTCAGAATTCGCCCAGGTGAAAAAGTGCCTGTGGATGGTGTAATCACTGAAGGAAGTAGTTCAGTGGATGAATCGATGCTGACAGGTGAACCTTTACCTATCACTAAACGTATCGGCGATAAAGTCATTGGAGCTACCCTGAATACCAATGGTTCATTGATCATGCGTTCAGAGAAAATTGGTTCAAGTACCATGTTATCCCAGATCGTACAGATGGTGGCGCAAGCTCAACGATCGAGAGCACCAATGCAACGTATGGCTGATCAGGTAGCAGGTTGGTTCGTCATGGCTGTAGTGACCATTGCTTTGCTTACCTTCTTTGGATGGGGACTATTCGGCCCAGAAGAATCAAGCTGGGTTTATGCATTAATCAATGCTGTGGCAGTACTCATTATTGCCTGTCCTTGTGCACTAGGCTTGGCAACTCCAATGTCTATCATGGTTGCGACGGGTCAAGGTGCTACTCATGGTGTGCTGTTCCGTGATGCAGCAGCCATTGAGAATCTACGCAAGATTGACACACTAATCATCGATAAAACAGGTACGTTAACTGAAGGACGCCCTGTATTCGATCGTGTAGTTGCCGCATCAGATTTTGACGAATCTGAAGTATTACGTTTAGCCGCCAGTCTTGATCAAGGCAGTGAACACCCGCTAGCCGAAGCGATTGTAAACGCAGCACACGAACGTGGCCTGTCTCTTGAAACACCAGATAATTTTGAATCGGGCTCAGGGATTGGTGTTCGAGGTCAAGTGGGCGATCGTCAGTTAGCTTTGGGCAACACAGCACTGATGGAGCAATTGGGTATCTCGGTACAATCTCTGATTCCGCAAGCCGAAGAGCTGCGTTCGGAAGGTGCAAGTGTGATGCATCTAGCCATCAATGGTGAATTGGCCGGTCTGCTTGCAGTATCCGATCCCATCAAAAAAAATACCCCAGAAGCACTTGCCACCCTGAAGGAAGCGGGTCTACGTATCGTGATGGCAACAGGAGATGGTCTCACCACTGCCCGTTCAGTCGCAGCACGTCTAGGCATTGATGAGGTACATGGCGAAGTCAAACCCGCAGATAAACTAGAACTGGTCAGCAAATTGCAGAAGGAAGGTCGCATCGTGGCTATGGCTGGTGATGGCATCAATGATGCACCAGCCTTGGCTAAAGCTGATGTCGGTATCGCTATGGGAACCGGGACTGATGTTGCAATGAATAGTGCCCAAGTTACGCTGGTCAAGGGAGATTTACGAGGGATTGCTGTTGCCCGTTCACTTTCGGAAGCTACTGTCGGCAACATGAAACAGAACCTCATGTTTGCTTTCCTTTACAATGCTTTGGGTATCCCTATCGCGGCTGGCGTACTATATCCATTTACCGGTTGGTTGTTGTCACCGATGATTGCCGCCTTGGCTATGAGTTTGAGTTCAGCTTCAGTCATCACCAATGCCCTTCGCCTGCGAAATAAAAAGTTATGATAGAGAGTTCCTTTCTTCCACCAGATGTATCAGGGCTGGTTGCAGCACTCGCCATCGGCCTGCTCATTGGTTTAGAACGAGGATGGCAGGATCGAGAACTGCCAGAAGGCAGCCGAGTAGCAGGTCTACGTACCTTCACATTGACAGGATTGCTCGGAGGAGTGCTCGGTCATTTACAACCAAACTTCGGAGCTTGGCCGCTAGTTGCGGCCGTATTAGGGCTTTCCTTATTACTAACAGTGTCCTATGCTCGTACCGCAAAAATTTCCGGTAATTTAAGTGCTACCACAATTATTGCGATGCTGTTGACATTAGTTTTAGGTGCATATGCATCCCATGGTAATGTTACTTTAGCATTAACCGCGGCTGTAATCGTCGCTGTATTTTTGGATCTCAAGCCAACCTTACACGGTTGGCTACGCTTGATAGAGCATCGTGAATTAACCGCATCCCTGCAGTTGCTGGTACTTTCTGTCGTTATATTACCCTACTTACCCAATACGGGTCTGGGACCTTTTGCTGCATTAAATCCTTACCAGTTATGGTGGGCAGTGATCCTGATTGCCGGACTCTCTCTGGCAGGTCATTTTGCCATGCGGCTTACCGGTTCAGAAAGAGGCATATTCTGGACAGGTCTATTGGGTGGTTTGGCATCGTCTACAGCTGCAACTGTCGCACTGGCACGCTATACACGCCAGCACCCCGTCATGGTCAGTGCTGCTATTTCTGGAACATTGGCTGCCTGTGGCATCATGTTTTTTCGTATGGTTGTGCTGATAGGCGTCATTGAGCCAGCATTGCTAAGCACTTTTGGTGGTGCAATGATGATTGCGGGAATCCTTCTGCTGGGTATGGCATTGTGGAGACAACGCCAAATTACCAGCGCTGAAAACAACGATCGAACAATAGAAGCAATGGCTCCTTTTGATCTTGGGACAGCATTCAGCTTCGCTGCTTTCCTGGCTGTCATGGCAGTCTTGGTCCCGGCAGCAAAACAATGGTTGGGCACCAGCGGCATCTTCGTATTATCGACTATTTCTGGGCTAGCAGACGTAGATGCTATTTTAGTCTCACTTGCCCGCCTGCATAGTACTGAAGGCTTAACAACAAATGTGGCTGCTGTCGCGCTAGGGCTGGCCACACTGAGCAACATGTTAAGCAAAGCGACAATTGCATGGATGACAGGGGGGGCACAGTTTGGCCGAGCTATCATATTTGGCTACACAATTGCCATGATAGGTGCTGGCGTAGCTCTGGCTCTCAGTTTGAGCTTTATGTAAGGTCAACTCGGGTAAATGGAAGATGTTCAAAAAATGAGTTAAAATGATTCCCCTTGCATGGATTCACTTTGAAAAACAATGGTAAAAATGATTCGACCATTGAGGGATTCAGCCTGGATGGTCGCCCCAAGCATATCAAGAATAGATTTTGTTATCGCGAGCCCTAAGCCGGTTCCTTCTTCTGTTCTTTGTCTAGATGCATCTGTTCGATAAAATCGATCAAATAACCTGGATAGTTGTTCAGGAGAGATTTCAGGGCCTTCATTTTCAATTGAAAATATTGTGTTATCTAAATTCTGTTGAAGTTTTATGCGTATTGTAGAATTCTTATTTCCATATTTAACTGCATTAGATAATAGATTGCTGAGTGCTCGACGTAACATAGCAGGATCACCTTTGACATTTCCAGATCCTGTTTGTTGAAGCGTCATATTTTTTTCGGCAGCTAGCGCATCATAGAAATCAAATAAGGCTGTAACTTCTTTAACCAGGTCAATATTCTGTAAGTTCTGTAATTTTAGGCCATGTTCTGCTTTTGCCAAGAAAAGCATATTGGATACCATTCGAGCCAAACGTTCTAATTCTTCTAAATTAGAAAATAGTATTTCTTGATAAGTACCAATATCTCGGTTACGGGCAAGACATACTTGAGTTTGAGTCATTAAGTTATTAATCGGTGTTCTAATTTCATGCGCTAAATCAGATGAAAAATCGGAAAGCCTTTCTAAAGCTGATTCTAGTCTGTCGAGCATATCATTGAAGGCAATTGCTAATGATTTTAGTTCTGTTGGTGTGTGCTCAACTTCTAAACGTTCTGAAAGATGTTGGGCAGAAATGCCTTCTGCGACCTTAGCCATTTTTTGCACGGGTCTTAAACCTCTCCAGGTTGCAAACCAGCCTAAAAACATTAAACAAATCGTACCGGCTAAACCAATGTAAAAAAGTTGACGCTTAAAATCATTTAAAAAATGTAGATGTTCAGATGTATCGATCCCCACAATAATGCGTACAGATTGTATCTCAGTATTTTTGTTTATATCCGTGTTGTAGATCATGCCACGATAAGTCTTATCCTGAATTTTCCATTTAATCCATGAATTATTTGCTGACTTGGTTAAGTGTTGAGTATTAATTGTTGAAGGTGCTGAACTAAATAAAACTTTACCTGTCGGTCGTTCTATTTGAACCATAAGATCATGGTGTCCAACTAAAGCGTCTCTCAAATAAAGATTAAGTTCTGGAGAGTTTTTAGGATTCTGTTGGATAAGATTCTGAATCAGCTGGATTTTACCTTCTAATTGGGTACGGTCTTGAGTCTCAAAATGATGCATTACTAATTTATTTATGAACAAACCCATAATAATTAGAATGAAAATAGTAGATAATGAGAAAATGATACCGATCCGGAAACTGATCGCTCTGAATAAATTATTATTCATCCTCTACCTCTAGTACATACCCCATTCCTCGAATATTCTGAATTAATTTGGGAGTAAAGTTACTGTCAACTTTACTTCTTAATCGTTTAATAGCGACTTCAACGACATTCGTATCACTATCAAAGTTCATATCCCAAATTTGAGATGCAATAAGTGCTCTTGGTAGAATTTCACCTCTTCTACGCATAAAAAGCTCCATAAGCGCGAATTCTTTAGCCGTTAAATCAATGCGTTGACCTGCTCGTGTTACCCGACGTTTTCTCAAATCAAGTTCTAAATCAGCAATCTTAATAATATTATTATCTTCTCTTTGTTGCCCTCGTCTAAGGAGCGTTTTTATTCGAGCTAGAAGCTCTGCAAAAGCAAAAGGCTTAACTAAATAATCATCAGCGCCTAGCTCTAATCCTTTTACTCGATCTTCGATTTGATCTCGGGCGGTAAGAAAAAGAATGGGCATTGTTTTACCGCTGCTACGAATATCATTGATAATATTCCAACCATTTAGTCCAGGTAACATCACGTCTAAAATAATTAAGTCATACTCTTCAGAAAGAGCTTGATGTTTACCCGTTAACCCATCTGTAACCCAGTCCGTAATATAGCCAGCTTCGGATAAACCTTGCTTGAGATAATCACCAGTTTTTTGTTCATCTTCAACTAATAGTATTCTCATTTCCGAATCCTAAGTCATTCATTAAAACTATAATAACGTTATAAAACATCTGATCGAGATAGATTACAAAAATGTCATTTTCAAGTCACTTAGATGTTCAGTGCTTCACTTTATTGTAGTAGCAAGAAATTAACTTTTAGAGAAACTTATGAAAACTGTAGTGCGTCGTAGTCTAACAATTTTAATGTGTGCTGGAACTTTAATTGCTGGTACTCAATCTTGGGCAAAAGATGTATCAACCTCAAGTGCCACTAAAACGGTAAAAGCACAGAAACCTTGTACAAAACCTTGTAAAATGGAAAAAGATGACAAGACTCAGCAAGATCATAGTCAACATCAGTCTCCTAACTCATCTGACATGTCAAAAATGGATCATTCTATGATGAATATGGACCATTCTAAAATGGATCATTCAAAGATGAATATGCCTGGTAGCAATAAATAATTTTATAAATAGCGAGAAAGAAGTATTAAAGTTTATACTAAATATTTGCTTTATTACTTCAATCTTGACCTTTCTAAAGGTGAGATAGAATGTCAAAAAAGTTAAGTCATGTACTCTTAATTGGAGTTGGTTTATTTTCATCAACTTGGGTAATGGCGGCAGTTAAAGAATATGATTTAACAATCGCTGAACAAACTGTAAATATCACAGGAAAACCGCTAAAGAGAATTACCGTTAATGGTAAATTCGTTGCACCACTTCTTGAATTTGAAGAAGGTGATGAGGCCGTTATCCGTGTTCACAATAAGTTAAAAAATCAGGACTCTTCAATCCATTGGCATGGCTTATTATTACCTGGAATTATGGATGGTGTACCTGGATTTAACAAATTTAATGGCATTGCCCCTAATAAAACTTATGAATATAAGTTTAAAGTCCGCCAAAATGGTACTTATTGGTATCATTCACATAGTAAAGGACAAGAACAAGACGGTTTATATGGTGCTTTTGTTATTTATCCTAAAGATAAAACTCCACTAACAGCTGCTGAAAAAACCGATAAAGATTACGTTGTTTTGCTTTCTGATTTTCATAATTCAACAAGTGATCAAATTATGAAAAATCTTAAAAAAGAAGCAGATTACTATCAGAACCGTCGCGAAACAGTATTCGATGTATTAAAACAAGTTAAACGTGATGGATTAAAGGCAACTTGGCAAGACCGCTCTATGTGGAATCAGATGCGGATGTTGAAAACAGATATGTCCGATGTGACTGGTTATACATTTTTAATGAATGGCAAAACACCTCAGCAAAACTGGACCGGTAACTTCAAAGCTGGTGAAAAAGTTCGCCTTCGTTTTATTAATGCTTCCGCTATGTCATTCTTTGATGTACGCATTCCAAACCTAAAAATGACTGTAGTCAGTGCTGATGGTCAACCTGTAAAGCCCGTTCCTGTAGATGAGTTCCGTATTGGTACTGCTGAAACCTATGATGTCATTGTGGAACCAAAACAAGCACATTACCAAATTGAAGCTGAATCTATTGATCGTACCGGTTTTTCAGTGGGAACATTACATGAAGAAAGCAGCCCAGCAGTCAAACAAATTGAGATGCCTAAATCTCGCCCTCGTGCTTTATTAACTATGGAAGATATGGGGATGAGCCATGACATGTCATCTATGAAAGATATGAATCACGATATGTCTTCTATGAAAGGTATGGATCATGATATGTCTTCTATGAAAGGCATGAATCACGATATGTCTTCTATGAAAGGTATGGATCATGATATGTCTTCAATGAAAGGTATGGATCATGATATGTCTTCTATGAAAGGTATGGATCATGATATGTCTTCTATGAAAGGTATGGATCATGATATGTCTTCTATGAAAGGTATGGATCATGATATGCCGATGAATAGCGCTACTGTTAAGGCGGCTTCAGACAAGAATGATAATACCGTATTTGGATGGGCAAATGCTTCAACACCTGAAGGTAATAAAGCATTGCAATATAGTGATTTGCAATCGTTAGATCCTCAAAAAGACACTCGTGCAGCTGAACGTGAAATAGAGATCCGTCTTGGTGGAAACATGGAGCGTTATATTTGGACAATAAATGGTAAAAAATTTAATGAAGCCGACCCACTAGTGGTGAAGTATGGTGAACGTATTCGCTTAAAATTTGTCAATGACAGTATGATGGCTCACCCAATGCACTTACATGGCATGTTTATGCAGCTTGAGAATGGTCAGGATCCAAGCAATATGCCAAACAAACATACGGTAATTGTTCCACCTGGGAAAACGATAACCACTCTACTCACAGCTGATGAGTTAGGTGAGTGGGCTATTCATTGTCACCTGCTTTACCATATGAGTGCAGGAATGATGAATAAACTCATTGTAGCTCAAGTGGAAGATGGTAATTCTACAAAGACTGTTCCTCAGTCCCAAGTAAATGAGAAGGGAGTAAATCCACATGCACATCACTAATAATTTGTTTTCAAAAACAACTTTGATGATTGCGCTATTTGGATTATCAAATCTAACGTTCGCTAAAAATGAAACTCCTGTACAAGACAGTAATATTACAAAAAATATGAAAATTCTTTTACAGGAATCTGGAGGATTAAAGTATTCCCTTCAAGAGCGTTATCCAGAATATTATTCAATGGAAAATGCGGATATGGGGGATAAGAGTGTCCAGATTGCGCTTGAGAACTCTAACTCACCTCATGACAATCATCTTAAAGAACATGGTGGACAAATTTATCAAACGACAAAATTTGAAAATGAATGGATGGTTGATGAAGACGGTAAGGGCAACCTAGGAACAAAGTTTGAAACTTTAATTGGAACAGATGAAAATCGTCTATTTATTGAAGCCAATTCGGAAAAGTCAGAAAGTAATGATCCAAAATATGCTGTATCAGCACTTTATAGCCGTAACGTAGCCCCATTTTGGGATGTACAAGCTGGGGTAAGATATAGTGAAGATAAAAATAACAGCAGCAGCGATCGAGTGGATGGGGTTATTGGTATATTAGGTCTAGCTCCTTATTTCTTTGAAACACAAGCATATCTTTATGGCGGTGAGAATAATTTTTGGGGAGCAAGTTTTGAATTAGAACGTGATTTGCTTTTAACTCAGAAACTTATTACTCAACCTTATATCGAAGCAGATGTAATATTTAGCGATGATTCTAACTATGCTGCAAAATCAGGTTTATCAGAACTAAAAACTGGTATCAAAACCCGATATGAGATTACTAAGCGAATTAAACCTTTCATTGATGTTGCTTACCAATATGAAAAAGGACAGAAAGCCACTTCTATGCAAGAGGCAACAGAGTCTGAAAAGGGATGGAAATATGGTGCAGGCATCGAATTAGTTTTTTAAAATAGTATGATTTGGATTCATGAATGGTAGCTTCGGCTACTATTCATGAATTATTACTATTTATTTTCGAATCTGTAAAACTAAAAAAGCTTAATTTTTGGTCTATTTTTATGCAGTGGTTAAAAACATGCTTATCGCTGTTTTTATCGTTTGCTATTCTTTTAGTAGGATCGGCTGCTACTACTTCGTCTGTACATCATCGGTGTTTAATGCCATCTGAATAGATGCATGTGGCATAGCCGTCTTCATCGATTTGAATCCTAAAGTGGCCCTAATGATCCGCTTTAGCTTGCCATGATTACATTCGATCACGTTATTTTTATACTTAACCTGCCTGTGCTCAAGATCTGGTGGACATTTTCTTTCCCATTTTAACCGTGACAAAGCACCTCCATATGTGTGCTTTATCTGTATCTATCACTTGTGGGGCCTTCCTTTGCCAGAAGATGCGGATACTGAGCATCCAAAAGTAAAAGAACTGCATGAGCTTCTTGCATAGTCTGAAGGTATGGTCTGGTGTTCACCTGAACGTCATGGTTCTATGAGTTCCATTTTTAAATCACAAATAGACTGGATTCCACTTGCAGGAGGAGCAATCGGCACTGTTGCAAATAACCACGAATGGTAAGCTGAAGACTGTTTTAGCTAAAGGTGCAGCATATGAATCCTTTCCATGGTCGGCATTTTCAGGGCGAAATCATTCTTTGGGCTGTGCGCTGGTATTGTAAATATGGCATTAGCTATCGTGAACTGCAGGAAATGCTGGCCGAACGGGGTGTGAATGTTGATCACACGACTATTTACCGTTGGGTTCAACGTTATGCTCCTGAAATAGAAAAACGTTTACGCTGGTATTGGCGTAATCCTACAGATCGGCATTTATGGCATCTGGATGAAACTTACGTAAAAGTGAATGGCAAATGGGCATATCTATACCGTGCAGTTGACCAACGTGGCCATACTCTTGATTTCTATCTTTCTGCTAGACGAAATACCCATTCAGCTTATTGTTTTCTTGGTAAAATTTTGAATCATGTCAAAAAATGGCAGATTCCACGAGTCATAAACACTGATAAGGCTCATACCTATGACCGTGCTTTGTCGCGACTAAAACAGGAAGGAAAGTGTCCTGAAGACCTGGACCATCGACAGATTAAATACAAGAATAACGTGATTGAATGTGATCATGGCAAGCTCAAACGGATCATCAAGGCTACGTTGGGATTCAAGTCTATGAAAACGGCTTATGCCACAATTAAAGGAATTGAGGTTATGCGTGCTCTACGCAAAGGACAAGCTTCATTATTTTATAACGGTAATATTCTAGGAGAAGTTTGGCTAGTAAATAGAGTTTTCGGTCTCTAAGCTTTTTTGAAGGGAAAATCATCGACTCAGATCCCTATTGCAACAGTGCCGTTGTTAGTGGTTTGACCCACTAACAACTAACACGTTGGCTATTCATTGAGTAAATCCTAAACTCAACTAATTCTTTTATTTATCAGACAACCATTTTTCTTCTTTTATTTATCAGACAACCATTTTTCGACATTCGACGGCACATTCACGGCAAGCATCAGCACATTGCTGGCAGTGTTGATGCTCATGTTGGCTACATTCATCTGCACAGTATTCACAAGCCTTGGCACAAAGCTCACAAATTTCTTTCATAAAAGGAGATTCTTTTTGCTGCATACGAGCACAGAGCTGACAAATATCTGCACAATCTAGACAACGCTGAATACATTCTCGCATCATCTCCAGATTTTCTTCTTTTAGACAGGCATTTGCACAACTGGCACAGGTAAGGGAACAGCTCATACATGCCTTTGCGCAATCTGAAAATTGGATATCGTTCATCATACTTACCTAAAGTCACTTGATTTAGGAATAAGCTAATCAAAAAAAAAGATATACACTAGGACGATTAGGTAAGGGAAAGTAAAATAGTCATAGATTTTGTTAAATGGTTTTAGATGCTGGCTTTGAGTGATTTAGCTGCTCATGTATTCAGGCACTGTTGCAAATAGGCTGACATGATAAGCTAAATATCTTATTTATTTCGAGATACAGCAGATGAATCCCTTCCATGGTCGGCACTTTCAAGGTGAAATCATTCTTTGGGCTGTTCGTTGGTATTGTAAATATGGCATCAGCTATCGTGAACTTCAAGAAATGCTCGCTGAACGGGGTGTGAATGTTGACCACACCACAATTTATCGTTGGGTTCAGCGTTATGCTCCAGAAATGGAAAAACGCTTACGCTGGTATTGGCGTAATCCTACAGATTTACATTCATGGCATATGGATGAGACTTATATCAAAGTGAAGGGGCGATGGACTTACCTGTATCGTGCAGTTGATCAACGTGGTCATACGATTGACTTTTACCTTTCCGCTAGACGGAACAGTAAATCAGCCTATTGTTTTTTAGGAAAAATCTTCAATACGGTGAAAAAATGGCAAATTCCACGGGTCATCAATACAGATAAAGCAGCGACCTATGGCCATGCTTTATCACGGTTAAAGCGAGAAGGAAAATGTCCAGTAGATATTGAGCACAGGCAGATTAAGTATAAAAATAATGTCATTGAATGTGATCATGGTAAGTTAAAGCGGATCATCAGGGCCACATTAGGATTCAAATCTATGAAGACGGCTTATGCCACAATTAAAGGTATTGAAGTCATGCGTGCACTACGTAAAGGACAAGCATCGTCATTTTATTATGGTCAGCCTCAAGGTGAAGTGTGTCTAATCAACAGGGTTTTCGGTCTCTAAGCACTTTTAAAAAGGAACTTCATCGACTCAAATCTCTATTTGCAACAGTGCCTTCTTTAATTCAATTTTCTTTGAATAAAAACTCGATTTCGTCCCATTGAGGTAACGTATGCTTTTTAGGTACGACTTCAAACTGTAAGTCAACACAACTAAGTACTTTTTCAAATAAGTCAAATGAGCCAGTGAAATGACCGTTTTCAATCTCAGAAATTGTTGTTTTATTCACCCTAGATTTCTCCGATACAGTCTTTTGTGTATAGCCGAGTTTTTTCCTGGCCAATTTTATGTTTTCTCCAATCTCTTTTCTAGAAGCCATACTATTTTTCCGATTTCACAATATTGTATTAGCCATATAGCGAACCTTGTATAATTTATATGCAATGTTAGCTATATAGCAAATATTAAACGTTAGATCATAATAACTTTATAGATAATGCCTATGAGCATTCCTAACCTGTATCTCATCTAGCCTTCGAAATAAGAATTTTCCAAATTCAATACACTTCATAAAGCCTGTATATAGCATCTAGGCTTTATATATTCCTCATCATATTAATATTCTTATTTAATTAGCCATCCAGGTGTGTCTATTGGGGAGTAATCAAAACTGGTTAATTGAATAAAATTTAGGCCGCGTTCCTAATTTTAATGTAATGTAAAAAGAACGGTTTTTATATAAGGACATGATCATGAGTCCACATTCACAACAAATAGATAGGTCTAGACTTTTGGCTAAAGCATCCTGGAAAGCTGCTGAACAGCTTGGACTAAAGCCAGAGCAATTTTTAAGAATTCTGCATCTTGAAGGGATTGATGGTGAATTTTCTGAATTACAAACCTTAGATCCGAATTCTCAACAAGGGGAAATAGCACTAATTGTAATTCGGATTTACAGAGCTGTTTATAGCCTGAATGGTGGTGATATTAAATGGATGCATCATTTTCTCAATTCCCCTAATTCATTAACTGGAGGAGTTCCTATAGAACAGATGGAAAGTATGAATGGACTACTTTCTGTACTTAAGGCCGTAGAAGCCTTTCCATGTTAAGGTACTGACTTTTAAAGAATACCAAGAATTACTTAGGAACAAAAATAAGTATAGTTATCAGATAATATTGTTAGAGAAGTCCTAAAATAGCAGGCTATTATCTTGAGCACCTCTCCCTTTCATCTCTAGGCCCAGATCCAGTAGAAGTATAAAAAAGGATTATATAAATCATAAATACATATCATTTGAAAATTTCTAAGTTTCTATCAGAAGCTGTTTTATTACAGGGTCTAAATTCATCTAATGTTCATCCAGAGCCACTTTGTATACAATTCACTGATAAAAAAATTAGATCTATAGAATTAGAAGTATCCTTAAATTTATACTTTTTATATTAACCGTTTATCCAGATTCTATTGTTTTTCGAAGGAAGAAAAGTTTACCATCTGATTACGTCACAAAATCAAATAATGGATGAGTTATGAACAACAAGCGTGGGGGAATCAGAGAAGGTGCAGGTAGAAAACAGAAATACAATGAACCTACCAAAACTGTAAGAGTACCTTTATCCAAGGTCGTAGAGATTAAAGATTATCTGAACAAAGCAGATAGCCAATGCTTTAATGATGTCGCTTTAATCACTCCTGTACAGCCATCCACTTACATGCAAATTCCTTTAGCAGCCGAGAAGATTGCTGCTGGTTTCCCTTCCCCTGCTCAGGATTATGTAGACAAGACATTAGATATGAATGAACACCTCATTAGCAATGAGGCTACGACGTTCATTGTAAAAGTGGCCTCTCTTTCCATGAGAGATGCAGGTATCGAAATTGATGATGAACTTGTGGTTGATCGTAGCCTTGAAGCCAAACATGAAGATATCGTTATCGCTCTGATCGACAATGACTTTACTGTTAAGCGCTTGATGATTGAAGGTGACTATCGCTGGCTTAAAGCTGAGAATTCTGATTGCTCTGATATACATCTTAGAGATGGCCAGGAGATGGTGATTTGGGGTGTAGTGACTTATGTCATCAAACCATTCAGGAAACGTAAGTAACTACTCTCTTGGTTTCATCATATGGCATATACCAACAAGATATTTGCTTTGGTAGATATCAACAACTGTTATGTCAGTTGTGAACGTATCTTTAATCCAGGTCTAAATAACAAACCTGTAATTGTCCTCTCTAACAATGATGGCTGTGCTGTGGCACGCTCCCAGGAAGCCAAAGATTTAGGTATCAAGATGGGAGTGCCCCTCTTTCAAATTAAGGACATTGTAGAGCAGCATAAGGTCCAGGTACTCTCAAGTAACTATGCTTTATATGCAGAAATGTCTCGCAGATTCATGAAGGTCCTGTCTAAGTTTGTAACTCCTGAAGAACAAGAGGTCTATTCGATTGATGAATGCTTCTTGGACTTGACTGCTTATACCAAGAAGTATGATTTGACTGATTATGCACAGACGATTCGTCAGCGTATTTTTACCTGGCTCGGTTTACCAGTATGTATTGGCTTAGGTAGGACTAAAACTGAAGCCAAAATGGCAAATCACATTGCAAAAAATAACACCTACTTCAATGGTGTGTGCAATCTGGTTGCTATGGATTTTTGTGCTATAGAAAGCTTATATGAAACGATAGAGGTAGGTGAAATTTGGGGCGTAGGTAGGAAACATACAAAGAAACTAAATAGTCTTAATATTTATTCCGTGCTGGATTTCGTGATGGCCTCTTCTTTCATGATTAGGGATCAATTTTCCATTGTTATGCATAGAACATTACTTGAATTACATGGTGTCTCTTGTATCGAGTTAGAACATACTCAAGCCCCTCGAAAGCAGATTGTCGCAAGTCGTTCATTTGGCCAAAGGATTTATCATATTGATGATCTTAAAGAGGCTATGAGTCTCTATGTTCAAGATGCAGTAGCTCGCTTAAGAGGAGAGAATATGTTATGTGGTTACATGATTGGTTTCGTACAATCCAATCCATTTGATACGCATAGACCCTATTACAGCAAGTCTGCAGCACTTACTTTGCCAAAACCTACGGATAACGTATTAACGCTGTGTAAGATTGCCATAAAAATGATAGATGATTTATATCAGAAAGATGTAGGTTTTAAAAAGTGTGGCGTAATATTGACTTGTCTAGAGCCTAAATCTAGCCATATTTATGACCTGTTCACTGACATGAAACAAATAACCGCAGACAATAACTTGATGGATTCACTTGAAGAAATCCATCATAAGTTTGGAAAAACCAAGCTTGCCATGGGTGCAAGTATGTTACCGAATAGAAGCTGGAATATGTCTCGTGATCAACTGAGCCAAAACTATTTTCAATGGGACCAATTGCTTTGTGTAAAATAAACTCATGAATACTTAGTAATCCTGATCTTATTCCACCCCCTAATTATTTTTTCTTTTTTAAAATTTCTTGTAAGTTTTCAGCAGTAATGCCTGTGAAATTGTTTTCTTGTAGAAAAGTCAGGATTTCATCTACTGTTACTCCCCCATTAAAAAGTTGAAGTAAAGTTTCCTTATGTTGAGAAAGTAATTCATTTCGCGTAAGTGTTTTTTCATTCACTTTGACTAGATGGCGGCGAAGAATATCTTCAAAATTTTTAGCATCATTAATGCTATATATTTTTTGGTTCTTCGCTACATATCTTGAAGGCTTTTCTTCTTTTGCTGTTACAACTTCAAGAGAATTTTCTGTTGAGAATGCAGAATTTGTATTATCTGGATTTTCACTATCGAATTTTAAACTATTCTGATCTTGCATCATATTTCTTCCTTAGGAATAAATGTACAAGCCAATTATTCTGAATATATCACTGGACAGAAATGGCAAAACATGACCCTTTTTTGATTTTTAATTTACTGAAAAAAGTCATCTTTTGCGCTAAGAACAAAAAGAAAAAACAAGCATGATTTTCATTATATTCATTACATCCAATGAGCCGAAAAAAGTACAGGATGGGACGATGTATATCACATCGTCCATTTCACAAATATCGAGCTCGCTTCGCTCGGTCTCAATTTGTATATAGTAGAAAAAAATGAAAAAGGCTTTAAGAAACAAACAAATTATTATTCGGCTCACAGAAGATGAGTATCGGCAGATTACAGCTTCCTGTGAAGTCCTACACATGAATCAAGCAGATTATTTACGCAAGAAAATTTTTAATGAATCTCAAATCATTTTATTAGAAAAACAGGAAATTCATGATGTAAGAGTTACCGGAATTTTACTGACAAAACTTTTGGAAAAACTCAAAGATACACAACTCATTCTTTATGAATTAGAGGAAATAAAACAGCTCATCACTGAGATCAAAATGACTGTACGTAAACTCAATGATAGGTTGGATAAGATATGATTATTAAAGTCATTCCCAACCCGATTGACTCATCAATTGATGAACGCGTGACTGGATTATCTGATTATATTCAGCATCCGAAGCAAACGCGTATTAATTATCTACCGGAGTATATTAATCAGCTTCATCCTGGTTTTGATGAAGGTTTACTCTCTGAAAAATGTGTCTATTCAAACTCGAGAAACTTTTTAGAGGTTCCTATCTATCAAAAAACTGAAACGTCGAAAACTATCAGTTCAAACTCTCATGTGATTGACCCAATCGTATTGAAATATCAAAAAATTGAAATGTCACAAACGGCCAGTTTGAACTCTCGTGTGATTGACCCAATCGTACATATGGTCGGAAGTTTTAAAAAATTTGAAGTTCCAACTGTTGAACAACTTGAAGAACAGATCGATATTTTAGCAAAACATCTAGGTGCAGAAGAGTTGCAAATGCAATATGCAATGCATCTGGATACAGACAATGTGCACTTTCATTTAATCGTCAATAAAGTTCATCCGTTCAAAAAAAATGAACACCATGAAAATAAAGTCATTGATCTTGGTGTGGGGTGGATTTTGAATGCAGTCCATCGAGCTACTGCAGAAATTGAAGCAAAACAGGGCTGGGAGCCGGAACCTAATCCAGTTTTCATTTATAACCATGAAACTGGACAGTGTGATAAAAATCCAGATTATGTACCTCAGCCTGATGCTGAAAAAATTTATTCGAAAATTCGAGATCAAGAACATCGACATCAACAAAAAAGTCGAATGAGCAGTGAAATTGCGGTAGGAATAAACTATCAACACTATATTGAAAATAATATCCAGCAGGTAATGAACAGCGCTAAAAACTGGAAAGACTGGCACCAGCGATTAGCCGAAATTGGAATTTTGTATGAAAAAAAACGTAATGGTAGTATTTTTAAAATTCAGACAAGTGAAAAGCAAACACTCACCTTTAAAGCCTCATTATTTTGTAATAAACAAGTCACTCTGAAAAACTTAGAAAAACGATGGGGGGATTTTACTCATCATGATGTCGATCACAAAATAATTCCTCTGATCAAGTTAAGCGATAATATTCAGCACGTCCAATCAGCAAAAACGACACTACATTCTTATCATTTGTTCAAAAATGAAGATTTTCTAGTTAAAGATCTCCATGACGTTTATTTAAAATTAAAAGTAGAAAAGGATTCAATTAGTAAAAATCGTAAAGATGAATATCAAAAAATTTCTTTTAAAAATGAAAATTATAAGCATGATAAACAGCATTTTTTAAAAGACTTACAACAAAAATTTCCAGAGCAATCATCTGATGCCATTTTTACATTACTACATTATCATCATCACGCGGATCAAATTAATTCGAGAGCATCACAAAGAAAAAAATATAACGCTCAACATAAAAACCTAAGTGAAAATACATCTCAAACGCTGAAAAAATGCTTTCCATTTTCCACAAGTTTTGATTCATCGAAAATCACATCTTATGCAGATTTTTTAAAATTTTTCCCACCTTCACATTACTTGCTTATGCAACAACAATTTTTATTTGACCAACGTCAATCTAAAAATTTTATTTGCCAAGATAATCCAAAGATCAAAACAGCAAGAATCATTTTCGATTGGCATCAACCTCATGAACCTATTGCCATTCAAAATCAATATGGGATCCTCGTCTTTAGCAACTATTCTCTCGCCCGGCTGCAACAATGTATCAAAGTACTGGATCCTAATCAGAAAGGAACTCTCAGAGGCTCGTCAGAATTTAAAGACTTGTTCCATATAGCTTTGCAACATAGAGCCCAAGATATCAAGGATGTAAATAAAGAAAGGGCTTTACCAAGTTTTGAACGTTTGTCTCAAAACAATATCGAATCTTGCTTTACTGAACTATTTAAAAGATTTAAAACTACCCACGCACCTCAAAGTACTGCCATTATTAAAACTTGTTTGCTCTTAAATTGTTGCGGTATACCAATGGTGTTACTTCAATCAACATTAGAAAGTTGTATTAATCAAAAGAAATTGCCTGATCTTAAAGAAGATGATCTAAAGACCTTAAAACTTAGGATTCAAAAACTGATTTATACTCAGCCCAAAGAACTGAATAAGCAATATTTCAATTCATCTGATATTGAATATTGTTGGCAACTATATTTCAGTCTACAAATTTCTCCACTCAAGCAACCAAAAGAACAGAAGTACAATTCACAGCCTACATCTTCATCTTCAACACTAGAATTAGAGCTTGTGCCTAAGGCTGAAAAGAAGAGAACAATCAGACTTCCTGAAAATTTAGCTGAATCGGAGTTTGAACAAATGCTGCAATACTTTGAACACAGTCGAAGACTCAAATTTCAGAAAAAACAAGAAGTAGAACGCTTGAATACCTTAGCATCTTCAAAAAAAACTTCTATACCTTCTCAGCAGTCTAAAATGATGTTTTCCTCTAGGAAAAAATATGTCATAGAATATAAGTTTGGACATAAATTTTATCTAGATCAGCACGAGACTGCATTCATTGAAGCAAAAGATGCTTCATATATTGCTGTTGTAAGTGAAAAGAATAATCACATTCTTGATGCTTTACTTCTAGCAAAAGAGAAATATGGTACGGTGCAGGTCTACGGCAGTGAAACATTTAAAGACCAGGTAAAAGGATTAGCTACAGAATATAATATTCCAATTGTACTTGAAGAAGAATTAGAACAAGTATTCATTCAAAAAAGTGTCCCCCCTACCCCGTCTCCTTTAGAACTTAGTTTAGAAGAAAGGGATTTAGGCATACCTTTAGCAGAAGAACGAGCAGAGAAATTTTATGAGAATCAAAAAATTGATTCTCGAATGAAAGACAAGGAACAAAATTATTCCAAAGATAATGATTTAAATTATAGGTTATAAAATAGCCTAAGAATTGCTTAGGCTAATACATAGGAGGATTCAGGAAAGTATTTAAGAAATTCAACTTTCACTAAATCAATATTATTCACTTCAGGATTCTCTGTTAAAAAGTGTTCTAACCAAACCAAAACTGCTTCATGATTGTTATAGCAATGGTTCACATCTAAATAATTAGCAATGCCAAATCCCATTCCTACATTTAATTGTTTAATCAACTTATAGCCCATAAGCTTAGCTTTACGGCTTACCCATAACTCATCCGAAGTAAACATATAAAAACTCCTGCACCAATTTATTGTGTTGCAGGTTACTATTCCTCTAATTTACAAGATATAATTTGATTTAGATAGGCAAAAATACTTGTTATAGGTAAATATAACCTGCTGCAGGTCATAATTTATCAAAGTATTTAATTTAATGCAATAAAAATAACCTGTAGTAGGTTATTTTTAAACTTTGAAAGATAATATGATTAGATGTAAGTTAGCCAGCCTTATGGGTGAACGCAAAATCTTAAAATTAAGTGATGTTGTCCATGCAACGGGAATTAACCGTAATACTCTCACCAATATGTACTATGACAGAGCTGTACGTATTGAATTACCGGTAGCAGACAAACTGTGCAAATTTTTTAGCTGCACAATGAATGATCTATTTGAATATCTAGAGGATTAAGTGGACTTAGCCTCTATTATTTATATGTATTCCACCTTAACTTAACTATCCATATAAATTATTTGGTACCTACTAATCTTGGATTATTAAAACCGCATAAGTTATGTAACTTATGCGGTTTATGTGTCAGGAATCTGTCCACTTATGGGCGGCTAAAGGCGTACGCATTTTTTGTCATCTTTCGCCTCTTGCAAAGTTCGCTCATATTAAACAGCAGTATTCAGTGGTTTATGTGCCAGGATTGATTACCCAGTACCCAGATTACATAAGCATCGTAAGTTATGTAACTTAAGCAATTTATGTGTCAGGAATCTGTCCACTTATGGGCGGCTAAAGGCGTACGCATTTTTTGTCATCTTTCGCCTCTTGCAAAGTTCGCTCATATTAAACAGCAGTATTCAGTGGTTTATGTGCCAGGATTGATTACCCAGTACCCAGATTACATAAGCATCGTAAGTTATGTAACTTAAGCAATTTATGTGTCAGGAATCTGTCCACTTATGGGCGGCTAAAGGCGTACGCATTTTTTGTCATCTTTCGCCTCTTGCAAAGTTCGCTCATATTAAACAGCAGTATTCAGTGGTTTATGTGCCAGGATTGATTACCCAGTACCCAGATTACATAAGCATCGTAAGTTATGTAACTTAAGCAATTTATGTGTCAGGAATCTGTCCACTTATGGGCGGCTAAAGGCGTACGCATTTTTTGTCATCTTTCGCCTCTTGCAAAGTTCGCTCATATTAAACAGCAGTATTCAGTGGTTTATGTGCCAGGATTGATTACCCAGTACCCAGATTACATAAGCATCGTAAGTTATGAAATTTATGTGCAATATTGCTAATTTTATATATTACTTACTAGATATTATGCTTAGCTGCATAAACCAAAATTAGGCGGAATATTCGTTATTACAGCTCATTTAGTCTTTTAATGATGCTAGCTATAACGTTTATAGTGTCGTTGTATCAGCTTCGATTTGAAAAATTGAGAGAAAACTGTGAACTAAATTGTATATTGAAGACCATTAAAAAATAATAGTATCGTAGCTGTGATTCTTAACCTATATGCAAGAAACGTCATCAGTTAATCAAGAATACTTATACTTGTAAAGTATACCGGTTTGGGACACGCGCTTCTCATAGGATTATGAATACGCGCAGATGGAATGAATCTGTGAGCATATAAAACAGTAGAGACTAGCAAAAGTTCTAACAAAAAAATATTTGGCTCTTAGTATGAATCACAACATTACTTAGAATATTTCTCATGTTAGGGGAGAATGGTGTTGTAAAATCATTTTATTAGAGCTTCAAGAAAGAATTAAAAGTGCGGATCTATAATAGCACATGAGCCAATTTCAAAATGAGCTGTACTGGCACTACATAGTGAAATCAATTATTTTTGTTTCCCATATTTAGGTTTATAACCAACATTTAATAGATGTACATAATATTTTTTTACATTCTGTTGATCGGTTAATTCGGCTGCTATTCTTTCCTGAAAATCTTCTTGAGATTCGCCTATCTTTCCAAATTCACGTCCAAAATCTGGATTGTTGACAATATCGCAAAGCTTTTGTGCAAAATATAAGATTTGCTTTGCTGTTAATTTATATAAATTTTCGGGATTTTTATCATTGAGTCTTAGAACTGTATCTTTTTCAAAAAAAGTAAACTCTATATCAGTGATGGTCCTACCTTCTTTTTTCTGGGTATAAGTAACTTCAATATCAGTAAATTTATTGATTTGGTTCAAAGCTACAGTTAGAACTCGCTTTTTAAAATCTCCCATTTGAGAGTATTCATCTTCTAGCAAGCCCAATTTCTCTCTAAGATCTATCATAGAGATGTAAAGCTTTCCAGTGGATCTCCAACGTATTAAAAGCTCATACAATCGAATAGAATAAACACTAGTAAGTTGAGATATTTGCTTAAGTTCATATTTGGTAAATTTTTCTTCAAGCTTAATGAAAAGCGGAAGGATATCTGGAGCAAATATCAACTGTACACAGGCAGCCTCTTTAACGTATCCAACTTTGGATACCCAGCGGCTCTTATAAACTGCTTTTTTTCCTGTAACAGGATCTATTGTTTTATAATTAAGCCTACGTTCAAATAAATTATCACATGCAGCTTGTAATGCTTCGTATGCTGATTGTCGACCAAGATTAAACTGTTTCATATACTCCGAAGCATGGATCGTTAACATAGTTTCTGCTGTTAATTCTTCCTCAATATCACGGGCAGCAATAATTGCTATTAAAATTAATCTTTGTTCTGATAGATTTAGTGTATAAGATGCATCAATCAAATTATTATCTTTATAAATTACATTATTGCCCATATGTCATTACTTCAATTTATGTTTAACAATACATGGACAATACTACTTAATGTCCATAAATGGAAGTTTTTTTTAATGACAGGAATTTGTCTACTTATGAAAGGAAATTGTCCCTACAAATAAAGGAATCTGTCCTTTTATATAAAGGAATCCGTCCTTTTATATAAAGGAATCTGTCCACTTATTGGTAGGAATTTGTCCACTTTAATTCTTTGTATTCCACTGATATCAACCTTTTCAGCTGTTCTATAAATAATAAATTTAAAAATATATATAAAATATAAAAAAAAGAATTACTTGTGGATAAGTTTTAAATTAATTTTTTTTCACGATAGTTGATTTTTACTTAAAATCATTCTAAATTACGTAAAATATTTAACTTACGTAACTTGCATAAAATTATGATCATATTAGTAGGTGGTGAAAAAGGTGGAGCTGGTAAAAGCTGTTTATCTCAAAATTTAGCTGTATACCTTCAAACAAAAAATAGAGATGTTCTTTTATTAGATGCTGATCCTCAAGGAACAACAACTGACTGGATAAAAGAACGAGACGATAATGATGATTTAAAGGATATTCCCTCAGTTCAAGCTTCTGGAAATATTCGTTCAGTTCTCAAGGATCTTCAAGGCAGATATCAGGATATTGTAATCGATGCTGGTGGGCAAGATTCAGAAGCTTTACGTTCTGCAATGACAATTGCTACGCATATGTTATTACCTTTTAGACCAAAACGTAGAGATTTAAAAACATTAGCGCATATGGAACAAGTTTTAAAATTAGCTAAAACAGTCAACCCAGATCTTATTGCGAGAGCAATTATTACCCAATGCCCAACGTTGCCATCCCAAGTTCAACGAATTTTAGATGCAAAGGATGCATGTAAATCATTTGGCATAAATGCGTTAAATGCAATTACAACTAATAGAAATGTTTATGATGATGCTGATGAAAATGGCCTTTCTGTTTTTGAAGTAGATAGTGATCTAAAAGCAAAAGCAGAGATTAAAAATATAGCTAATGAATTTTTAGGAATTTAATCATGGCTGGATTAAACGGTTTAAAAAAGAAAGTTGAAATATCTCCCGAAGATCAGTTGGCAGAAGTATTTATATCTGGGGCTGAAAAAAGGATAAGAGCTTTAGAAACCAAAGAGAAAAAATTTGTTAGATGTACATTTTCTTTGAATGATGAAGTTAGTCAACTAATTGATGAACTGATTGTTAAAAGTCAAAATGCCCGTGTTAACAGATCAAGTATTGTAAGAATTGCATTAGAAAATCTGGCTTCAAAAAGCCCAGAGGAAATTAAAGAAATTGTTAATCAACAACTTCCTTAATGATTTATGTAAGTTACGTAACTTATAATAGTTACGTAACTTATTTAAATTAATGCTTCCAAAAAATATTTTCGTAAATTATTAAAACTTAAATAAAATTATAAAAATTTTGCAAGGAACGACTCTAACTGAAAGATTAAGTAGAGCTTTACTTGTTGTACAGAATGTTGTACATTTAAGTTGTACAAAATATTGTACAGGACTACGTTTTTGCAAACATGAACTCAAACAGCCAATTTTTTAATTTAAGTGTCCATATAAAGTATCTATAGCGAACCTATGAGCCAATGTGCCAACCAAACCAATGCTAGATCAGTGAAGTGACCATATATATTGTTTAAGGCTAAATATTTAATTAGGAAATGCAAAACATGCAAGTATTTACATATACAGATGTACGTAACAATCTAAAATCCGTTTTAGATAAAGTTATTGAAGATGCGGATGTAGCAGTAATTACTCGTAAAGAAGGAAGCCATGCTGTTGTTATGGGTCAAGAACACTATGACAGCTTAATGGAAACGCTTCATCTACTTTCATCTCCGAATAATACTGCTCGTTTAAATGAATCAATTGCCCAATTACGTGCATCCCGTACTATTGCAAGGGATCTCATAGAAGATGAATCGGACAATTGAGTTTACGGATAACGCATGGGAAGACTATCTTTATTGGCAGACACAAGACAAAAAGATACTCAAGCGAATAAATGCTTTGATCAAAGAGTGTCAACGTACACCATTTGAAGGAACTGGAAAGCCTGAACCACTCAAGGCGAATCTTTCAGGCTTTTGGAGTCGTCGAATCGATGAAAAGCATAGATTGGTTTATGAAGTTACAGATGAACGAATAAGTATTGTTCAATGTCGCTTTCACTATTAACCAATTTAAGCCCTTACTCAACTAGAGTAGGGGCTTTCCTTTCTCTATTTTCATTGCAGGAATAATGATGCTTTTATCCGCTAAGAGGTCTGAATCTTCCTCATAGTTAGAGCCAGAAGTGAAATCCCGTTAGTCTTTAGAAACTAGACATCACTATTTGGGGCTTACACTATGACTTCGCATAAGAGATTTTATGTTAAATGGATATTCATTAAATTATTATAAGATTTATCATTTTCTTGTAATTTTAATATCTCCAATAATGTTGTGAGGACCAAATGCCACTATTTCTCCCTGAACAGGGGATAAATAAATGGTTTCCCAAAGAAGTTTAGAGAAATTTTGCATTACTTCTAATGAATACTCTAATAAATCAATAGACTTATCTTCATCATTACTTCGATCAAAAAATTGGTCTACTTGTTTAGTAAAATCTTGGAAAAATTCATAATTATTTCTCTCAAGTTTAATTAGTTCAGGATTCCTTGGAATAGGAGCTATTATTCGAGGCGCTTGCTGTGAACCAATTAAATTAATGCTATCCAGCCTAACCCATGCTTTTTTATTAGGCATACTAAGAGGACAAGCATGCATTACTAGATCTCTATAAACTCCTAGTTTATGAAGCCAACCAGTAGGAGAGCAAATGTCCTTAAAATACTTATCAAACTCGGATGTTACTGTCCTTTTTTCATAATATTTTTTATATATTCTTGATGTGGTATTCATATGTTTATCAGTTTTAATATCATTAGGAACAATATAATGAAAAACATATTCAGCAATATAGTCTCTGAGAATACATGCATTAAATAAGAAAATCTGAAATTTATCGTAGATTAATGAAGAAAAGGCATCTTCAAACTTTTGACCAATTTTTAAATCATTTTTAATGACTTTAGCATTTAATTGCTTTCTATATATTATAGATAAGTCATAAAAAGAATTATTAATAGTATCAATGACATATTGAATTCTCTTGGATAAATCCCATAAATGTCCTTTTTGCATACGATAAGCGGAATTAGATATTTCTCCCCACTTTTGACGTGCTTCAGTATGCGCCCAAGTCTCATTTTTATAATCATGATAAAAACGATATTCTGGTAGGCTTGAACCATCAAAATGCATTTCATGATATAGAAAATTTACGCCAATAACTTTATGCCCTAGGGAATTTAAACTTGAATATAACTGGTTAAAATTTTTTAATGTTAATACAGCTGTTTGATTAGTAAGGGTATTAGGGAAAATAAAAACTTTATCTTTTTCTTCTGGAGAGTTGATGGCATATCCGCCACCTAATAAGTGAACTTCTCTAAAGACTATTGGCCAATCAGACATATTTTATAAGTCGCTTTAACTTTTGTAATATAAAAATTATTTATCCTATTCACTATATTCTTAATCTTAAAAAAAAAGCTAAGGATTTTTCCATTTTTTTATCAATAATGCTAAAATTCTTATACGCCATTGACGTACTTAAACCTATGCTATTCATTGAAACCAGTATTTTTACCAAACAAATTAAAGAGCTGGTGAGTGATGAAGAATATCGTCAGCTCCAGCAAGATCTCTTGGTACAGCCTGATAAAGGTGACTTAATCAAGAATGGCGGTGGCATTCGTAAAGTACGCTGTGCTCAAGGTAATAAAGGTAAAAGTGGCGGTATCCGTGTGATCTATTACTGGGTCACAGAAGATGATCAGATATTTTTCCTAGTGGCTTATCCAAAGTCTGTGAAAGATAATCTGACAGACAAAGAGACCTCGATCCTGCGTCAATTAGTAAAGGAGCAATTTCATGGATAACAACTTATTTGATGACCTGGTTGCTTCAATCAAAGAAGCTGGTGCCATCAAACGTAATGAGATAAAGGCCAGTCGAGTCACAGAGCTTGAATTGCCGGATATTAAAGAAGTACGTGAGAAAACTGGATTAACGCAAGCAGAGTTTGCTGCACGTTTGCATATCAGCGCGAGAACGCTACAGAACTGGGAGCAAGGTCGACGCTATCCGACTGGTCCTGCAGCGACTTTAATTCGTATTTTGGATGCTCATCCAACTTTGATCTAAATATTTTAGATAATAAAAAACCCCGGCATCCTGCCGGGGTTTTTCGTATTGGTTCGCTCGGTATAACTCCTGTCGTACCTTACAGTCCTTGTGCTTATCTATTGTTATTCTTGTATGGAACTTCCTGTTCCCGATGAGTTCATCATAGGAAAATTCCAGTATTCCGGATAGCCGCAAAGGGCCGAGTTTCATGTACGCCAGGGCGTACAAAATAGCCTAAATTTTATCCACAGCAATTGGGGATAGTTTCGCAACCTGGATCCGCTTAAAATGGGCACTGATTCGAAAATTGATCAATTATTGATCAATTTTTCTGGCAAAATGTTACAGATTCGCTTAAAAACTCACCAACTTATTACAAAAGCCGATTTCTGCTAATTTCTTGGTCATGACTAAATTTTTAAATTATTGATTTTAAAATTAATATACAACTGTACTTCGTATAACCGCCATTATGTTAAATAGGCGACTCTATGGTCAGTATAGATGCTCTACTTTTTATTAGAATAACAGCATCTTTTTTAAGCTGAATAAAAAAATGAATATTGTAGAAGAAACTATAAAATTGGGTGATAAATCTATATTTTTTAAACGATGGATTGTCCCTGCTTCTCATAAGACTCCCATTATTTTGCTTCATGAATCTTTAGGAAGCGTTGAACTTTGGAAAAGCTTTCCTCAACGATTAGCTGAATTTCTCCAGAGAGAAGTTATTGCTTATGATCGCTTAGGATTTGGAAACTCCTCACCCTTAGAAAAATTATCTCTTAATTTCATTACGGAGGAAGCTCAAACAACTTTTGCTGCTGTACTACAACATCTAGAAATAGATCAATTTATTGTTATGGGCCATAGTGTTGGTGGTGGGATGACTGCTGTAATAGCTGCTATATATCCAGACCGTTGCAAAGCAGCAATTACTATATCCGCACAGTCTATGGTGGAAGAAATTACTCGACAAGGTATAAAAGATGCGGAAACTAATTTTTGTAATGAACAATTCATTAAGAAATTAGCTAAGTTTCATGGAGATAAAGCTGAATGGGTATTAAGAGCATGGATCGATACTTGGTTATCACCATCATTCCGTAATTGGAATATAGATGCCTATATATCAAAAATAGAATGTCCTCTTTTAGTAATACATGGGGAACATGATGAATATGCAACTTTGAGTCAACCAGAACGCTTTATTCAGCTTTCTAATGGATATAAAGAGCTGAAAATTCTAAAAGATTGTGGTCATTTCCCTCACAAAGAAAAGGAAACAGAGGTAATAACAGCTATCCAAAGTTTCTTAGAGAAAATTTAAATTTTCTAAAATTAACATAATACACCTTATACGAAATGTGTTATAATTCTCTTGAAAATTCAACGCTGTAGTTCCTAGTTGATAGCCCGAACATCCCTGTTCGGGCTTTTTTTATGATTTTTCACGTTCCACGCCTATTCTTTGACCAATGTTTCACGACTTTGTTCATATTAGTTAAACAATCGTGGTTAATCAGGCACTGTTGCAAATAGAGATTTGAGTCGATGATGTTTCCTTTAAAAAGTACTTAGAGACCGAAAACCCTGTTGATTAGACACACTTCACCCTGAGGCTGACCATAATAAAATGACGATGCTTGTCCTTTACGTAGTGCACGCATGACTTCAATACCTTTAATTGTGGCATAAGCCGTCTTCATAGATTTGAATCCTAATGTGGCCCTGATGATCCGCTTTAGCTTGCCATGATCACATTCAATCACGTTATTTTTATACTTAATCTGCCTGTGCTCAAGGTCTGGTGGACATTTACCTTCCCGTTTTAACCGTGATAAAGCACGTCCATATGTGGGTGCTTTATCCGTGTTGATCACTTGTGGAATTTGCCACTTCTTCACATTATTTAAAATTTTTCCAAGAAAACAATATGCTGATTTGGTATTACGTCTAGAAGAAAGATAAAAATCAATGGTATCGCCACGTTGATCGACTGCACGATACAGATAAGACCATCGTCCATTCACTTTTACATAGGTTTCATCAATATGCCACGAGCTCAGATCTGTAGGATTACGCCAATACCAGCGTAAACGTTTTTCTATTTCAGGAGCATAACGTTGAACCCAACGGTAAATAGTCGTGTGATCAACATTCACACCCCGTTCGGCCAGCATTTCCTGCAGTTCACGATAGCTAATGCCATATTTACAATACCAGCGCACAGCCCAAAGAATGATTTCGCCCTGAAAATGCCGACCATGGAAAGGATTCATATGCTGCACCTTTAGCTAAAACAGTCTTCAGCTTACCATTCGTGGTTATTTGCAACAGTGCCG
>NZ_LFRE01000027.1:0-403 GCF_001077515.1 Acinetobacter sp. VT 511 | reverse complement strand
GAAAGCTCATTACGAATGAATTTACAAGCGGAAAAAACCAGAATACCAAAAATATGAGTATAAATGGCAATACAAAAACATAAGGTGCAACTTTTTGAGAGTATACAAATTTCTTTATCATATTCTCAATCTCCCTTGACTATGGTTAAACCTGCCGACCACTGTACCTGCCGACAGGTTTAATCAAATCATTTACTTATTATATTTATTTCAATTCTTGTTCAATTGCTGCTTGTGCTTCATCCAACGCTTCCTTCACGTCTTGGCCATCTTCAAAGATAGCATTCAAAGTAACCGTATTGAATATATTGCCGATGGTTGGTGAAGCTTTAACGGACTTAATCGCTCTAATTTCGTCTTTGATTTCATTCAAAGTATCAAATGCATTTGTTTTAAAGTATTG
>NZ_LFRE01000026.1:0-51180 GCF_001077515.1 Acinetobacter sp. VT 511 | reverse complement strand
GTCTCGCTTCGTTCATCACCGTGTATCTCGTCGGTATGGGTGCATTCTAGAGGATTTCAGAATCATTGCAACCCCCAATTCACTATATTTTTCACGTATGTATCTTTTTTCTACGAAAATCACTAAAAAATCGCTTTTTTATCTAAAATTTAACCGCTTCTTTGAAATAAAACCTGTATTCAGTGCAATTCATTTTAAAACGGTTATTTTTATTAAGACCTAATAGCTCTCAAAAAAGTACTAAATCTTAATAAGACTGTGAAATTTCAGCTCTGTATTCAGAATTTTTCAAAACTTGCTTATATCAGCTTACATATTTTGCTATTTTCTATCCGACTAATAGATATAGGTCCTATCAGGAAAGTCAGTTTGCTGCTTTCATAGCGACTTCTTTTTCTAATCTCAGGTTTTAAAAAGTAAAAATAGTCAAATCAGCCGTATTCAGCTTTATATAAGTTACGAAACCTGACTTTTAATATCTATATAAAGCCAAAGAGAATATTAAGATAGCGAAGCTACGTATTGGCGATACTTATGTCCCACCCAGTGATGCATGACTTCTTCAATCACTTCTTTCTTACCTTTATAGTCCTCAGCAGCAAATAACAATTTAGCCCGACGAGGTAACCGCTCTTTGACTAAGGAAAAGAGAAGATAGTGTGATGCGAGATCGAGTTGCTGTAATAAAGTATATGCCTGTTTAAAAGATTTCTGTTTCTGCTCAGGCGTATCGTATTCAAATAGAAAACGTAAAATAAAATCAATTTCCTGATCAAAAATATCCTGAGTCCGATAGTGATACATAAACACTGCTTACCCTCTTATTTTAAATTTCTAGATCTTCTTTGAGACCTGATGTGATCAGCATACTGATAACTTTCTGGATGTCAGTATCTATCCGGCGATCTGTAGTGGATTTAAAGCAAATAAAAAAATTGATTTTTAAAAGACAATATAAAAAGGAAAAGTGGAGTTTTTCAAATAAAAAAGGAAGAGATCTCTCCCAAAATCTCTCCCTCGCAATTGAATCTTTACCCGATCCAGTATGTCATTATTATAGTTATTTGCTTCAGTATCTTAAAAAAAGTCTCTTGGGGAAGAGACTATAAGTTGTGGAGTTATTTATTATTACCACTACCCTCTAGATGTGCTTAAAGCGAATTCTCTAGATGAATAAATCTTATACATAATAATAGGGAAACGCAAGGAATTTGGCAAAATTTAACTCTTGTTTTTATAAGGTTTTTTTTGAATTTGCTTATTTGATTTTTGAATATAGAGTCATATAAAAAAAAGCAGGCCGAAGCCTGCTTTTAATTCAATAACTTAGAAAGTGTCTTAATCAACAAAGGTCACTTTTGCAATCGCTTTTTTGCTCGCCTGAACAATCAAAGTCACGTTTTCTTTCACAGAAAAAGACGTATCAACTGGTTGCCAGTCTACTTTTACTGCACCACGACCCAGCGCATCTTTGGCTTGTGCCGAGTTTTTAGTCAGACCCGCTTCACGCAGGATTGAAGTAATAAAGATTTCACCACCGAACTCGCTTAATGAAATGGTTACTTCCGGTGTGCCTTCAGGAAGTTCACCCTCAGTAATGATATTACCCGCGCCTTTATGTGCATGCTCAGCAGCCTCGCTTCCATGGAAACGCTCAACCAGTTCCAGTGCAAGAATGCGTTTCACTTCCTGTGGATTACGACCTTCTTCAATCTCTTTCAACAATACCTGAATTTCTTCTACAGATTTGAAGCTAAGCAGATCAAAGTAACGTTCGATCAGTGAATCCGGCATTGACAGTACTTTCTGGTACATCGCACCCGGCGCATCAAAGACGCCAATATAGTTACCTAAAGATTTAGACATTTTGTTAACGCCATCTAAACCTTCAAGAATTGGTACTGTAATACAGACTTGTGCTTCCTGGTCATAACGCCCTTGAAGGGTACGACCCATTAACAGGTTAAAGGTCTGGTCTGTGCCACCCAGCTCTACGTCTGCTTCTAGTGCTACTGAGTCATAACCTTGTACCAATGGATACAGGAATTCATGAATCGCAATCGGTTGCTGGTTGTTATAACGTTTTGTGAAGTCATCACGCTCAAGCATACGGGCAACAGTTTGCTGTGATGCCAGTTGAATCAGATCAGCAGCAGTTTTTTGTGCAAACCATTCCGAGTTAAACACAACTTTAGTTTTATTCGGATCTAAGATCTTAAATACTTGTTCTTGATAAGTTTTAGCATTTTCTAAAACTTGTTCACGTGATAATGGTGGACGTGTTGCACTCTTGCCGGTTGGATCACCGATCATCGCAGTATAGTCACCAATCAGGAAGAAAACCTCGTGACCCAGGTCTTGGAACACTTTTAGCTTATTGATCAGTACAGTATGACCTAAGTGCAAGTCAGGTGCAGTAGGGTCAAAACCCGCTTTAATTTTTAGTGGACGATTCTGCTTTAATTTCTTTAGAAGATCTTCTTCAGAAATAATTTCGTGGGTGCCTCGTTGGATGAGGGCAAGTTGTTCTTCAGCCGGCAGGAAATTTGACATCACAAAACCCAAATACATCAGTTATTCAATTTGTGCGATATACTAACACTTTTTCAGCATATTGCAGGCTTAAGAATAACCATGACAGCGATCTATATTGGGGTAATGACCGGCACAAGCATGGATGGTGTCGATATTGTTGCTGCTTCTTTTGATCCACTCCAGCTTCATGCCACCCTCACCCTACCTTTTGATCATGATCTTCGTGATGAATTGATGGCGCTTACACTGCCAGGCGATAATGAAATTGACCGCATGGGTAAAGCAGATGTTGCGCTGGCACAGATGATTGGTCATGGTATTAATGCGCTGATTGAAAAAAATAAGCTGGATCGCACACAAATCAAAGCTATTGGCTCACATGGACAGACTATTCGCCACCGTCCTGAACATGGCTTTACCCTGCAGATCGGTGATCCAAACATTATTACTGAAATTACCCAGATTCCGGTGATTTCCGATTTCCGTCGCCGTGACCTGGCGGCTGGTGGCCAGGGTGCACCGCTAGTTCCGGCTTTCCATCAGGATATTTTTCAGCATGACAGCATTCACCGGGTGATTCTAAACCTGGGCGGTATTGCCAATGTCAGTATTCTGCCTGCCGGTCAGCCAGATCAAGTCTACGGCTTTGATACCGGCCCAGCCAATATTCTGATGGATGCCTGGTGTGAGCGTTATACCGGCCAGCCTTTTGATGAAAATGGCAACTGGGCAGCCTATGGTACACCCATCCGTAGCCTGTTAGATCGTTTGCAGGAACATGCATTTTTCTCCAAAGAACCTCCCAAAAGTACTGGCCGTGAAGACTTTAATCTGGAATGGCTGGATGAACAAATTGCCGACTGGCGCAGTGCTTTAGAATATGATGAGCTGGAAGATACCCCGGAAAATGTTCAGGCGACGCTCATGAAGCTCACCACACGTGCCATTAAAAAAGCGATTTATCGCTCTGGTCTGGATACGGGTGAAGTCTATGTTTGTGGAGGTGGTGCTTATAATTCACATCTACTGGAACAGCTGCGCTGGCGTTTGCGTAAACATCACTGGAGTGTGCAAACCACAGCTGATTTAGGCTTAAATCCAACATGGGTCGAAGGCACTGCCTTTGCCTGGCTGGCGATGCGCTTTATGAATCAGCTGAGTGGCAATCTGCCAGCTGTGACTGGGGCTTCAGGCTATCGTGTGCTCGGTACGATTACAGCAGTTTAATCTCATGAACTCTTATAACTATATATAGGTATAAAAAAGGTCTGCATTATTGCAGACCTTTTTTTTCAATCTCTGTTATTGCATCATCAGTTTGGCATTTTCATTCCGAAACGCACGTAAAATCTGCTGACCTGCCCGTCCGGTTGGAGTTAAGCCTAAACGGATCTGCTCTTGGCGGATCGCCTGACGGGTTTTATCCCCAATCAAACCATCCACTGCACCAATGTCATAACCTTTATTGAGCAAAAATTGTTGAATCTCTCGACGTTCTTCACGTGATGTGCCAGCATCATCGGTTGGCCATGTTTGCACCAAGCCACCTTTACCTTGCAAACGATCTGACAGATGTGCAATGGCTAAAGCATAGCTTTCGGCTGCATTATAACTATAGATGGCGTCAAAGTTTTTAAAGACCAGGAACACCGGCCCATTGGCACCGGCAGGCGCCAATAAACCAGCTTGAGAGGATTCCGATAAATTCCCTTGAACTAATGCCGAACCATCGGCACGAACCAGACCTTGATTGATCCAACTACTCAAGGATTTTTTATTACGACGACCTTCACCCGAAACTGACATACCTTGAGGAATTTTGACTTCAAAACCCCATGGCTGCCCGGTTTGCCAGCCGCGTTTTTTCAAGAAGTTGGCTGTTGAAGCCAAGGCATCCGGGATGCTGCTGACGAGATCACGACGCCCATCACCATCAAAATCGACCGCCAGTTCATCATAAGTGGATGGCATAAACTGGGTATGACCAAAAGCTCCTGCCCATGAACCTTTAAGCTGGTTTTCATAGACATCACCACGTTGCAACAGCTTCATGGTAGTAAAGAACTCACCACGGAAATAACTTTGACGACGACCTTCACAACTCAAAGTACCGAGCGCCTGCAATAAAGGATATTTACCAGAAATATCACCATAATTACTTTCCACGCCCCAGACTGCCACCACAGTTTCAGCCGGAATGCCATAAGCAGCACTAACTCGATTTAATACGTCGCGATGCTGCTGTAATTTCTGACGACCCTGCTGTACGCGCTCCTCATCGACCAGACCAGACAGATAGTCCCAAATTGGCGTTGAAAATTCTGGCTGATAGTTGAGTCTTTCAATTACAGAATAATCCGGGGTCAAATTTTGAGTATATCGGTCATAGGTCGCTGCATGGACACCTTTAGTGAGTGCCTGAGGTTTTAATCTAGCCAGACAGCTTTGAAATGAACTGGAACTTGGCGTATAGATGCCAGGACTCGAGGTCAGCTCTGATGTACTTACGCGCTGTCCATTAATGATCAGTTCAGCCTGTGCCTGAGAGGCAGCCAGAACGATTGAGCCAAGAAAAAGTGCAAGTCGTTGCATAATACCCTTGAATACTTATATTTCGAATTATGTTCCTATTCACCTTATCAGCTTGTGGATAAAATTAAAGCGCAAATACGTAAAATTTAAATTCATATTTTCTTCACTTTTAAATTTATTTGTAAGTTTTGAATTTAAAAACTTATCCACAAGATGCTTTAAATTCAAATTTGAACTAATTTTTAAATTTAAATTCAAAGCCATGTTATCAGCCTTTTAAATTCAAAATTGACTGTGTGGATAACCAACATCACATAAGCTTAATAACAAGTAATTGCAGACAATTAGGATTTAAATTCATTTATAAAATACAAGAAGGATTTTTAAATTTAAAACTTTGAATTCATTCTCTGGCTTTTAAATTTATTGTTTTGAATTTAAATTCAAAATAGAAAATCTAAATTCAAATGACCTCTTTTTAAATTTGAATTTATTTTTATGAATTTAAATTCAAAGCACACTTTGCAAGTTTTAAATTCATTTTAAATTTAAATCTGCATAGCCGAACTGATGCAGCAACAGATTAAATTTTCATCAATTATTTATAAATTATTGTCTGTTTTATAAGCAATTGATTTTGAAAATAATCCGATAAATGGCAGGGTATTTTCAAAGAGGCGCAATCATGCCTGAAAGCCGACAAATAAAAAAGCGACCACAGGTGTGATCGCTTTTTTTATCAGCAAGTTAAAGCTTAGATGCTCATATCTTCGCTCAATGCCAATGGATTCGGTAAAATCTTCGCCAATTGACGACATAGCTTAGTCAATTGTGCACTGTCGGTTGGCATTAGGGTGATGTGACCAATCTTACGGCCTTCACGTTCTGACTTATTGTATAAGTGCAAATGCACGCCTTCCAAGGCTAGAACATCTTCAGATTTTGGATGTTGACCGATGATATTCACCAGCACGGTTGGACGGATCACTTCAGTTGAACCTAATGGCAAGCCAGCCACTGCACGCACATGGTTTTCAAACTGAGAACACACTGCACCTTCAATCGACCAGTGCCCTGAGTTATGCACACGTGGTGCCATCTCGTTGGCGTATAGCCCCTTATCTGTCACAAACAGCTCAAGAGTTAATACACCCACATAGTTCAGATGATTCAGCAGGCGAGTGATGTAATCTTGTGCGACTGGCTGCAAGTCTGCACTATTGGGTGCAGGTACAATCGAATGAGACAGAATGCCATTATGATGATGATTTTCAGCCAATGGCCAGGTCTTCACATCACCATCTTGACCACGTACCGCAATAATTGAGACTTCACGTGAGAAAGTGACAAAACTTTCTGCAATCAGTTCACCGGCAGGACCCAGTTCTGCCCAAGCCTGATCAACTTGATCTGCTGAACGTAGAACGAATTGGCCTTTACCGTCATAACCACCACGAGAAGTTTTAAGTACAATCGGCAGACCGAGTTCTGCAACAGCAGTTTTTAAGCTCTCTAGAGAGGTGACTGCTTTATACGGCGCAACCGGAATCTCAAGTTCATCAAACAGGGCTTTTTCAGACAGACGATGCTGTGCAATTGCCAAAGCCTGACGCGGCGGATGCAGGTCTTTGTTTTTCGTTAAAACATCTACATCAGCCAATGGTGTATTTTCAAACTCAAGGCTGAACACATCTGCACTATTGATAAAGTCTTGCAGACCATTTTCAGCCTTGGTCGAAAATACTGGACCTAATGCAGCCGAAGGGCAGTCTATAGTGGCTTCAAAGAAAGTACATTGAATGTTTAAAGGTAATGCCGCTTGTGCCATCATTCGACCGAGCTGACCGCCACCAAAAATACCGATGGTTTTATCCATTGCGTTTGATCCCGTATTAAGCTTGGCCTGGAATATTGTTACTAGCGACTTTATCCGTTTGTGCAGCGCGGAAATCTGCAACATTTTTCGCGATGTCTGGACGGGTCAGACCTAAAATTTGTGCTGCCATAATGGCTGCATTGGTCGCACCTGCAGGCCCAATTGCCAAGGTACCCACGGCAATACCTGCTGGCATTTGTACAATTGAAAGCAATGAATCGACACCATTTAAGATAGAAGATTTTACTGGCACACCCAATACTGGCAGATCGGTTTTTGCGGCACACATACCTGGTAAATGCGCTGCACCACCAGCACCGGCAATAATCACCTGGATGCCACGATCACGTGCTTGTTCTGCATATTCAAACAGACGGTCAGGGGTACGGTGTGCAGAAACGACTTCGGCTTCAAATGGGACACCAAGCTGCTTAAGCATATTGGCAGTGTGTTCGAGAGTTGCCCAGTCTGATTGAGAACCCATGATAATACCTACTAGAGGAGCATCTTGTGCAGCAGCCGCATTCATTGCAATGTTTCCAGAGATTAAAGTAAGAGAAGATAAATCTCGACGAGAGAGCCAAGCTTTAATGGGAGTGCGTATTATAGACTGAAAATTCAGCTTCATAAAATTTAACGGTCAAAGCAAGGCTCGATTTTTCTTATTTTTTTAATGAAATCTCAAAATCTGGAATAAAAATAGGGAAGTACACCACTTGAATGATATTAGGGGCTACGGAACACGAAATAGACACAGCCACACAGGCATAATCCTGCCCAGAGATAATCCAGTTTAAATGGCTGTTTAAACATAAACAGCATAAAGGGCACAAAGACCAGTAGCGTCACTACTTCCTGTGTGATCTTCATCTGACCGACTGCGAGTCCGTGTTGCGCCATCAGCCGTGTTGCAGGAATCATCAGGCTATATTCAAATAAAGCAATGACCCAGCTAAATAAAATGATCTTCCACATTGGGGCATCATGTGGCAAAAATTTCAGATGACCATACTAGGCCAATGTCATAAAGCAGTTTGCACAAACAAGCAGGAGCAAGGGCCAGAACATAGTGGATGCCGGTAGAAAATTTACAGGATATTTTACGGATTATTGCAGCAAAAGATAATCGTGAACCTTGGTTTTTTATCACATCTAGCATCGTTTCTTCACATAAAAAATCACGCCAGAATGCCTATCTTTTCCCGCAAAGCCTTGCTATCGTTGCCGGTAAATCGAATAAATCATGACAACAGCACAGAAAACAAAGTGATGTGTCAGTACAAAATGGAGTGAAGTAGATGCATCTGCATATCTTGGGCATTTGTGGCACCTTTATGGGCTCGCTGGCCTTACTCGCGCGAGACCTCGGACATAAGGTGACAGGTTCAGACCAGAACGTGTATCCACCGATGTCGACCCAACTGGAAAATGCAGGCATTACTTTAATGCAGGGCTATGACCGTAGCCACCTACAACCACATCCTGATCTGGTCATTGTTGGCAATGCCATGAAGCGTGGTATTGATGCTGTGGAATACATGCTGAATGAAAGCCTGCCTTATATTTCAGGTCCACAATTTCTTGCAGATCACGTACTGCAAGGTAAACACGTGTTGGGGGTAGCTGGTACGCACGGTAAAACCACGACGACGACAATGCTGGCGTGGGTATTGGACCAGGCAGGGTTAGAGCCAGGCTTCCTGATTGGCGGTGTACCACTGGGCTTTTCTGAAAGTGCACGTTTAGGTGGCGGCAAATACTTCTGTGTAGAAGCCGATGAATACGATTCTGCTTTCTTCGACAAGCGCTCCAAGTTCGTACATTACCATCCTAAGACTGCGATTCTGAATAATCTGGAATTTGATCATGCCGATATCTTTGATGATCTGGCCGCAATTCAAAAACAGTTCCATCATCTGGTACGCACTATTCCGTCTGAAGGTCGCATCATTGCACCGATTATGGAAACCAATATTGATGAAGTACTAAAGCAGGGCTGCTGGACACCGGTAGTTCGCACTTCACTGGATGCCAATGAAAAAGCTGAACTCTCTGCACAACAGTTGTCTGCTGATGGTTCACATTTTAAAGTGCTTCAGCATGGCGTAGTAAAAGGCGAAGTCAAATGGAATATGACGGGTCAGCACTCTGTTGCCAATGCTCTGGCAACTATTGCTGCGGCTGAGCATGTCGGTGTATCCATTGAAACTGCCTGTGAAGCACTCTCCAATTTTGGCGGTGTAAAACGCCGTATGGAGCTGCTCGGTACGGTACGTGGTATTGAAGTCTATGATGATTTTGCCCATCATCCGACTGCAATTGATACTACCCTCGACGGCGCACGCAAGCGTCTGGGTGAACGTAAGCTTTGGGCGATTATTGAACCGCGTTCCAATACCATGCGTATGGGCAGTCACAAAGAGGGTTTGGCTTATTCAGCACGTCTGGCGGATGAAGTGATCTGGTATCAGCCAGAAGGTCTGGATTGGGATCTGCAACCTGTGATTGAGGCTGCACCAAATAAAGCTGTGGTAGCACGTACTTTGGATGAGATCATTCAAACTGTTGTTACTGAAGCAGGCGAAGGCGATGCTGTGGTGATCATGTCCAATGGCGGTTTTGGTGGCTTGCATCAGAAACTGATTAGCGCCTTACAGTAAATTATCTAAATCAATACTTGTAGCCTTTATTCCATAAAATTTCTCAAGGATCGTAGACACATGTCTACGATCCTTTTTTAATGTTAAAAAATACTTAATTTTTTAAGGAATTAACTATTTTACCAATGATCTAATCCTAAAAGTTCTGCTAGCTTAAAGCCATTACGTGTTTCTCAGCTGACAGTCGTCATAGCTAAATATGACTGCCAATCCTCTACAATAATCACTAAGAAGGATAGTGGCCATGTCAAATACAATGAAAGCAATGGTTTACTATGGCGCCAATGACATCCGTTTTGAAGAACGTCCCATCCCGAAAATCTTGCAGCCCGATGATGCCGTGATCAAACTGACTAAGGTCACGATCTGCGGGACCGACCTCGGCATCTGGAAAGGTAAAAATCCGGAAATTGAACAGGTGGCAAAAGAAAAAACCGGCGACTTTAATGGCCGGATTCTCGGTCATGAAGGCATTGGCATCATTGAAGAAGTCGGTTCAGCAGTCAAAAACTTTTAAAAAGGGTGATCGGGTCATTATTTCCTGCGTCAGCCGCTGCGGTACCTGTGAAAATTGCCAGAAACAGCTGTATGCACACTGTCGTAATGAAGGTGGCTGGATTATGGGTTATATGATTGATGGTACCCATGCCGAATATGTCCGCACACCTTTTGCTGACACCTCTCTTTACCATTTACCTGAAGACTTAAATGAAGACGTCGCCGTCTTCCTGTCCGATATCCTGCCAACCTCACATGAAATTGGTGTGCAATATGGTGATGTCAAATCGGGTGACAATATCGCGATCGTAGGTGCAGGACCAATCGGGATGAGTGCCTTGCTCACTGCTCAATTTTATTCTCCAGCCAATATTATTATGGTAGATATGGATGATAACCGGCTGGAATTTGCCAAAACAGTAGGTGCAACTCATACCGTTAACTCTGGTAAAGAAGATGCCATTCAAAAGATTTTAGAAATTACCGATGGACGCGGTGTCGACTGTGCCATTGAGGCGGTAGGGGTGGAACCGACCTGGAATATTTGCCAACATGTTGTGAAAGAGGGTGGACATATCGCCAACGTCGGCGTACATGGTAAAGCAGTGAATTTTGAACTGAACAAACTGTGGATTAAGAACCTGAACATTACTACCGGTCTGGTCAATGCCAATACCACTGGCATGCTGCTCAAGGCCTGCTGTTCCGGCAAAATATCACTAGAAAAACTGGCCACGCATCACTTTAAATTTAACGAGTTTGAAAAGGCCTATAATGTGTTTAAACACGCGGCTGATGGAAAAGCCCTAAAAGTGATGATTGACATGAACTAATGCAAATCAGACAAAAAAGTCCGCCATGCGGACTTTTTTATTTTTAGTCTGGATTCACCAGATCAGAAATAGGGGACATAACCACGTTGTTTATAACCCTGAGGTGAAACCAGCTGTTGATGATTTTCGTCAACACGATACAAGATCTCGAGCAAGCCATCCAGATCTTGCTGGTTCAGATAATGCGGCTGAAAAGTGCTATGACCTAGCTTGGAAAAGAACGAAGCAATCTCGCTATGCTTATGTACATATTTCATCGACCACTCAGCAAAGCTTGACGCTTCCACGGTTGTATCAGCGAAACGATACACCTGCTGATGCCGACGGTCTTTCGAAATACTTTGAAAAAGCTGCTCTACAATCTCAGGTTCACCTTGCAAACACTGGAAAAACTTTCCTTGTGCATAATACAGTGCTCCATAGATCTGATGCTCATAATTGAACTTTCGTGCAATTGCTAAAATATCACTCAGGTCTTGTAATAGATCTTGTTCTGTTTCGATGCGCGTACTGGCATAACAGAGTTGTAGCATGAATGATTCCTTTAAATTTCAAGTATTGATTTTATAGTCAATATATTGGGTTTAGGTTATTTTTTAATCAAATATCAGCTATTTCTTACACTGTTTTCAGTTTGCATTTTGTAGCTAAATTATTAAAAATTAAAGAGACATCATTGAAAAATAATTACTCGAATGATAATGCTTTTAATGAGGGTGAAACATGCTAAAAGATCTTTTCATCACGTTAAGCTTGTTATGTCTGTGTTTCGCGCTAGTCATCGTGTTGCATAGCTGGGGCTTGCAACGTGAGATTAACATGCTGATCAGCAGCATGCTATTAACTTGGGCACTATTGATTTGTGTGGATCATCGCGCCTTTTTTCAGACCAGCATCTCCCTGATCATCGTTATTTTGATCATGCTGCAACAGTATGAACAGATTGTCTGGATGGGATTAGGACTCTTCAGTGGCACTCTGCTTTATAGATTGCCACAAGCCCATAAACAGGGCTTATCGTCTTTTATCCATTTGAATCTTTTTATTCCAACGGGGTGGTTTAAAAGGCTAAAGTCGCTACGTCATGTAAATTCCGATCACGCTTAAACATGACATGCACATAAGAGCATTGTGGAATAATTTTCAGCTGTTTCTGACGTGCAAATTCGACCAGAATATCCAGCATTTTACGGGCCACACCTTTACCACGCAGTGCATGTGAGACCCAGGTATGGTCAGCGACAATGGTGTCCGGTTCACGCCATTGATAAGTAATTTCTGCTACGCGCTGACCATTGTCTTCCATGTAAAATACACCGCCGCGCTTTGAGTCCTGATGTTTGATGTCGCTCATTTTCTTACCTGTTGTACTAATCCAGGATCAACCTGTTATATCGTCATATCCTCATCCATTAAACATCTTATAGATGTTTAGTCCCATCTTTGAGTTAGATGAAGTCCTACTGAAGTACATCCCGTATGCTTTCATTTTTGTCAAACACCGACTTGGCAAAAGGGCAGAGTGGAATAATTTTCAGAGCATGCATTCTGGCAAAACCGACCGCAGCTTCGACCAGCTGCTGTCCAACACGCTGTCCGCGTAGGCTGTCATCCACCCAGGTATGATCAATAATGAACTTATCATCACCTGCCCGGGAATATGTCATCTCTGCCAGGCGCTGGTCTTTCTGCGCCACATACCATTCACCTTTAGTTCCTTGTTCCTGGTGTTCAATCTGCATAGGTTTACCTCAAGATTTTATCTCAGACTGCCATAGTCCTCAGCTTTACAATGTTGCAATTTTTTTAATTCCGCTGAGTAAAATTACAGTCTGCCTCATGTGAAATTTTCTGGCAAAAGCATAGAATGTGCCGATCCTGTATTGATCCTCCCTCATGTCTGCTTCTGCTCAACCCCTTTCTGTTACACGCCAATGGATCTGTGTGATTGCCTTGGCCTGTGCCGCTTTTATTTTTAATACGACCGAGTTTATTCCAGTAGCACTACTGAGCGATATAGGAAAGAGCTTTGCCATGACTCCAAGAGAAGTCGGGCTGATGCTGACCATTTATGCCTGGGTAGTCGCATTACTGTCTTTACCAATCATGCTGCTCACTAGAAATATTGAACGCCGTTTCCTGCTTACACTGCTATTTATGGTCTTTATTGCCAGTCATGTGCTGTCTTATTTTGCCTGGAGTTTCATTGTCCTGGTTATCAGTCGGATCGGAATTGCAGTTGCTCATGCACTGTTCTGGTCAATCACGGCGTCACTGGCAGTACGTGTAGCACCGAAAGGAAAAGAATTTCAGGCCTTAGGCCTACTATCTACCGGTACTGCGATGGCAATGGTACTCGGAATTCCTTTTGGCCGGATGATTGGCGAAGCGTATGGCTGGCGTAACAGTTTTGGATTAATTGCGGTGATTGCCACGTTAGTCTGCTTTATTCTGGTTAAAACTTTGCCACATTTACCGAGTATTAATTCAGGCTCCTTTAGCAGTTTAAAAGGCTTGATCAAACGGCCCAGCCTGATGCTACTTTTTGCACTGACTGTATTGGTGATCAGCGCCCAGTTCACAGCCTATAGTTATATCGAACCTTTTGCGTTGAATGTGGCACATTTCAGTTCTGCACAGACCACAACATTGCTGCTGATCTACGGCGGAGCAGGCTTCCTAGGTTCCTACTTGTTTGGTAAATTTGCACCACAGTTTCCACGACTGACGATTCCATTTTTCACTTTAGGGCTGGGTATATCGATGCTCTTGCTATTGCCAATGTCAGTGAGCCTTTTTGGCTTAAATAGCCTGAGTCTTATGTGGGGAGTCAGTATTATTGGTTTTAGTCTGGCTTTACAGGCAAAGACTTTAAACCTCGCCTCAGATGCCACCGATGTGGCCATGGCAATCTTTTCAGGTTTATACAATGTCGGGATTGGTGGGGGTGCATTACTCGGTGGGATCGTGACCGCGCAAATTGGCTTGGGCAGTATCGGCTGGATGGGAGGATTATTGGCATTTTTTGGATTTGCGCTTAGTGTGTTTCTGGTACGCCGTCCTGATTTTCTTAAAGCTTAGTGAATGATTTTTGTAAATAAAATTGTATCCCTAATTAAAATCTGTCATGCTTAATTTATATTGAGCTATCGCTCAGACAAAATTTAGTTTGAACAAGGGGAGTAGCCTCCTCCAAACGTTTAAGAATGAAATTTCAGTTTTTGAACGTGTCAGAATATCGTCATTACACTTTGCAAAAAGTCGGTATCTGAGCATCTTTAGGTTACACTTGATATAAAAAAGTGAAACACTAAGATGTAGGCAAGACCTTGATCATGTTGTTATAGATGTTTTTCATCTGGCAGCTGGTCAAGGTTTTTTTATGGCCAGTCGTCCGATGTGGAGAATTCACATGGAAACAATTGGTACGCTCTGGCTGTATCTTGTCTTTTTCGCAATTGTCGCCGTCATGCTGGTGATCGATTTTGTCGGCTTTAAACATCAGCATGGTCAGGAAGTCAAAGTCCGTACCGCTGCCTACTGGAGTATTGCCTGGGTCAGTGTCGCGACTTTATTTGGTGGTGGATTATGGCTGTATCTGGAGCAGACTGCAGGTGCGGCAATTGCCAATACCAAGGTTATGGAATACTTTGCCGGTTATCTGCTGGAAAAATCCCTGGCAATTGATAATGTCTTTGTCTGGCTGATGATCTTTGCCGCCTTTGCCATTCCACCAGCGCAACAACGTAAATTGCTGTTATATGGTGTACTGGGTGCGATTGTGCTCAGAACAATCTTTATTTTTATTGGTGCCTGGTTTGTACAGGAATTCTCCTGGATTCTGTATGTCTTCGGTGCGTTCCTGGTGTATACCGGCTTCAAATTCCTGCGTGGTCAGCATGAAGAAGACAGCAATATTGAAGATATGGCCATTCTGAAATGGCTACGTAAACATATGCGTATCACCCCGCAACTTCAGGGCGATAAATTCTTTGTCCGTCAAAATGGTTTGCTTTGGGCAACGCCGTTATTCTTGGTGCTGATTCTGGTCGAAGCCTCTGATGTCATCTTCGCAGTCGATTCTATTCCGGCTATTTTTGCTGTCACCACCGACCCCTTCATTGTGCTTACTGCGAACCTGATGGCAATTTTAGGCCTGCGTGCAATGTTCTTCCTGCTCTCAGGTGCAGCCTCAAAAATGCATTATCTGCCTTATGGCCTAGGTTTGATTCTGGTCTTTATCGGCTTTAAGATGCTGATGCTGGATGTATTCCATATGCCGATCTGGATTTCACTGAGCTTTATTGTGATTGTCTTGACGGTAACTGCGATCTTGTCGATTCGTCATAGCAAGAAATATAACGAAACTACGCTGTAAGATTAAGCATCAAAAAAGCCTGCATCAGCAGGCTTTTTTATTTGTCTACAAGCTTGGCTGCACACGCACGCTCTGTTGAAATTACGCGTGATTATTTGATCTCATAAAAAATACGTATGGTTAAATATGAATGTTCATATAAACATGCTAATTTTTTCAGCTACAATCAATCGAAAAAATCAAAAAGCGCAGGTTTTAAATGTCTTCTATCATTGCAACGACGGCAATACGCGGTCGCTTCCTGGATATCAAGAATACGGTTGCCCAAGCGCGTGAAATTCACGACCAAGTGCGATATGTAGAAGATGGCTTGCTCATCAGCCAGAATGGTGAGATTCAATGGTTTGGCAGCTGGGAAGAGGGGCAGCAGCATCTGCCTGAAGGAGTGCAGGTAGCTCATTATCCTGAGCAGCTGATCGTGCCAGGTTTTATTGATACCCATATCCATTTCCCGCAAACCGAAATGGTCGGTGCTTATGGTGAACAACTTCTAGAATGGTTAAATACCTATACTTTTCCGACTGAAATCCAGTTCCAGGATCCAGCTTATTCAGAAAAAATTGCCGAATTTTTTGTAGAAGAATTACTTAAAAACGGCACCACGACCGCATTGGTCTTTTGTACCGTCCATCCTGAATCAGTCAATGCTTTATTTAATGCAGCGACGACGCGTAATATGCGTCTGATTGCGGGTAAAGTGCTAATGGACCGTCATGCACCGGAAGCACTGACGGACACCGCAGAAACAGCGTATACCGATTCTAAAAAGTTGATTGAAAAGTGGCATGGCAAGGGCCGTAACCTGTATGCGATCACGCCACGCTTTGCTCCAACTTCAACAGCTGAACAGCTAGAAAAAGCAGGACAACTTAAAGCGGAATATCCGGATGTGTATGTGCATACTCATTTAAGTGAAAACAAGAATGAGATTGCCTGGGTCAAGGAATTGTTCCCGGAACATCAAAGTTATTTAGATGTTTACCATCACTATGGTCTGACCGGTTCTAAATCGGTATTTGCTCATTGTGTACATCTGGAAGAGCAGGAGTGGGATTGCATGCATCAGACCGACTCGGCTATTGCCTTCTGTCCGACCTCAAATCTGTTCCTGGGCAGTGGCTTATTCCCTTTGAAAAAGGCCTGGGACAAAGGTGTTAAAGTGGGACTGGGCACCGATATCGGGGCAGGGACCTCATTTAATCAGCTGCAAACCCTGAATGAAGCCTATAAGGTGCAGCAATTGCAAGGCGATAAACTGTCTGCCTTTGAATCGCTATATCATGCGACACTGGGTGGAGCCAAAGCCTTGAGTCTGGAGGATCAACTCGGTAACTTTAATATCGGTAAAGAAGCCGACTTTGTTGTATTAGATCTGAATGCGACGGCGTTACAACAGCTGCGTCAAAGCAAAGCCAAAAATATTGAAGATGCATTTTTTGCACTGATTATGCTGGGTGATGACCGTAATATTGCAGTGACTTATGTTTCTGGAGAAGCGGTTTATGCCAAAACAACAGCTCAGGAAAAAGCCTGAAAAATCACGCCGTCGCATATGGTTCATGCTATCAGCAATAGCCATTGGCTGCGCTTTTTTACTCCAGCGCGATTCACAATTGCCGAAAAAATGATTACATTAACACAGGGCAAAACAGGTGCATCTGCCTGCTGAATGTATTAAAATTGCTGATATATCAGGTGTTGCAGGTCAACACCTTTTTTATTTTGCTATTTTTACTTTTTAGGTATCTACCCATGACCGTTCAAATGAGCGTAATGATTTCCGCTGAAGAAATTCAAGCTAAAGTCAAAGAGCTTGGTGCTCAAATCGATGCACACTATGCCAATAGTGACAAAGAACTTGTGCTCATCGGTTTGTTACGCGGTTCAGTGATTTTTATGGCCGATTTATGTCGTGTAATTTCAAAACCACATGAATTGGATTTCATGACGGTATCCAGTTATGGCGGTGGCACGGTATCGTCACGTGATGTAAAAATCCTGAAAGATCTAGATGGCGAAATCCGTGGTAAAGATGTACTGGTGGTAGAAGACATCATCGATTCCGGCAACACCCTGAGCAAAGTTCTGGAAATTCTGCACACCCGTAACCCAAACTCGATTCAGCTCTGTACCTTGGTCAGCAAACCTTCACGCCGTGAAATTAATCTGGATGTGCAGTTCCTTGGCTTTGAAGTTGAAGACAAGTTTATTGTCGGTTACGGTCTGGACTATGACCAGAAGTATCGCCATTTGCCTTTTATTGGTGAAATTGGTCTTTAAGAGATCCAACTTTCAAAAGTGGCGACAGCCACTTTTTTTATGTCTGCTTCACATGAACAAAAAGCTAACATTCCGTTTCAGGACTTCGCTAGATTGAAGACTTGACTTATCCGATGATGATTTCTGAACATGACTTAAAAACAAAGACATGATAAGAAAGGAGCATACATATGTGGTCACTTATAGTTGCAATTGTTATTGGTTTTATCGCAGGTTTAATTGCGCGTGCAATCCATCCTGGAGATGACAAGGCAGGCTTTATTATGACAACCCTACTGGGGATTGCCGGTTCATTACTTGCGACCTATGGCGGTCGGATGCTAGGTCTTTATGAGGAAGGTTCAGCAGCAGGCTTTATTGCTTCGGTGATTGGTGCCATTATCATTCTGTTTATCTACAACATGGTCACCAAACGCAGAACTGTCTAAATATTTAATTGAATAATTTCTGTTTTGCATTGAAAAAAGCACCCTGTCGGGTGCTTTTTTATTGCTGGGTTTTTAAAGATTCAATTCAAAGCTTCTGCTCTCGATATACTTCAGATGACCAAGCGAAAGTTAAGATTAAAGACCAAGTTCTATCAGAATCTTTTCAATCTGTTCAGCTGGATAGGCACCCATGACTTTAAAACCATTCGAGAAAATAATTGCTGGGGTACCCTGAATATTTAGGGATTTAGCCAAGGCCAAGTTGCGTTCTACCGGATTGGCGCAGCGTTTGCCAGATTTAGGCTGAATACCTTTACTAATCAGATCATCCCAGGCTTGAGCCGGATTTTTTTCACAATAAATCTGTCGTGAAGGAGCTATAGATTGCGCTTTCAGTGGCAGAACAAAAGTGTAAATAGTTACGTCATTGAGCTTTTTAAGTTCTAGTTCAAGCTGTTTGCAATAGGGGCAATTGGGGTCAGAAAAAATCGCCAGCTGACGCTTGCCAGTGCCTCTTACTGTTTTCAATGCATCCTGTAAAGGCAGCTTTTTCCAGTCGATACTGTTCTGTTTCAGCACCAGATCCCGGGTAAGATTTTGCTTATCGGCAAGGCGAATCATAGACCCACCGATGAGATGCTTGGCATCCTCGTTCAGGTAAACCACTTGTCCATCCATAGAACCACTATAGATCCCTTTCATTTCAGTAGTCTGAAGATTTTCAATCTTCAGGTCTGGGCTATGTTTGGCCAGGTTAGCTTTGACTGTATTGATATCGGCAAAGCTAAGGCTCGTAGCCAATACCGTCATGGCCAGCAGTAGGATAGGTTTCAGCATGAATCTCCTGCTCATGTCAGAGTAAAGTAGTGCTGATTCTATGCGTTTTATGCAGAAAAATCAGATGATTTATGTACTGTCATGTTTTAGTATTTTTAATGTTTCACGTGGAACATAAACTACTTATGAAATAGAAGTAACCGGATTAATCTCTACAGAAATATGCACGATTTCTTCATGAATAGAAATAGCGTCGCGTACCTGATCAGGACTTAGATCTAGCGCAGTCTCCAGCGCCACAAAACAGGCAAACTTGCCTTTCCCAACGCGGGAAACATGCAGGTCAGACAGTTTTACTAAAGGACCAAATTCCGCAATAACTTCCCGGATTTCATCTACCACCGGTGCATCCATATCGGCATCCAGCAGGGTTTTGGCAGTCTGTTTCAATAAACCAATAGACCAGCGTGCGACCAGGACCGAGCCAACAATTCCGAGCACAGCATCCAGAATATCCCAGCCAAAATACTTACCGGCAAGCAGGGCTATGATGGCAAAAACTGAAGTCAGGGCATCTGCTACTACATGCATAAATGCTGCCTGATGATTCAGGTCATGCTGATGGTCAGAATGGCTAGGATGATGCTCATGATCGTAGTGATGCCCATGAGCATGTTCATGTCCACCATTACGCAGCAACCAGGCACAGACCAGATTAATAAATAAACCTAAAATCGCAATAGGAATAGCTTCACTATAGTGAATCTCTACCGGAGCAAACAGGCGTTCAATCGAATGGAAAGCCATAAAGCCCGCAATCACCAATAGCATGATGGCACTACTATAACCTGCCAGAATTTCAATGCGCCAGGTCCCCATATTAAAACGAGGATCATCGGCATAATGACGTGCTGCTTTGTAGGCGGCAAAGGCAAGTCCCAAGGCCAGGACATGGGAACTCATATGCCAGCCATCTGCCAGCAAGGCCATGGATTGAAAGACCCAGCCACCCATAATCTCAAATACCATCATCACGGCAGTCAGGATTGTGGCGAGCAGTATTTTCTTCTGTGCCAGTGGATTGCCTTGATCAAACTGATGGTTGTGCTGTGGAGCGGTATTGTTTTGCATTCGAGTGGTCTTGTTTATATACTCCCCCTTAGTATATTTATTTTTGGAGACTTGGGGTGAGTCATTTGCATGAAGATAAAAAAATATTAAATCGTGTACGGCGTTTAAAAGGTCAGATTCATGCGGTGGAAGCCTCACTGACACAGCAAGAACCCAGCTGTATTGATGTGCTACAACAGGTCGCTGCCATTAAGGGGGCGGTGAATGGTCTGATGAATGAACTGATTGAGGAGCACCTTAGAGAGCATGTAATCAAAGATCCAGAAGCTGTCAATGAACAGGATCTTCAGGAATTTTTAAAATTGCTCAAGCGTTATGGCTGATTTTTTTCTGCTGAATATTTTCGTTTTGTTTACAGCAAGATAATTGACCGCTTTTTCATCTAACCGATACACTGCTTTCCATTCAAATTTTTATTCAACATCATTTTTCTGGAAGCGTGATGTTGAACTTCTATGGCAGCAGCATGACAATAAATACCACATGGCGACCATTCGCCATGGTCAGCCTTACATTGATTATGGGGACTATCGGCACGGCACTGGCCAGTCCGCTTTACCCTATTTATCAACAGGTTTGGCATCTATCTCCAAGCCAGATTACTTATATTTTTGTCGCCTACATGTTTGGCTGTCTAGGCACTCTGTTGTTTCTGGGACGAACCAGTAACAGTATTGGTTTTTTAAGAACCTTACAAATCGGCTTGGTATTTATCAATATAGGCTTAATCATTTCCGTCTTTGCAGACAATGCAGTGATTTTATCAGTGGGGCGTTTCATTATCGGCATTGCCTCAGGTCTCATGACCACTTCTGCCATGATTGGCATGATACAAACCATTCCAGAGAGTCATAAGCAGTTTGCGCCGCAACTGGTATCAATCCTGACTGCGGTTGGCTTTGGTTTGGGTCCTTTGGTCGGCGGAATCATTGCGCAGTTTTCTCAGATGCCACTGATCACTCCATATCTGCCTATTATTTGGGGGGCAGTACTGTGTTTTATTGGCTTGTTCTGGTTAAAAGTGCCAGCATTTGAACGTCAGCCCTTTAGTATTGCACCGAAATTACTGCGTCCTGAGCCTCAATATCATGCTTTGTTTATGATCGTGGGTTTGACCGCATTTTGTGCCTTTGCTGCCTTTAGTTTATTTGCCTCACTGTCGCCCTCTTTTCTGCAGGATATTCTGCCTTGGCATGGGCCTCTAGTCAGTGGTACCGCCATCACCTGCATTTTGCTGATTTCTGCCATGGTGCAGTTCTTTGCTAAAGCGGTTGCTGCAAAGAAATGTCTGAATATTGGTTTGATCATTATGTTTGCGAGTCTGATAAGTCTTGCACTGTGTATGCTCCTCAAAACGAGCATCTTATTTTTTGTCAGTGATATTCTGTTTGGAATTGGACATGGTTTTGCCTTGATGGGCGCATTTGGTGTGATTCATGCGATCACAACCTTACAGAATCGGGCCGCAGTCATGTCGACCTATCTGTTTGTGGGTTATTTAGGCACAATTGTGCCAATTATTGCAGTGGGTTATCTGGCCGATCATTTTGGCTTGGGTTTTGCTGTTATCAGCTTCTGTGCGGTGATTAGTATTTTATGTGTAGTTCTCTGGGTATCACATCAGAAACTGTGTGTAAAAGGCTGATATAAAAAACCCTCTATGGAGGGCTTTTTATATATCTTGAAGATTATTTTCCAATACAGAACGACCCAAAGATCTTGCCCAACAGGTCATCCGCACTAAAGTCACCGGTGATCTCACCTAGAGCATTCTGTGCCAGACGCAAGGATTCTGCCACTAACTCACCTGCGTTATATACTACCAGTTGTTCACGAGCTTCAGCCAGATACACCTGGGTACGCTTGATTGCGTCTAAATGACGAGTACGGGCAATAAAGGTATCTTCTTCAGGCTGGAAGCCTGCATGCGCTGTAATCGCCTCTATGAGCGCTTGTACACCGGTTTCCTGCTTGGCTGAGACAGTGATATGACGGAAACCCTGAAAATCATCGATGATAGCTTCGGCACCGGTCAAATCTGCTTTATTACCAATCAGCATCAGGCGTTTCGGTTCAATATGTTCAGCAAAATATTCCTGTGCCAGTTGTAATGGATCATCACCCTGACTCAGGTCATAGACTAGCAACAGCAGATCTGCCTGTTCAATTTCCTTGATTGCACGACGAATCCCTTCTTTTTCCACGATATCACCCGTTTCACGCAGACCGGCAGTATCAGTCAGGGTAATTGGCAAACCATTTAAGGTAATTTTCTCATGCAAAACGTCACGTGTCGTACCCGCAATATCGGTCACAATGGCGCGTTCAATCCCGGCCAAAGCATTCAATAAGGACGATTTACCGGCATTGGGTTTACCGGCAATGACCACCTGCAAACCTTCACGTAACAACTGACCTTGACGTGCGGATTGCTGGACTTGAGTGACTGCATTGGATACGCCATCCAGCAGATTTAAAATCTTGCCATCTGCCAGAAAGTCGATTTCTTCTTCCGGGAAATCAATTGCCGCTTCTACATGCAGACGCAAATGAATCAGCTGCTCAAGTACGGCATTCACCTTGGTCGAAAATGCGCCTTGCAGAGAACGTACTGCCGAACGTGCAGCCGCTTGCGATGTCGCATCAATCAGGTCAGCAATGGCTTCAGCCTGGACCAGATCCAGCTTGCCATTTTCAAAGGCACGCATGGAGAATTCACCTGCTTTGGCTGCTGTTGCCCCAAGTTCCAACAAACGTGCCAGCAGAGCATTCTGGATGACCGGACCGCCATGGCCTTGCAGTTCAACCACATCTTCGCCCGTGAAAGAATTTGGATTCGGGAAGCAGATCGCTAAACCTTCATCCATGACTTCACCTGCCGCATCATAAAACTGGCGAAAACCGGCAAATCGGGCTTTTGGCAGGTCTTTGCGAGTCAGGGCCTGAGCAATCTCATAAGATTTTGGACCAGACAGACGAATCACCCCAACGCCGCCACGTCCCGGTGGTGTCGCAATCGCAGCAATCGTAGTGGTTGGGTTGAGCATAAAATTCACCTGCAGAAGAACAAAAAGTACAGCCAAAAAAAATCCGCCTAAGATTACCATCTTAAGCGGATTTATTCAGCCCGTCAGTTCAACTTAGTTGACTGGCTTTGCCTCATCACGTTGTGCACGATCTTTGGCAACAGACTTGTTGATCAAGCTTTGCTGCAGGATGGTAATCAGGTTGTTGACAATCCAGTACAGCACCAGACCAGCCGGGAAGAACAGTAAGAATACTGTAAAAATCACTGGCATGATCTTGAACACTTTCGCCTGCATTGGATCAGTCGGTTGTGGGTTCAACGACTGCTGGATATACATGGTTGCACCCATCAGCAATGGCAGGATGAACCAAGGATCCATTGAAGATAAATCCTGAATCCACAGCATCCATGGTGCATGACGCAGTTCCACAGATTCCATCAGTACCCAGTACAATGCCAGGAAGATTGGCATTTGCAGCAAGAGCGGTAAACAGCCGGCAAGTGGATTTACCTGCTCGCGTTTGTACAGTGCCATCATCTCTTGAGAGAAGCGCATACGGTCTTCACCGAACTCTTCTTTCATACGCTGCATTTCTGGCGCAATCACACGCATTTTCGCCATAGAGCGGTAACTCTTCGACGACAATGGCCACAGGATCAGTTTTACCAGAATAGTCAACAGAATGATCGCCCAGCCCCAGTTACCTACCAGGCCATGGAAAAATTCCAGACCAACAAATAGTAGTTTGGCAATCGGCCATAACCAGCCATAATCTACAGTCTGGTTCAGACCTGTTGCCAGATCTTTGAGCTCTGACTGGATTTTTGGACCAGAATAGAAGGTCGCATCAATTTCAGCCACAGTACCGGCAGGTACATTGAAGGTCGGAGAGGTAAAGCCAATGATATTCATGTTATCAGTTGACTTACGTGATTCCAGCTTCGCCGTATAGGCCTCGCCATTGCCCTGTGTCAGTTTCAGGTTACCTGGTACCCATGCACTGACAAAGTAGTGCTGCACCATCGCAACCCAGCCGCCTTTGGCTTCAGTGCTGAGTTTTTCTTCAACAAAGTTGTCAAATTTCAACTTGTTGTAATGCTCATCCGGGGTACCCCAAGCGCCACCCAAGAAAGTACCTAAAGTAAAGATACCTTGATCAGATTTGCCTGGATCCTCAGAATTGTCACGCTTGATCTGGCCAAACATTTGACCTTGCCAAGCCTGTCCACTGCGGTTGATAACCTTGTGGTTCACGACAACTGGATATTCACCTTCAGTAAAATTGAAGGTTTTGATGATTTCTACACCATCTGCCGTCTTGAATACCATTGGCACAGACAGAACTTTTACATTCTCGCCATCTTTATTTTTGACTGCCTTAGCATCTGCCAGGGTATAAGCAGTTTTTTCCAGCTCATAGCTTGGACGGCCATTACGGCTGCTGTCCGGTCCATTTAGACCAATTAAACCTGACTGCGCGACATAAGTACGTTTCGCATCGCTTTCCAGCATGACGAAAGGTTCATCGCTGTCTTTGTTTTTGTCATGATTGAGTAATTCAACACGAACAATATCACCACCTTTAGGATTAATCCAAAGATGATAAAGGTCAGTTTGTACTGAAATAAGCTGCTGACTTACAGGTGCTGTAGCATCCGTGGCTTGCTGCGCTGGAACATTTGCTTGTGGCACATCAGAAGCGGCGGTAGCCGTCTGAGCATTTGGCAAATCTGCTGACACTTCTTGCGACACAACTGCAGTTTCCTGCTGAGGTTGAGCTTCCGCATTTCCATAATCTTTTTGCCACGCCAAAATGAGCAAATATGCGACAACAAACATAGCCCCGAGAATTGCAATCCTGGCCCATTGTTGCATATGTATTACCCCAAGTGGTGAGAGTGATTTTGGTTCAATAAACGATCACGAAAGGGTACAGCAACGTGAAGCGTTTGAGAATCTATTTGCTGAAATGAAATAAAACGAATCGCTTTCGGAGGAACAGGATCGTATCCTGAGCCACCCCACGGATGACAACGGCAAATACGTTTAGTAGCCAGCCACACACCACGCACAGCTCCATGTGTATGGACTGCTTCCAAGGAATATTGAGAACATGTTGGAAGATAACGACAGCGTGGTCCAAGTAAAGGACTAATCGCAATCTGATAGAAACGGATCAACCAATGCAGTAAACGTACCATTGGCCATCTCTACTTTTGTGGGGAGGGAGCTATTTTTATATGCTTTTTGGCAAGACGGTTGAGTTTCTGCCAAGCAAATTGTAGTTGCTGGTGCAATTCTGCATTCGGGACTGTATCAATACCAGCTTTTGGCATCACCACAATATCCAGATCGCTGAGCTGCTGTTGATGCAGGCGAAAACTTTCGCGAGCAAGACGTTTTACTCGATTTCGTTCATGCGCACGGCGCACTTTTTTCTTGGCAACAACTAAACCCAAACGGCTATTTGGCAGTTCGGACGGTTTTGCAAGAAATAAGAAATGGGGTTGATGCACTTTTAAAAGCGCACCATCAAAGACACCTTTATAATCGGCAGCACAGCGTAATCGTAACTCTGTGCCAAAACCATAAAGTGTTGTCATATCACCCAAAGTCGGCGAAGCCTAACTGATTAAACAGTTAAGCTGTGACGACCTTTTGCACGACGGCGAGCTAGAACTTGACGACCAGCTTTAGTAGCCATACGAGCACGGAAACCATGAACGCGTTTACGCTTTAATTCAGATGGTTGGAATGTACGTTTCATGTCGAAACTCCAAAAATGATCTTTCTATGAAGGTCCGCGATTTTAGTGCTCATTGCTTGAGCTGTCAATGCAAAAGCATATTTCTTTTCAAATTAGTCTAGGAATTGGCTTGTCTGATACTTTTCAAATTGTGTAGTCAAAGAGTGAATAAAATAGTTAACCACAATATAAATAATTGTTTTAATATTATATTTTAGTTATTAACATCTATATCAACAGATTTATCCACAATACTATACACAATTCAAATTTAGATTCTCGTTTTGAATTTAAATTTAAACCATGTGTTGGTTATCCACAGAAAGTCTGGATCTTATAAATAAATTCAAATTTATAAATTTAAATTTATTACTATTAGGGAACTGTTTTTCTGTGGAAAATGCATTTTTGATTTTAATAAACATAATCTTATATTGTGGATAAAACTGTTTCTATAATTTTTATACTTTGTGGATAACTTTATGTTATATTTTATCCACAGCTTGCGGATAAACTTATCCACACCAGGTTTTAAATTTAAATTTATGCATGAAAAGCGCTTTTTTGAACGATTTATGCTGAATATTTCATGACAGATGTGGATAACTTGGTTAGAATGGCGACCCGCTTTCAGGTGCGGCAATGGCTTTTGAATAAACAATGGAATGAATAGGGGATTCACATGCTTTGGACAGACTGCTTAAATCGCTTGCGACAAGAGCTCTCTGGAAATGTCTTTACAATGTGGATACGCCCACTGGTTGCAGAGGAACTGGACGATACTCTTCGTCTTTATGCACCGAACCCTTACTGGACGCGCTACATTCAAGAACATCATCTGGAGCTGATCTCGATTCTGGCGGAACAGTTATCTGAAGGCCGGATCCGTAAAGTCGAAATTCTGGTGGATTCCCGTCCTGGTGCGATTTTATCTGCCAGTGAACAGCCAGCGACCACCACGGCTGCTTTAGAAACACAGCCAGTGAGTACGCCTGCGCCTCGCCCACGTAAAGAAAAAGAAGAATCAGTTAAAAATAGCCGCAAGCGTCAGCTAAATCCCTTATTCACTTTTTCTCTATTTGTGGAAGGCCGCTCGAATCAGATGGCCGCAGAAACCTGCCGTAAGGTTTTGACCCAGCTCGGTGCATCTCAACATAACCCGTTATTTTTGTATGGCCCGACCGGTCTGGGTAAAACCCACTTAATGCAGGCAGTAGGGAATGCATTATTGCAAGCCAAGCCGAATGCCCGCGTGATGTATATGACCGCAGAAAGCTTTGTGCAGGACTTTGTCAGCTCGCTGCAGCAGGGCAAGGTTGAAGAATTCAAGAAAAACTGTCGTTCTCTGGATTTATTACTGGTCGATGATATTCATTTATTGGCGGGTAAAGAGGCCAGTCTGGTTGAGTTCTTCTATACTTTTAACGCACTGTTGGACGAATCGAAACAGATCATTCTGACCTCGGATCGTTATCCGAAAGAACTGACGGAGCTGGATCCTCGTCTGGTTTCACGTTTCTCCTGGGGCTTGTCGGTAGGGGTTGAGCCGCCCGATATTGAAACCCGTATTGAAATTTTACTTAAAAAAGCTGAAAGCAATGAAGTTGACCTGCCACGTAACTGCGCACTGTTTATTGCACAACAAGTGGTTGCGAATGTGCGTGAGCTTGAAGGTGCACTAAACAAAGTGGTGGCGATTTCCCGCTTTAAAGGCACACCGATTGATCTGGATGTAGTGCGTGAATCCTTAAAAGATGTTTTGGCGATTCGCGCCCGCACCATCAGTACTGAAAATATTCAGCGTGTGGTCAGTGAATATTTCCGTATTCCACTGAAAGAACTGGTCGGTCCGAAACGTACCCGTATTTATGCACGTCCGCGTCAGCTTGCAATGGGTCTGGCACGTGAATTGACCGGAGACAGTTTCCCGGAAATTGGCATGGCATTTGGTGGTCGTGACCACAGTACCGTGATGCACGCCTGTGAAAAAGTATTGAGTCTGCGTGAGGAAGATCCGATCTTCAACGAGGACTATAAAAACCTGCAGCGCCTGCTGCAAAGCTAAGCCAAAACGCTCAAATTCTGCGCTTGCTATGCGGCTTTTTTTGCCGCATAGTACAGTGCTAAATAATTAACTTTTCCATATTAATCTTCAGTTTTCAGAGGAATGTACCGTGCGTTTAAAAATCGCGAAAGAGAGCTTACTGAATGTTCTATCACATGTCGTAGGAGCGGTTGAACGTCGCCATACCCTAAACATTCTGTCTAACCTGAAAATTCAAGTGACAGCTCAAGTATTAACGGTGACTGGTTCAGATCTTGAGGTAGAACTGGTAGCAAGTATGCCTCTGAATGAAGGTGCATGTTTGCAAGCCGGTGAAACCACGGTTCCTGCACGTAAGCTGATTGATATCTGTAAATCTTTGCCATCAGCTGCGTTGGTAGATCTGCAAATTACTGAAGATCAGCGCTGTATTTTAAAGTCTGGAAACAGCCGTTTTGTGCTCGGTACCTTGCCTGCTGAAGACTATCCATTGCTGTCGACTGAAAACAGTCAGGGCACCCAGGTAACTGTGACCCAGCGTGAACTAAAACGCCTGTTTGAAAAAACTGCGTTTGCGATGGCGGTACAGGATGTACGTTTCTACCTGACCGGTACATTACTGGAAATTGATGCTAACCAATTGCGTGCAGTGACTACGGATGGTCACCGTCTGGCGCTGTGTGAAACAGCTGCGCAATCGACTGCAGCTCAGCCAATTCAGGCGATTGTGCCACGTAAGGCAGTAGGTGAATTACAGCGTTTACTTAGTGTTGAAGATGATCAGTTATCATTGCTGATTGGTCGTGAATTGCTAAATATAACTATCACTGTTGCAAACCGTGATAAGGAGCAGGGGGATACTACAGTACGTTTCACCACCAAATTGATTGATGGTAAATTCCCTGACTATCGCCGTGTGATTCCACGTGGTGGTGACAAGCACGTGATCATCGCACATGACGTATTCAAGCAATCTCTGCAACGTGTTGCGATTTTGAGTAATGAGAAACTTCGTGGTGTATTCCTGAACTTTAATGCGGATTCACTGCAACTGCGTGCCAATAACCCGGAGCAGGATGAAGCGATTGAAGATCTGGCCATTCAGTATGCGGATGCACCAATGGAAATGTCTTTCAATGCGCAATATTTGCTAGAAGTCTTGGGTGTGCTGGACGGTGATGATGTCTCCATGAGCATGACCGAAGCAAACCAGTCGGTGTTGGTTCAGGATCCTGCACATACTGATCAAACTTATGTGGTCATGCCGATGCGCGTTTAAGCGGCAGCATCCAGGCACAAGCTAATCATGCATATTACGCGTTTGCATATAGAGCGTGTACGAAACTTAAAAACGGTTGCACTCCAGGGATTGCAGCCGTTTAACGTTTTTTATGGCCAGAATGGTTCAGGCAAGACCTCTATTCTGGAAGCCATTCACCTGTTGGCCACAGGGCGTTCTTTTCGTACCCATATTCCTAAAAATTACATTCAGCACAGCGCTTCGGATGCGATCGTGTTTGCCCAGTCTGATACCGAAAAAATCGGTATGCAGAAAATGGCCAGTGGTGAGCAGTTGATCAAGGTAAATGGTGATCTGGTGGCGACTCAGGGGCAGCTGGCCAAGCTGCTACCTTTGCAGCTGATTGATCCACAAAGCACCGATATTATCGATCATGGTGCCAAGCCACGCCGACAGTTATTGGACTGGTTAATGTTCCACGTGGAACCAAAATTCTATCATGCCTGGCAATATTATTCGCGTGCCTTGAAACAGCGCAACAGCTTGCTAAAGTCCAGGCGCTACCTCAGTCTTTCAGAGCTAGAGCCGTGGAACCAAATGCTCAGTCAATATGGTGAGATTCTGCATTCACAACGGATCGGTATTGTCGAGCAATGGAAAGTTTTCTTTGAGGAAGACCTGAAACATTTGCTGCCAGATCTCACGATTAGCCTGGATTATAGTCCCGGTTTTCATGCTGAAACTGGCCTGCTCAATGACCTGACCAATCATCATGAGCGGGACGTTGAAAGACGCTATACAGAATACGGCCCACATCGCGCAGATTTGCGTCTGAAGACCCCTCTAGGAGATGCAGATGTGATCCTGTCTCGTGGACAGAAAAAGCTGCTGCTGATGGCGTTAAAACTGTCTCAAATTGCAATGCTACATTCTTGTAATAAGGAAACTGTGGTATTATTAGATGATCTGACAGCAGAATTAGATTTAACCGCCCAACAACGTTTAATTGAGCGATTGAGCCAACTTGGTAGTCAAGTTTTTATTACCACTTTAGACCACGAATCAGTACAAAAGCATTTACATGATTTGTCTATCTCATATCAGTTATTCAATGTTGAAAACGGTATCGTTCAGGTTGTTGTGCAATAGTATTTTAAAGTTTTACCCATCTTTGGATAGACCTATTTTTCACTAGGGAGAAACCATGAGTTCAGAAGATCAAGCTGCTTCTCAACCAGAACAAACCATTGAAAAGGCTTATGATTCCTCTAGCATCAAGGTATTACGTGGTTTAGACGCTGTGCGTAAGCGTCCGGGCATGTACATTGGTGATACAGACGACGGTACAGGCTTACACCACATGGTTTTCGAGGTGGTCGACAACTCGATTGACGAGGCACTGGCAGGTCACTGTGATGAAATTTTAGTGACTATTCATGAAGATGAATCGGTGTCAGTATCAGATAACGGCCGTGGTATTCCAACTGATATTCATCCTGAAGAAGGTGTGTCTGCAGCAGAAGTAATTCTGACTATTCTACATGCCGGCGGTAAGTTTGATGACAACAGCTATAAGGTCTCTGGTGGTCTGCACGGGGTAGGTGTTTCGGTTGTAAATGCCCTGTCAGAAAAACTGGAACTGACCATTCATCGTGCTGGTCATATTCATCAGCAGGAATACCGCCATGGCGATTCACAGTACCCGTTAAAAGTCATTGGTGATACAGACCGAACCGGTACCCGTGTACGTTTCTGGCCAAGTGCTGAAACCTTTAGTCAGACCATTTTCAATGTCGATATTCTGGCGCGCCGTTTACGTGAATTGTCATTCCTAAATGCCGGTGTGCGTATCGTACTGCGTGATGAACGCATTAATGCCGAGCACATCTTTGATTATGAAGGTGGTCTGTCCGAATTTGTAAAATATATCAATGAGGGCAAAACTCACCTGAATGATATCTTCCATTTTACTACGATGGCGGAGAACGGGATCGGGGTAGAAGTGGCATTGCAATGGAATGATTCTTATCAGGAAAATGTACGCTGCTTTACCAACAACATCCCGCAAAAGGATGGTGGTACGCATTTAGCCGGTTTCCGTGCTGCACTGACCCGTGGTTTAAATAACTATATGGACAGTGAAAATATTCTGAAAAAAGAAAAAGTTGCAGTATCTGGTGATGATGCACGTGAAGGCTTGACTGCGATTGTATCGGTGAAAGTACCGGATCCGAAATTCTCATCACAGACCAAAGAAAAGCTGGTGTCGAGCGAAGTAAAAACTGCGGTCGAACAGGCCATGAATAAGTCATTCTCAGAGTACTTGTTAGAGAATCCGCAAGCAGCGAAATCAATCGCGGGTAAAATCATAGATGCCGCACGTGCCCGGGATGCAGCGCGTAAAGCACGTGAAATGACACGTCGTAAGAGTGCGTTAGACATTGCCGGTCTTCCAGGTAAACTGGCAGACTGTCAGGAAAAAGATCCAGCATTGTCTGAACTGTACCTGGTCGAGGGTGACTCGGCGGGTGGTTCTGCGAAACAGGGTCGTAACCGTAAGATGCAGGCAATCTTGCCACTGAAAGGTAAAATCCTGAACGTGGAACGTGCACGTTTCGACCGTATGATTTCATCGGCTGAAGTGGGGACACTGATTACTGCACTGGGCTGTGGTATTGGTCGTGAGGAATATAATCCGGACAAGTTGCGTTATCACAAAATCATCATCATGACCGATGCTGACGTGGATGGTTCGCACATCCGTACCTTGCTGTTGACCTTCTTCTTCCGTCAAATGCCGGAACTGGTTGAACGTGGTCATATTTATATTGCACAGCCACCGCTGTACAAGCTGAAAAAAGGTAAGCAGGAACAGTACATTAAGGATAATGATGCGCTGGAAACTTACCTGATTTCGAATGCGATTGATGAACTTGAACTGCACATCAGTGCGGATGCACCTGCTATTCGTGGTGATGCACTGGCAAATGTGATTGCAGATTACCAGACCTCGCAAAAAAGCTTGAATCGTTTGACGCTACGTTATCCTGCAACATTGCTGGATGGTCTGTTGGCGCTTGAAGCATTTAAACTGGATCAGGCAAATGATCTGGATTATGTGGAAAACTGGGCAATGCAGTTGCGTCAACACATCGAAGACAAGCAACCAAGCTTGCGTCCTGAGCTGGGTATTGAAACTTTCGAGAAGGAAGATGCAGAAGGCAACAAGTCTGTGACTTATCTGCCACGTATCACGATTTATATCCATAACTTGCCACATGTTTATCTGCTTGATTCAGGTCTGTTGGGTTCAAGTGAATATGCACGTTTATTGAAGAACTCGAAGAGCTGGTTCACGTTACTCGAAGAGGGTGCTTACCTACAAAAAGGTGAGCGCAAGATTCTGGTGAATAGCTTCCATGAAGTATGGCAGCACATCCTGCAAGACTCACGTCGCGGCATGATGATCCAGCGTTATAAAGGTCTGGGTGAGATGAATGCGGATCAGCTGTGGGAAACCACCATGGATCCAGAAAACCGTAACATGCTACAGGTAACGGTACAGGATGCGATTGAAGCAGATCGTATGTTCTCTTGCTTGATGGGTGACGACGTAGAACCACGCCGTGCCTTCATTGAAGAGAATGCTCTAAACGCAGATATCGATGCATAACTGATACACAATACACTTAAAAAAGCACCTTTCGGGGTGCTTTTTTTGTGATCAATTTATGCTAATGTCATTTTAACTGGTTAGTATATTCAGCAGCTGATCAGTGATTCTGGCACCCTATCTGGTGATTTTTTTATTCGCAGTATTTGTCTGATCTGGGCCAGCCTATAGCAATAAAGAGGTTTATCCATGGATAGCCAGCTTGAAGAAGTTCGTAAAATTTGGGCCAATGCATTCTATACCGGTCATTATGAGGTTCTGCGTCAGTATGAGCATGAAGACTTTAAGGTGGTGTTTGAGCAGAAAAACCGTGTAGAAACCAGTTATGTCCGTTATGACAGAATTGCGCATGCGGTCAAGAATGGGGTCTGGAAACCGCATAAGCCTGAAGTAGAATATGAAGATTACGAATATAATGCGAATCAGACGGAATGTTGTGTGGTGACTGGTTTAGCTAAAGATAAACATCGTATTCAGGAATTATGGCGCTATGAAAACGAATGGAAAATCATTGAACTTCGATTTCTAAAATCCTAGATTTTCAACCGCTTAACAAAGTTATAAAAATAAAGTAATTAATAAATCAAAATATGTGTGAATAGTCCCATTCCTAAATAAGTTCAAAGCTTGAGCAATAGTGTGGATAACTCCAAAGTTATCCATATTTATTTATGTGAATAAGATAGTATTTATCCACAATAGATTTACTTTAAATCAGCTCTTATTTTAAATTCAAATTTATTCTCTGGTGACTTGTGGGTAAATATTTTTAAATTTAAAATAACGTTTTAAATTTAAATTAGCAGCTTATGCAGGATTTCTGCGTTTAAGCCAAAACTGTCCAAAATAGATTAGTTTGCCTGCTCTTTTTATAGAAAATTAAAATAGATATTATATAAAATAACCGCTTATATGGTTAATGTAGTTTTATTTAATAGTTGGCGTGGAACATATTTTTACTTGGAAAATCTAGGTGTAGTTAAACTACATAATTATTTTAATAATCAAGTTAAATTTAATTTTATTTTTAAAATCATTGGGTTAAATATGGTTGTTACTGGTTTATTCTTTGGGTTGCTTTTCTAGATCAGTATTTATGTTCGGACTTGTCTGAGCTATTTTCTACAAGTTAAAAAGAGAAGTAAAAATTAAATAACTTCTGTTAAACAGAGTTTTTGATGAAGAAAATTGAAAAATAAAAACAGGTGATTTGATCTGTCTTGATTAAAGAATAAAAAGCGCCTAGAAGGCGCTTTTTATTTTTTTAGTACATTTACGGTGTCAGAATGACTTTACGACAGTCTTCTTCCTTCTTATCAAAAATACGGTAACCTTCCGCAGCATCTTCCAGTTTCATGCGATGGGTAATAATCACATCTGGAGACAGATCTCCATTTTCAATATGTTCGAGCAACTGCGGCAAGTATTTATGCACATGGGTTTGTCCCATTTTAAAAGTCAAACCTTTGTCAAAGGCATCACCAAACAGGAAGCCATGAATTGGACCGGCATAAACCCCCGGTACACTCACCACACCGCCGCGTCGGACTGCTGCAATACATTGTCTGAGCGCTGAACCACTCGAACCTTCTAATTTCAGGTTGGTCATTACGGTTTCCAGAACACTACCTTTGGCTTCGAAACCAACGGCATCAATAACCGCGTCAACACCACGATAACCTGCTGTATTTTGAATAATAAATTCAGCTGCATCGACTTCATCAAAGTTGACCGGAATGACCCCATAGGTTTGATGAGCAAATCGCAAGCGATAAGGGTGATGGTCTACCATGAAGATCTGTTCGGCACCGAGCATTCGTGCACAAGCTGCAGATAACAGACCGACTGGACCTGCACCATAAATCGCCACTGTAGAACCATGGGTGACTTGAGCATTGGTTACCGCCTGCCAAGCTGTTGGCAAAATATCGGTCAGGAATAATACCTTTTCATCAGGTAGGGACCCGGGAACCTTAAACGGTCCGACATTGCCTTTGGGAATTCGCACATATTCAGCCTGACCACCCGGAACACCACCATACAGATGGCTAAAGCCAAACAAGGCCGCTCCTGGTGGAATCTGTTTTTTATTCAGGATCGCACCACGACCCGTATTGGTATTTTCACAGGCAGCCATGAGTTCATGTTCACAGAAAAAACAGTGACCGCATGCAATGACAAAGGGAATGATCACCCGGTCACCTTTTTTGACTTCTGTCACTGCAGGGCCGACTTCTTCTACAACTCCCATAAATTCATGGCCGAAAATATCACCGTCTTCAGTGGCCGGGATTTTACCCCGGTATAGATGTAGATCTGAGCCACAGATAGCGGTGGCTGTCACCCTTAAAATAACGTCATCTGGTTCCTGAATCACTGGATCTGGAACAGATTCAACTCGTACATCCCGAGCACCATGATAGGTAAGAGCACGCATGCGGATTTCCTCTCTAGTTCAACATAAATAGTCTCAAATAAGGCTGCTGATTATTAAAAAGCCTTTTTATTAGAGCCTTATAACCTGACCTAAAGCTGTAAATTAATGTATGAAATAAGGAAGCCGAGTGTTTAAAAAATAAACTTATATAGTACTTGCGTAATTCACTACAAAATATGTCAAAAATCGAGTAAATGATTAACAAAGCTGAGAAGTGTAGGAAAATAGGTAAGAGAAAAGATTTACTAATAGCAGAGAAAATATAAACCCATAAAAAAAAGGATCAGTAACTGTAGTTACTGATCCTTGAAGCTTTAAATGAATATTAAAATTAACTTTCCTGGAAAGACTGTTCCAGTTCTTCTAATTCCATCATCAGTTCCAGCATCTGTTCTTCAGCAGTTTCCAGTTGTGCTTTCAGTTCAGTCTGCTCATTCATGAGCTTAAGCAATTCATCCTTACGCGCTGCATCATACAGACCAGTATCTGCCAGCTTTTCTTCAATTGCAGCGAGTTTTGGCTGCAACTTTCCGATCTGGCTTTCACATTTTTCAATATTTTTGCGAATCGGCCGAGTCTGCTCACGTTGGCGAGCAGCTTCCTTGCGTTGGGCTTCTTTATCCATTTTACTTGGTACAGGTTTCGCTTCAGCTTGCTGTGTTTTCACCACTTCAGCAGTTTTAGGCGCATTTTTTAATAATTCTGCACGTGCCTGACGTAACCACTCGGCATAAGCCACCAGATCGCCATCAAATTCAGTACATTTGCCGTTATGAACTAACAGCAGCTCATCACAGACACTGGCGATCAGCTGACGTTCATGCGAAACCAGCACGACAGCACCCTCGAAATCTTGTAGTGCCATCGTTAAAGCATGACGCATATCCAGGTCCAGATGGTTGGTTGGTTCATCCAGAATCAGCACGTTTGGACGTTGCCATACGATTAATGCAAGTGCTAAACGGGCGCGTTCACCGCCCGAGAAACTTTCACTTGGTGTATCCATGCGTTCGCCGCTAAAGCCGAAGCTGCCGAGGAAAGAACGCAAGCTGGCCTCACTGATTTTAGGGTCAGCAATACGTGCCAGCTGCAACATCGGACTGGCGCTGCCATCCAGTGCATCCATCTGGTGCTGGGCAAAGTAGCCAATATTTAACAATTCAGAGTCTTTACGAAGACCTTTAATTAAAGCTAAATCACCGACAAGAGATTTAATCAAAGTCGATTTACCAGCACCATTCATCCCCAGCAGACCAATACGGCTATTGGGAGTAATTTGCAGGGTAACATTACGCACAATCAGCTTGTCGCCATAACCGATATCGGCATTTTCCAGCTGTAGTAATGGTGAACTCATTTTGGTGGGTTCACGGAAGCTGAAAGTAAACGGCGTATCTACATGCGCAACGGAGAGTTCCTGCATACGCTCCAGCTGCTTGATTCGGCTCTGGGCCTGTTTTGCCTTGGTGGCTTTAGCCTTAAAACGGTCAATAAATTTTTGCAGATGGGCACGCACTTCAAGCTGCTTTTCATAGGCTTGTTGCTGCTGTGCCAGACGTTCGCTACGGGTACGCTCAAAAGTCGAGTAATTACCGGTATAAAGTGTCAGTTCCTGATTTTCGATATGTAAAATATGATCGGTAATGGCATCCAGGAAATCGCGGTCATGTGAAATCAGGACCAAGGTGCCTTCATAGGCTTTGAGCCAATCTTCTAGCCAAAGAATCGCATCTAAATCTAAATGGTTGGTCGGTTCATCCAGTAATAACAGATCAGAACGGCTCATCAAGGTACGCGCCAGATTCAGACGCATACGCCATCCCCCCGAAAAACTGGCAACATCCAGCTCGGATTGATAATCCATAAAGCCCAAACCTGCCATCAGCTGTGAAGCCTTAGAGGGTGCCACATAACCGGAAATTTCGTCAAAGCGGCCATATAGGCGTGCCAGTTCAGCATCATCCAGCTGTTCAGGATGATTCAGCTTTTGTTGGATATCCCAGTATTCCTCATCACCGGACAGGACAAAATCAATCGCCTTCATATTCAAGGCTTTGATTTCCTGGGCCATATGCGCCACAGTCCAGACTGCAGGACGGGTCAGGGAACCACTGTCAGACTCAATCCCACCCAAGAGTGCTGAAAATAGGGTCGACTTGCCGGCTCCATTGACACCGGTCAGGCCAATTTTCCATCCAGGATGCAATTGCATGGAGGCTTTCTGGAAAAGGATGCGTCCACCGCGGCGTATGGTTAACTGATCTAACTGAATCATGGAACTGTACTGACATTCGACAAGAAGAATGGCGCTATTCTAAAGGAAAGCCCATCAAAATAAAAAAATCTTGCTGGAGAATTCACAGGATCCTGCACTTCATCCATAACATAGATTCATATTTTTGAATCTATGTTTAAATAGAACAGGTATTTTTAATGACAAACAAGATGATATTGAAATATAAATTTCAGTAAAAAATAACCAAGAATAAATAGAGTAGAGCAAAATGAAAAAAGGATCTTTGATTTTAGCAGCCTTGACTGTACTTGCCTCAAATATGAGTTTTGCCGAGGTAGATATCTGCGTCTTTGATTTATTGGGCAAATCTGGTGAATCTTACAAGTTACTAGAAGAATGGCAGTTAGTGAGCAAGCAATGGGGGACTGAAGTACAACTGCTTGCTTATCAGGATGAAGCCAAAGTCGATCAGGACTTTAAAGCAGGCAAATGTGATGGACTGTTTATGACCTCCATGCGTGCCCGGGCCTATAACAAATTTGCCGGTTCAATTGATGCTATTGGTGGTGTGCCTAGCAATGATATCGCCATGAAAGCCATTAGCTATGTACTAGATCAGCGTAATGCCAAACGTCTGGTGTCTACCCATTGGCAAAGACAAGTATGAAGTTGCCGGAATTGTGCAAATTGGTACGGCATATATTTTTGTACGGGATCGTGCCATAAACAAGATTGAACAGGTTAAAGATAAGAAATTTGCAGTTTTGCATTATGACTATGCACAAAAAGTCATGGTAAACAGGATTGAAGCTGTGCCAGTTATGTCGGAAATTTCTAATTTTATTCGCCGTTTTAATCAGGGCGAAGTCGATATTGTGGCTGCCCCTGCTTATGCTTTTAAGCCGCTAGAACTGTCTAAGGGCTTGGGGAGTAAAGGTGCAATGATCAAGTTTCCTGTAGTAAATGTGACGGCAGATTTAATTATTCGGCCAAATAAATTTCCGGACAAGTTTGCAGCACAATCACGTGCCTGGTTCATTAAACAGTTACCGAAAACCATTGCTACTGTTAAACGTATGGAAGCAGAAATTCCAGCTAAATATACGCTAAATTTAAGTCGTGAGGACTATACCAGTTACCAGAAAATTCTCCGAGATGGCCGGATTGATCTGACTAATCAGGGCATCTATGACCCAAATATGATGCGGGTATTGAAACGTGCGCGTTGTACGGTAGAACGTACCAATTTTGAATGCTCATTAGGCGGAGAATAGTGCTCTAATGTATTTGTTTGTAAATTGAATTAAAAAAATGTAAGTTTTTAGGATTTTAAATAAATTGCTAAAAAATTGATATCTATGGACTTCCTTATATCTAAAATGTGAATACGGGACACATTTTGATAATAGGGGACAAACTCCCTAAATATAATGGAGTAAATACTCTATTTTTTTTAAAGAAACTTGCTAATATTTGTCACAAGTATGGAAACTCCATCGAAGAACAAGATTTTGCAAGGATTATTAGAATGAAAAAAACACTTCTAGCATTGGCGGCGTTTTCTGCCGTTAGTTTCGCAGGTACAGCACAAGCGAAAAAAGTCGATATCTGTGTTTTCGACTTACTGGGCAAATCTGGTGAGTCTTTCCAGATGGCTCAGGAATGGGCACTGGCAGCAAAATCATGGGGGGCAGAAATTAATCTGATTGCCCGTCAGGATGAAGCAGTTGCAGATAATGATTTTAAAGCAGGTAAATGTGACGGCGTATTTATGACGGCGATGCGTGCACGTCAATACAATAAATTTGCTGGCTCTATTGATGCGCTAGGCGGCGTGCCAAGCAATGCGATTGCACAGCGTGCCATTACCTTTGCTTTGGATAAACGTAATGCTGCCAAGATGGTCAGTAATTTAGGCGGCAAAAAATATGAAATTGCCGGTATTGCACCACTGGGCTCGGCTTTTATCTTTGTGCGTGACAAAAACATCAACTCGATTGAAAAAGCCGCCGGTAAAAAGTTTGCTGTACTGGGCTATGACGATGCACAAAAAATCATGGTGCAGCGTGTAGGTGCCCAGGCAGTCGTGTCTGATGTATCCAACTTTGTGGCCAAGTTTAATAATGGTCAGGTAGATATGGTAGGTGCACCTGCTTATGCTTATAAGCCGCTAGAAATCTATAAAGGCTTGGGCAATAGTGGCGCGATGTTTAACTTCCCGGTGCTGCATGTCACTTCAGACTTTGTGATCCGTCCTGAAAGCTTCCCGGCAGGTTTTGGACAGAAATCACGTGATTGGTTTGTTAAGAACTTGCCAAAGAGCATGGCGATGATTAACCGTTTAGAAGCCGGTATTCCAGCCAAATATAAAATGAACCTGAGTGCAGAAGACAAGACCAAATATCAAAAAATGCTTCGTGACGGCCGTATGGATATGACCAAGCGGGGAATTTATGATGCTTCTATGATGAGTGTACTGAAACGTGCCCGTTGTTCTGTCGATAAGGCAAACTTCGAATGTTCACTGCCGGGTGAATAAACTGATTTTAAAAGGAAAAAAGCCTGGAAAATTCCAGGCTTTCTTTATGTTAAGGCAGGCAACTTTGCCATTGCCTGCGACTTGAAAATGATTAGAATGAATATCAGTCATGCTGTCATCTTTCTCATAAAAACAATGATATGCAGCAGTCCTGAGAAAACAAAAACAATTTTTTAAGGAATAAAATATGAAAACTTGGTTGAAGGTGTTCGCACTTGGTACAGGCATGGTCGCAGCGTCCGGTACAGTACAGGCGAAGCAAATCATCTGTGTATTTGATTTGGTCGGTAAGAATGGCGATGTGTACGCTGTGATGAAAGATTATCAGCTGGCTGCAAAAAACTGGGGTGCAAATATTGAGCTGCGGGTAAATACTAATGAAGCTGTGGTTGCAGAAGACTTTAAAGCCGGAAAATGTGATGGTATTAGCGTCACGGGGATGCGCGGACGCCAGTTCAATAATTTTACCGGTTCACTGGATGCTATTGGTGCGATCCCAGATCTGAATCTGGCGGTTAAAGTAATGCAAGGACTGGCAAGCAAGACTTTTGCCAAACATATGTTACAAGGCAAATATGAAGTCGCCGGAGTCATTCCAGTGGGTGATGCTTTCCTGCTGGTCAATGACCGCAGTATTAATACCGTAGCTAAAGCAGCAGGCAAAAAAATTGCTGTGCTGGATTATGACGAAGCGCAAAAAATCATGGTGCAACAGGTAGGTGCACAGGCGGTCAGCGCTGATGTCACCAACTTCGGTGCCAAGTTTAACAATGGTCAGGTTGATATCATTGGCGCACCTGCTGCCGTATTCAAACCCTTAGAATTGCATAAAGGTCTAGGTAGCAAAGGTGCGATTGTGAATTATCCGATTTTACAGGTGACAGGTAATATCATTATCCGTCCAGATAAATTCCCGGCAGGTTTTGGGCAAAAATCACGTGAATGGGTGAAAGGGGAGTTGCCACGCGCTTTCGGAATTTTAGGTAAAATGAAAGCTGATATTCCCTCTAAATACTGGATGGATATTCCAGCAGCAGACAAACCCGGTTATCAGAAAATGATGCGTGAAGCGCGGATTGATCTGACGAAGCGCGGTATTTATGACAAACGTATGATGAAGCTGTTATGGCAGTTCCGCTGTAAGCAGGACCCGAAAAACTTTGAGTGTGCACTACAGGATGAAAATTATAAACAATCCTGATAAATTTACTCTGATTAAGCTTTAATTTACAAAGACTGACCATATATTGAGTATGCTATACTTGAAATATGGTCTTTTCTTTTTAAAGATGTCCGAACCGAACAGAGGAATCCATCATGAATGCTCAAGCACTTGTGCTGACTGACAATGCTGCCAATAAAGTACGCCAATTGCGTGACAGTGAAGGTAACCAAGATCTTATGCTGCGTGTCTATGTGACTGGTGGCGGCTGTTCAGGTTTCTCTTATGGCTTCAACTTTGCTGAAAGCCAGAATGAAGATGATGCAGAATTTATTAACGGCGATGTGAAGATGCTGGTCGACTCACTTAGCTACCAGTATTTAGTAGGTTCAGTCGTTGACTATATTGAAGGGCTGGAAGGTTCACGCTTTGTGGTACAAAACCCGAATGCTACGACTACATGTGGCTGTGGTTCATCTTTCTCGATCTAAACATGATTTGAGATTTAGGCCATAGAAATCAAAAAGTCCTCATCATGAGGACTTTTTTATACGCTATTTTTATAGTTAAGCCTCAAGTTTCACCGCCTCAAGCAGGTCAAAGATCACGGTTGTCACATCCTGACTCAGCTCACGATTATTAAAAATCTCATAAGCTGTGATAGTAATGTCGGTATCACTTGGTAACAGCTTTTGTTCTTCTTCAATCAGGTCATTGATCGGCAATAGAGTCTGTTTTACTTGCAAATGTAGAATGTCTTGATAGGCAATATTTTCATCCTCAAGTTCAATCAGCTGCTCATTGAAATAAGGGAGCAAAATCGCATGTAAATAAGGCTGAAGTTCTACAATATCAAAGATTTCGATATCACGAGTTTCATCAATTGTGCTGATATGATCATTAGCTTCAATCAGGATATGGTAATAACTCATGCCGATCTCCACAGAGGGCTTTAGTGAATGATAGATGCTCACAATAACATGAAATCATCAACTATGGTCGTTCAAAAAGATAATAAAGACATAAAAATTATAAGGGATTAGATCGCTTAAGATTTGCGTGTATACAGCAAAGTCTTGTCTGCCGGGCGCAGTTCAAAATTTTCCAGCTTCTGTTCACCCAGTACCGGATACATCAGTGCTTCAGGATCGCCATGATGCAATAAACCCAAGGCATGACCCAGCTCATGTGCCAGTGTTAGACGCAAGTCATCTTGCGCATCAAACTGATAGATATGGATTTCATCACCTTTAAAAATCCCTTTATGGAACTGGCGTGGCGGAAAGCGCTGCTGTGCCTGATTAATATTATTGTGGTGAGACTGAACACTGCTTTGGTAGGCAGAAACCTGAGTATTAAAAGATAATTGTTGTTGCTGCAGATATTCCGCTTCACGCTGGAAACGTTCTGACCTGAATTGAAGCTCGTTAAATTCCTGTTGCAACTGCTGACGTTGATGAGCAGAAAGTCCTGGCTGATTGCGCCGTAGCATGAGTTGCTCGAACTGGAGTTGTAGCAGATTGCGCTGCTCTAACAGCTGACGCTGTTGCTGATCCAGATGATTTCGGGAAGCAGTCAGGTTTTCTGCCTGACGTTGATATTGGGCTTCATCGCGAAGTAATTTCTGTGTGGTTTTTTTCAGCGCGTCATATTCCTGCTGGCGGTGATCATAAATCAGCTTAATGCTGAGCTGCGCATTTTCATCATAGACCATCAGGTCATCACGGCCAGTACCACGATGCCAGATTTCAATAGCTTCTTGTGCCAGTTGAATCACTTCTTCACGAGTTAGTCCAAAACCCGGGTTGACCTGATCCACCTTAAAGCGTAAGCGCGTATCAAAAGGATGGGTGAGTCGGTCAGTCAGAGAGTTGAATTTTAGCTGCGGATGAGACTGGGTCTGTAGATGCAGAAAACCTGCAACTAGTAATACCACTACGACTAGACAGAGCAAAAGACGCATATTTTTTATTTAAATATTTATTTTTAAAAATATAGCTTAAATTTGGTATTTTTCCCATGCCTATTTACGTTACCCTTCAGCTTTGGGATAAAGCCCTAATTCGGCCAAGGCCTGCTGCAAAATTTTAAGGCGGATCGCCGGATCCATATTACTTTGCATCTGCATATTCAGTGAAAATGCCACAATTTCGTCCTGAGGTGTTTCGATCCAGCCGGTGAGCCAGCCGACTTGCGGCTCCACATCCATACCCCAACCAGATTTGGCATATAGTCGATAAGCTTGTCGCTCCTGTAACAGTAACATGGTTTTAACTTGCTGCTGAAACCGAGGATCAAAGGCAAGTTGCTCTTGAGCAAGCGCAGAGGCAAATTTGACTTCCTGTTTTGGAGTAACTTTCAAAGGTCCGACCAACCAGAAGTTGTCGATATGCTGACCAATCTGCTGATTACCAAATTGGATGCGTTGCACTTCCTGTTGCATTAATTCCAGACCAATGCGACGTGCCAGTTCCTGATAGACCGGTACAGCAGAAGCTTGCATGGCTTGGCCGAGAGTCATGTCTTTTTCCCAGGCTGCAAAACTGCGCTTCTTGCGATCCCATTTAAAAATTTCATTGGTCGTAGCTTTACCATGTTGCAGGCCAATCAGAGCATTAAGCATTTTAAAGGTTGAAGCAGGAACATATTCGGTATGTGCACGACTCAACTCATTGCCATAGACTTGTAGATGTGGACCCCGTTGAATTACTAAAACGCCAGAGCTTTGTGCCTGATCAAATAACTTTACAATAGCTTGAATAGATTGAGTTGAAGTGATTTGAGAGGGCGAATTTGAAACAGCGAAGCTACAGGCTGTCAGGCTCAAGCAACTGAGTAAAGGCAACAAAATAAGAATTTTCATAAGTTCAGGATATTTTAATATTTGATTTAACTTAAACAGCTTTGCCTGAAAATATGATCCAATTTTGGTAATTTTCCATTTATTCCTTCAAGTCTAGGCATAAAAAAAACCGCGCTTTCGCGCGGTCTTTTTTTAAGTTTAAGCTGACAAATTATTTTTTATCATCTTTCACTTCAGTGAACTCAGCATCTACAACGCCGTCATCCGCTTTTTGTTGTTGACCTTCACCACTCTGGAAAGCATTTGGATCAAAACCTTGCGCACCGCCTTGGCCTTGAGCTGCTTCATAAGCACGTTGCGTGATCGGCATGATGATGTTTTGCAGCGCTTCAGTTTTCGCTTTGATCGCTTCTACATCATTTTCTTTAGTTGATGCTTCTAACTCAGACACTGCAGTTTCGATTGCAGTTTTTTCGTCAGCAGTCACTTGTTCACCAAGATCTTTCACTGCTTTTTGAGCAGAAGAAACCAGGGCATCCGCTTCGTTACGTGCTTTAGCCAGCTCTTCAAACTTACGGTCTTCTTCAGCATTCGCTTCAGCATCTTTGATCATTGCTTCGATTTCAGCATCAGACAAACCTGAGTTTGCTTTGATCTGGATAGATTGCTCTTTACCAGTGCTCTTGTCTTTCGCAGATACTTTCAAGATACCATCGGCGTTGATGTCGAACGATACTTCAATTTGTGGCACACCACGTGGAGCTGGTGGGATGTCACCTAACTGGAAATTACCCAACAGTTTGTTTTGCTGCGCCATTTTACGTTCACCTTGGTAAACCGAAATGTCTACAGCAGGCTGGTTGTCCGCAGCAGTTGAGAACACTTGCGATTTTTTCGCAGGAATCGTGGTGTTTTTCTCGATGATTGGAGTCAACACGCCGCCCATGGTTTCAATACCAAGTGTTAAAGGCGTTACATCCAGCAGAAGTACGTCAGTTTTGTCGCCAGACAATACCGCACCTTGAATCGCAGCACCTATTGCGACTGCTTCGTCCGGGTTCACGTCTTTACGTGGCTCACGACCGAAGAATTCTTGTACTTTTTGTTGTACAAGTGGCATACGAGACTGACCACCTACCAAAATTACGTCAGAGATGTCAGAAGTCGAAAGACCAGCATCTTTAAGTGCAATACGGCAAGGCTCAATCGTACGCGCAACCAGGTCAGCAACCAAACCTTCAAGTTTTGCACGAGTAACATTGATCACTAAGTGTTTAGGACCAGTCGCATCTGCAGTGATGTATGGAAGGTTGATTTCAGTTGCGTTAGAAGAAGAAAGCTCGATTTTTGCTTTTTCAGCAGCTTCTTTCAGACGTTGTAACGCAAGTGGATCGTTTTTCAGATTCACATTTTGTTCTTTCTTGAACTCTTCAACCAGATAGTCGATCAATGCGTTATCGAAGTCTTCACCACCCAGGAATGTATCACCGTTGGTAGATAACACTTCGATTTGCTGGTCGCCATCAAGGTCAGCAATTTCAATGATTGATACGTCGAAAGTACCACCACCCAAGTCGTATACAGCAACTTTACGGTCGCCTTCTTTCTTGTCCATACCGAACGCAAGTGCAGCAGCAGTTGGTTCGTTGATGATACGTTTAACTTCTAAGCCTGCAATTCGGCCTGCATCTTTAGTAGCCTGACGTTGCGCATCATTGAAGTAAGCAGGAACAGTAATCACCGCTTCAGTCACTGTTTCACCCAGATAGTCTTCTGCAGTTTTCTTCATTTTTTTCAGAACTTCTGCAGAGATCTGTTGTGGTGCAAGTTTCTTGTCGTTTACTTCAACCCAAGCATCGCCATTGTCAGCTTTCAGGATTTTGTAAGGAACCAGACCGATATCTTTTTGTACTGCCTGGTCTTCATAACGACGACCGATCAGACGTTTGATCGCGAATAATGTATTTTTAGGATTCGTTACCGCTTGGCGTTTAGCTGATTGACCCACCAGAATTTCACCATCTTTGTACGCAATAATAGATGGAGTTGTACGTGCGCCTTCAGCGTTTTCGATAACTTTAACTTTGTCGCCTTCAAGTACTGCAACACATGAGTTTGTAGTACCTAAGTCAATACCAATGATTTTAGCCATTTGGATGTTTCCTCAAAAATTCTTTTATTCCCAAATTGTTTCCCTTATCAAAGGGAAATTAAAAGGGATTTACTTGTTATCGGATATGAGAGCCGTTCAATTTTTTTCAAGTAAATTTTTAGAAAAAATTTCACAAACTCCCGAATTTATTTAGCTTAAGCGCCAACCATAACCATTGCAGGACGTAATAAACGGCCGTTCAGGGCATAGCCTTTTTGCAAGACTGTACCGATCTCATTGGCTTTGGCATCTGGTGCAATACCAACTGCCTGATGTAACTCGGCATTAAAACCATTCTCGGTATCAACTACGACCACACCAAATTTTTCTAATGTTGTCAGTAAACCTTTTAAAGTTAGTTCTACGCCTTCCCGTAACGGGCCTTGTTCTTCACCCGCAGCGAGAATTGCACGTTCCAGGTTATCTACAGTTTCTAACAGCTCTTTAGAGAACTTTTCCAAAACAGTATCTTTATGCTTTTCTGATTCGCGCTGAATGCGTTCTACACTTTTTTGTGCCTCATATACGGCATTTGCAGTACGTGCTTTTTCCAGTTTTAAATCGCCTTCAAGCTGGGCGATTTGTTCCTGTAAAGACTCAACGGTAACTTCAGCTTGTTCAGGTTCAGCTTGAGCTGTTTGTTGTTCCGTTTGCTCTTGCTCAAGTTCTTGAGCTTGATCGTTTTGCTCAGTCGCCATTGATTTACTCCGTTTAAATGGGTTCTTAAACATGTACAGTCCTTCGGTATCAGTGCTAACTGTGTGAATGCTGAACTGCCATGATTTGGGAAGTTCTTAATTACATAAAGAAGTCGGGGCTGGGCTTCAAAATTCAAGCGAAATGAGTGATTAATTTTAAGATTTATTGCAAAAGTCCGTATTTCTGTTGTTCCAAACTGGATTGAAATGAGAAAAAGCAGACAATTTCTCTGTTTTGAAGATAAAAACCTCAGAATTTTTAGTTAGTTTTGATCTTAGTAATTAGATGAGAGATGAATGTATAAGTACTTAAATTAGTTTTTAGAAAATAAATCATTCATTAAAATAATGTTTTTAATCAGAAAAATTTTTAATCGTATTTTTAGATATAAATAATAATATTTATCTGTTTTAAAAATTAAATCAAAAGCACCATCATAGCTTTATCAACAGTGACCTGGTTCAGAAGGAGAGAGCCGAACTAGGTTACTGTTCCTGATTCGTTTTACCCTTTTATAGCTGAATACCCCAAGACTCAGCTATTTTTTTGCCTGAATGTTTATGTTGACTGTTTTTTAGACATAAAAGCGATTAATAACTAAGCAATAAAGTATTTCACAAAAAATGATCAACTTCGTATTATTCGTTTCAGATTCTATCGCTGTAGTTTCTTCTTATTTTGAAATGTGTTTTTCAAGCTTATCCTCTCTAGATAAGCTTTTTTTTTGCGTAAAATTTATTAATTTTCTTCTCACATTCTAGTGATCAGTCACTTATAGAAAAGCTGTAAATTAAAGCCTACAAGGATTCAGGACAATATCTACTTTGTTAGATACTCGAATCAGCCTAATATTGATTTATCGAGAACAGGAAGTTCTTAAAAATTTGCTGAGAAGCATATAAACGAGAGGATGTTCGTTTAAACACAACCCTATAAAACCCCTGAAGAAATACGCTTCAGGGGTTTTATTCTATAATAGCTATCTAACATCTATTTCTGTTCATAAAGACATTAAAAAAAGCCCGAGATCGGGCTTTTTTATAGATGAAACTTATCTGGATCAGTGGCCGTTTAAGTCGCTTTCAACTTTTTAGATTAATCTTACTATTCTAGCGACGTGATTCCTGCCAGCGTTTGACACGTTCATTTCGGTTCTGTTCAGCTTTACGTCGTTGCTGCTGTTCAGCTGCTCGGCGACGTGTATCTGTCTGCTGTCCACGCTTTTTACGCTCTGCCTCGGCTCGGTTTCTAGCCGCTTGGCTGCTACTGATTTTTTTGCGTTGCTGTTCAATACGCTGGCGTTCCTGCTGACGTCTGTGATCCAACTCAATCTGTTTTCTACGTTGATCATTTAACTGGCGTCGCTGTTGCTCTAGTCGCTGACGTTCCAGTTCAGTTCGGCGACGTTCCTGCTGTAAACGTCGTTGCTGTTCATATTCCCAACGCTGCCGATCATAACGGTAATCGCGGTCATAGCGATAGTCATAAGCTCTATTATAACGTCCGTCATAATAGTCATCTTCAGGGAATGCGACACAACCTACAGCCAATAAGCTCGTCGCAATTGATACGAATATCAGTTTTCTAGCCATAGGTGAGCACTCCTTGTTAAGGTCAATCCTACAATTTATGCCTCAACAGCAGCTTAAATTGTCAATGACAGGGGGATAAAATGAGATTAGCTTATTGATCTGCCTAAATTTGTATGTCGATGTGGGCACTTATATAAGAATATGGTCAAAATACACCCTGATCATGTAGAAAATATGAAGAATTAAGCGAATAAGGATGGGAAGCTATGGTGATATCGAGTCAGCAATTACAAGCCATGATGGAGAAGGGTCAAGGGGTGGCAGCGCGTCTGCTGGACCGATTACCTAAAATTGCTCAGGAAAGAATAGTCAGAAGTCTGGATTATCCTTACCACTATCCTGAACTGGATCCCTTTATAAAATGTCTGATGGCTGTGCAGTTAAAACAGGGCAAAACTGGAATAGTCAGAGAAGATATCGCGCAGTCACGTATTTTCTTTGAACAGAGCATGCAATTGCTAAAATCCAAACCGACTGCTATTCGCCAGGTTGAAGATATCCAGTTACCCTTGCATAGTGGCATTGTACAAGCACGTCACTATCACCCGGCTCCAGCTAAAAAGTTGCCTTTAATTATATTTTATCATGGCGGAGGCTTCCTGATTGGCAGTTTGGATACACATGATGAATATTGTCGTTTGTTGGCCCAACACGCGCATGCCCAAGTATTAAGTGTCGCTTATCCTTTGGCGCCAGAACATCATCCTTCACAAATTGTTCAAGTTTGCGAAGATGCATTGGCATGGGCGCATCAACACAGCCAGCAGCTCAGAATTCTAAAAAAACGCATTGCAGTCGCAGGAGACAGTGCGGGTGGCAATCTGGCAGCAGTCGTAGCTCAGCGCAGTGCAGACAAGGTTTATGTACCTCAGGCTCAGTTATTACTTTATCCAGCCATGGACTTTAAAAGCCGTCATCCTTCCTATTTTGCTTATAAAGATGGTCTGGTACTCACTGATGGTGATATCGAACTGGTGACTTATCATTATGTGGAACGACATGAAATTGCATTGGATGATCCACTCATTTCACCGACCTATGGCAACCTGAAAAATTTACCGCCGGCTTATCTGATTACTGCTGGTCATGATGTGTTGCATGATGAAGGGGCTATTTATGCACATAAGCTGCGTCAGCATGGAACGAAAGTGCATTATCATGATTATACCGATCAGACGCATGGCTTTATTAATCTGACCAGTATTTCAAGACGCGCCAAAAAGAATGTAATTGAAATGAGTAAACACTTCCGTAAGTTCTGGGATAAGCATAGTTAAAAATAGCTCTCTGTATAGAGAGTAATAAATCAAATCTCAATTAAGGTGTTTCACGTGAAACACCAGTTTTTACTTTTTATGTACCTTGGCTTCAGGAAAGACCAGATTGAATTTAGGTACATAAAAGCTTTGTATATATTTAGCGCGGGAAAAATCCGGGAAAATTGATTGAGTATTTTGCCACTCTACCTGAGCGAGTTTGGATAGATAGCCTCGGAATTGCGGGCTAAACTGATAATGTGACGATTTCCAGGTTTGTCGAATCTTTAACATGGATGTTGGAAGATGATGACTATTTAAATAGAAGGAACGTGATGATTTAGATTTCTTCAGACGAACAGTCATGTTTTGCCCTTGATGAGTGATTCGGCAAATTACTTCCTGTCCTTGTTCCTGCCATTCAAATTCTGCGTATTCCTTCGGTATCCCCCATAAGTGTTGACCGTGAACAATAGATTCATGCGTAGAAACATAAATCTTTGGAATAGTAGACAGACGTCTTCGACTTATTAAAGGATGGTCCATAATCAGTAGCTCGTCATAAGGACCTACAGGAGAATGGTGATAACGTACCAGCATAACTTGTACAACACGACCCAGCGGAGAAGGGGCAATTCCAAAATTCCGAGATTCACGGATAAAGTGCGGTGTAATCCAATAATTCAAAATAAAACCCTCTCCCTGTAAATGCCAGGGAGGAAACTGATGAATATTTTTCTCCTGCAAACGGTGCACGTTCATTCTTATTCTCTTGTAATTGGTCGGTTAGGGTAATGCATTAATGGGTATCAAAGATTAATATAGCTTGATTCTCAACCCTTACTTCTGAGTAGATGAGTTAAAAAATGTTAAAAAAACCATTATATGCAATAGCTTTAACAGCTTTAGCTTTACCAGCACTGGCGGCCAATTCCATAATTGAAATGAAAACTTCTATGGGGAATATCGAAATTGAGCTTTATAATGATAAAGCACCGATCTCTGCCAAAAACTTTGAAGACTATGTAAAAGACAACTTCTATAAAGGCACCATTTTTCACCGGGTTATTCCAGGTTTTATGGTACAGGGGGGCGGCTTTGATGCGAATATGGTGGAAAAGCCAAATAATAAGTCAACTATTAAGAATGAATCTTATAATGGTTTAAGCAATACACGTGGCACTTTAGCTATGGCCCGTATGAATCAGCCAGATTCAGCCCGTTCCCAGTTCTTTGTGAACCTGGTCGATAATAACTTTTTGAACCGTTCTCCTATGAATGCGGGTTATGCAGTATTTGGTAAAGTAACTAAAGGCATGGATGTGGTTGATAAAATTGCTGGTGTTACGACTGCCAACTATGGAATGCATCAAAATGTGCCACTAAAACCAGTTATTATTAATAGTGTGAGCATTAAAACAGCAAGCCCGCAAAAATAAGTAAAAAATGATGTAGAAATATTTTAAGGTTATTTTTATTTTATAATCATGTGGTTATGTGAATAATAGAATAAAAATGATCCATATTGGTGCATAAAAATAGTACACTCGTGATTTGTGTCAGTGAAAAGCACTTGCACGTGTAGGAAATTGCCCTATAATGCACCCATACCGACGAGATACACGGTGATGAACGAAGCGAGAT